>NZ_CP030848.1:3793502-4141878 GCF_008274825.1 Sphingobacterium hotanense
AACATCCCTTCCATCTACCGTAAGATCAAAACCTTGCAAGATGTCGGATTAGGATATATTACCTTAGGACAGTCGTCTACAACCCTATCGGGTGGTGAAGCACAACGTGTAAAGCTTGCGACCGAACTGTCTAAGAAGGATACCGGAAAGACGTTCTACATCCTGGACGAACCTACTACAGGTTTGCATTTCGAAGATGTCAATGTCCTATTGGGTGTTATCAATCGTTTGGTCGACCGCGGAAACTCCATCCTCATCATTGAGCACAACTTAGACGTCATCAAAGCGGCAGACTGGGTAATCGATATGGGACCGGAGGGCGGAAAGAATGGTGGAACTGTACTATTCCAGGGAACGCCGGAAGGCTTGATCAAACAAAAGAACTCCGAAACCGGAAGATTCCTTAAGCTGGAAATGAAAGGATAGCATCCTCAACCATAAGTATAAAAAAATACCCTTAGCAAATCGCTAAGGGTATTTCTTATTTTAATTCAAAATCTCCAACGATATTCTGTCGAATTCTTGTCCTTACGGCTTTATCATTTTTCAATCCCGGATGCCACTTCGGCGAGCGCTTCATGACTCTTAACACTTCCTTCGCGAAAGCAGGACTAATTTTGTCTTTATTTGCTACGCGGATATCACAAATAGATCCATCCTCGCAAACGGTAAATTCCATGATCGCAGTCTGTCGAATTCCAAAATCAACGTAATCTGTACTATCTAAACGCGATATTACATCATAAGCATCAAAGCTTCGGCTTATGAAACTCGACCATGCCGATACGCCACCAACAAACTCCGGAACCTTGTCCACATTGCGTACAATCGCAGTATCTAGCTTCACACTGTCAACACGCTCCTGAGCGATTGCTGAGGACGCAAATAATAAGCCAATGAAAGCTAAGATAACACGCATCATCTTTAAATTTACAAAAAATTAACGAGGAAGACCTTCAACAGTTTTAAAGTTACCTTCTTCATCCTTAATAAAGCTCATCGGGTTTTCAGGATCCTTAATAATCTCAAACAAGGTATAACCCCATGGTTTCCAGAAATTCTCCAAAACCTGACCATAGGTCTTCGCTTGCCAATTATCAAATATCGGCTTCATCGTCCAATCATTTAGCGGCATCGGTTCTACAAATACCTTGTCGCCAACCTCCATATAGGTGTATTCCGGCAATCGATTAAATAAATAGGCCGTATAAAAATACTTAGCACCAATCTCTTCAAATTGAACGGGATGTAACTTTTCGCCTTTTGTTAAAGCCAAGGCTTCCTCATGATAGATAGCGTTTGTTCCGTTATCTTGTAGCGTAGCAATCAAACCGAAGTCTTTCATCCGCAAGGAGAAAATCAAGGTATTGATTTCATCACGATATAGGAAAGTGTCCTCCGCATTATCAACATGAAAAACCTCAATGGTAAATGGATTTTTATGTTCAAACTCCATCGGGATTACCATAGATTGCAACATGGCATGCAGGTTCCTGAATTTCTGAACCAAGGCTTGCGAGAAGTTCAGCTCCTCACCGGTCATTACCGCATGACGGATACCCGCCTGTATCTCGTTAAAAACTACCCCATAGAGTATCTTTCCAATCCATTGGAACAAAACTTCCTGTTCCAATTCACGAACAGCTTCATAGCCCTTCTCTACAGCATGCTCGACCAAACCATCCACCGCTGCGACAGCCGCGGCAGCCCTTGTCGAACAGGGAAGCTGCAACTTTTTGTAGGTACTAAAGCTCTCGTCTAGCATCTTGAAAGGCTTCTCCTCCAGATCAAAAGCACGCATCATCCACATCGGAAACACCTGAATCTGCTCATCCTCAGACTGCAATGTCTCCCCTGTCAAGAAACAGGTTTTGTTATCAAACTTAAAATCTAAAAAGGGATTGTAGAGTTTTGTTGCCATAGCCCGCAAAGTTAATAGAAATGATTATTGGAAAGGTATAGGAAAAAACATATTACGGTCGAATGACCTTAAAATTCGGAGATTAAAAGATAAAATTACGAATTGGAAATGATATCTCTTTCCCTCGATTGTATATCATAAAATGTCCCCCATCCTTAATTTTTATATCCCAAACTACATTGTTAATTGGAAAAATTCGATCCCTTTCCCCATGAATGTGTAAACAATTAGTAGGATTATAGACGCTTTCCCATTGCATAATTTGATCCGTTGCCCATTTAAAGAAATCAGGATCTGTATCCTGAATAATAACATCCAATAAGCCGCCTTCTTCTTTTGTCTTCACCCCAAACGCCCAATGTATCGCTTTTCTAGCCATCATCCCTGAAGGCTTTCTAGGCATTAACTTATATAGTGAAAACAATCTAGCAAGTTTTATGAAGGCGGGAATCTCAAATTTATTTTTCACGGAAGATACAAGAATCATTTTTTCGAAATCATAGTACTTGGCGAGTTCTGAAATACATAAACCTCCAAATGATACCCCTAAGACCAGCGCGCCTTGTTTTGGAATTTGGTGATATTCAGCTAAACGAAATAGATAGCTTTCCAAGCTTTCAGAAGCTCTAGGTTTCAACCATTCAATATGTACAGGCTGAAATCCAGACAAATCAAGATTCGAAAAGACTCGATAATCCGCACCTAAGCCGGAGAACAGATAAATGGTTTTCATTATCTCAAGTTAATGAATCTATCCAATAACCGCCTTAAAATTTTCCAACAATAAGGAAGCATTCACCATGGATCCATCCGTATTCCTCAGCCCCTTTAGCTCCGAAGTTTTCCCTTTCTCCAAAAGACTCTTCATCTCCTTCTCATCCAGGAATACCCCGTGCAGCGTTCGCCATATCTTAAAATCACATCCTCTGGCATAATGGTCACATTGTGCCACCTTATCATATAATTGCACCTGACCCGCCGAACATTTCGGACACTTAATCTTACCTTTTTGCTGTGGCTTCAATTCTTCATGAGCAATCGCTACCCGCAACTGCATCAACTCCGAAGTAATCTTCACCGTATAGTCTTTGATGTGCTTCATAAACACATCATAGCTCACCTTATTAGCGCGCATCTCTTCCAGCTTCTGCTCCCACTTTCCAGTCAACGTAACTTTCGCAATCGAACGATCTTTTACCAAGAAATAAACCGCCAATCCTTTTTCCGTCGGAATCAGCTTCTTCTTATCACGCTTGATATAATCCCGTTGAAATAAAGTCTCTATAGTCGCTGCGCGAGTAGCCGGAGTTCCCAAACCGCAGTCCTTCATCGCCTGGCGCATCTCATCGTCTTCAATCTCCTTACCCGAGGTTTCCATGGCCTTCAGTAAGGAAGCCTCCGTATGAATTGGCCTTGCTTTCGTGAAACGCTCCGCCAACTCCAACGTCAATATCTCCAACAATTCCTCCGCCGTCAGCTTCGGTAATTGCGCATTCTCATTATCCTGATCATCCGTATTTTTATCCTCATCGGGCGCATCAATCTGATCAGCAGATAGGCGCCATCCATATTGTCGGATCACAGTCCCCTTCGCAATCAATTCCACGCCGGCAGCATCGATGGTCACCGTCGTAATATCTTTCAAGCAGACCTCCGAAAAACTCTCCACCATCCGCTTGGCAATCATATTATAGATGTTCTGCTGATCCATAGGCATAGGCCCCGGTTTCTCATCCGTAACCAAGAGGGCATGGTGATCTGTTACCTTCTTATCATCCACAGAGCGCTTGTTCAGCTTAGCTCCAATTAAATTCTTGGAGATTAATGCAATGCTCTCCTGCGCGGTATCTGCTAAATGTTGGAACAACTCGTCGATCTTCTCAAAAACGTCCTCACCGATATAGCGAGAACCCGTACGAGGATAGGTAATCACCTTCTTCTCATAAAGGGTCTGTGCGATACTTAGGGTTTGATCCGCAGAATAGCCCCACTTTTTATTCGCGTCCTGTTGCAAGGAAGTCAAATCGAAAAGTAAGGGTGGCTGTTCTTTGGTCTCCTTCGCTTCCACATTCACAACCTTCGCATTGCTACCAACCTGAATCTTCGCAATGGTCTCTTCCGCGACATCCTTCTTGTCGATTTTGTTAGAAGTCGCCTTAAATTGTATGCCCTCCTTCTCGAAGCCCGCCTGAATTTTATAAAAAGCTTGCGGCTTAAAATCCTTATTCTCCAAATATCGAGAACAGATCATCGCCAAAGTAGGCGTCTGCACCCGACCGAGAGAGAGCAGTCCCTTATTGCCGGCGGCTAAGGTCAATGCTTGCGTAGCGTTGATACCGATCAACCAATCCGATTCCGAGCGCGAACGAGCCGACATATAAAGGCTGTCATACTCAGTGCCCTCCTTCAGGTTGGCAAAACCTTCCTTAATAGCCTTATCCGTTTGGGAGGAAATCCACAAACGCTTGAACGGTATATTCGATTTTAAATAATAGTAGATGTTGCGAAAGATCAATTCCCCTTCGCGCCCGGCATCCGTCGCCACAATAATCTCTTCCGCCTGCTCTAATAACCACTTGATGGTGTTCAGCTGCTTCAAAGCACCCGCATCATCCATCTGCTTCCCATCCTTACGGACCTTCTTCACCTCCAATGCAAACTGCGCCGGAATAATCGGCAGATTCTTCATCGACCAATTGTGAAATCCATAAGCCTGCGGAGTACACAACTGCACCAAATGCCCAAAAGCATAGGTAAACGCATACCCATTCCCGGCAATATATCCATCTTTAACCTCCTTGGCGCCCATAACTCTTGCCAAATCACGCGCAACGGAGGGTTTCTCTGCTATTACTACTTTCATATGAATTAGATGATAGATTTGAGATGTTAGATGTAAGACATCTGATATACTATATGGAACAATCTCGCTCAGTCAATTTGATCTCATTTTATAAAAAATCAATCAACTTTGATCTGAGACAGACTAGTATCTAAAATCTAATGTCTAACATCTAATATCTAATCCAATGAGGCTATAGAAATCCCTTTTATCTTCCTATATAGGTCTACAGCGTAGACATCCGTCATGCCAGATACGAAGTCGAGTACGGCTCTAATTTTCGAGTAGGTGTCCTCTTTTTCAGAGTGGAACTGCTCGGGCATCATCGCCACCAACTTTTTATCGAACATGGATTTATTTGTTTTAAGGTAAGCGGGAACAAATTCTTCTAAAAGAGCGTTCATCACTTTAAAACCTGCTATTTCAATTTGTACTACGGTTGGCGCATTGTAAATACGCTTGACCGAGATATCAGATATCTTCTGCATATGCGCGACGATATCTGGATTTAGGGCGTCCATCAATGCTTTGTCGAAGGTGCCGGCAAGGAAATCTTCCTCGCGGTCGACAAATACTTGCGCACAGCCGTTAATGAGTGTATTGATTGCTTTTGCCCGCAATAGGGATACCTTACTGGCCGTATCGGCAAGACTATCCAAACGCGCACGCAGATCTTCGCCAGCACATAATGGCAACAAGAGATCTTCAACTTCCTGATAAGCTAAAATCTTCAGATGGTGTGCATCCTCCAAATCAATGATATTATAACAGATATCATCTGCCGCTTCTACCAGATAGACCAGAGGATGGCGCATATAGCCTTTCGGGTTCTGCGGATCCTTGGCAATGCCAAGCTCAGCCGCGATCTGCTCGAAAGCTGCTTTCTCTGAATCGAAGAAACCATACTTTTTGCGGTGATGCGAACCTTTGACATGGCCATCAATAGCTGCACATGGATACTTTACGATGGAAGCAAGGCTAGTATATGTCAATGCGAAACCTTTCGGATCTTTCCCGTTGAAGGCATGTGTCAAAATACGCAGGGCATTGGCATTCCCTTCAAAATGTGTCAGGTCTGCCCACTGCTCTTTAGAAACCATTTCCTGATATTTTACGCCTTTACCGTCGGTAAAAAACGTAGAAATCGCCGCCTCGCCGGAGTGACCGAAGGCAGGGTTGCCCAAGTCGTGCGATAGACAGGCTGCCGAAATAATATTCCCAACCTCTTGTAAGAATGGTGCTTCCTGATCAATGTTCGGGTGTTTCTTCTTCAACAGATTATAAACCAAACGACCAAGCGAGCGCCCAACCGAAGCAACCTCCAAACTATGGGTCAATCGGTTATGAACGAACACCACGCCAGGAAGCGGAAAAACCTGGGTTTTATTTTGTAAACGACGAAAAGGTGAGGAAAAGATTAGGCGATCGTAATCGCGTTGAAATTCCGAACGGGCGTCAAAATGTTCGCTTGGCTCCCGATGCTCATATCCCCAGCGCTTTGCCGATATTAACTGATTCCAATTCATTAAAAATATCAGATTTTGCTAGGCAAATATACATTTTAAAAACGGGAGCTTAGGACAGATCACCCCTTTTTTGATAAATCATCCCCACAGATAAATTCAACAAATACAGCCCTTGCATTAGGATAAGAACAAAAAATGAAATACTGTAAAAGCCCTCCACGCGCATGAACATCTCACCTAACTGCTTCACCTGTTGGGCATTTTCCTTCAGCTCTTCAAAGCGCATGACAAAACGATTGGACAGCGCATTCCAGGTATAGAAATTAAGTGCCAAGCAAACAAAACAGATGAAATGCATAATCGACCAACGGTGGGAATAGAGCAGATGCTCCGTATAGCGATAAAGCACACTGAACAAAACTGCAAAGAAGGCAAGCGCAAAAACCGTTTCCTTCAACGGAACTGCGAGCACCCAGCCCACCCGCGGCTCAATAATAAAGGATGAATCCGGCGCGACGGAAAAAAAGCCAATCAGCAGTAAGAGAATGGCTATCGTGATGAAATAAGTATATATGGGTTTCATTACGCTTATTTTCCATTAATTTACAAAATACAGCGCGAATGCTCAAGTTTTTCTTTTGGCTAAGCATCGCTTAATTGCTATCTTTAGAGATAGAAATGCATCCTACAATGACTGTTTATAAACTCCCCGAGAAAAAAGATTTTGAAAGCCGTATACAAGGTAAGAACACCCATCTGATAACGCTTACCAACCGTGCAGGCATGCAGGTAGCCCTTACGGACTACGGCGCCCGATTGGTAAGTGCTTTGGTGCCCGACAAGTTCGGTAACCTGATTGATGTCGTACTAGGTTTCTCGAGTATCAATGGCTATCTGAAAGCGCAAGAACCTTATCACGGTGCTACCATAGGCCGCTTTTGTAACAGAATTGCGAATGGGAAGTTCACACTGAATGAGCAAGAATATACCTTGGCAAAGAATAATGGCAACAATTGCTTGCACGGTGGCCCGGAAGGCTTCCACAACCGCGTATGGGATCGACAGGTGAGCTTCAACAAGGTGGTCGATTTTTATTACACCTCTCCAGATGGTGAAGAAGGTTTTCCAGGAGAGCTCAAGACTACCGTTTCGTATGAGTTGACCAATGAAAATGAGATAGTAATCCATTTCAGAGCATCTACTGATGCCCCTACAATCATCAACTTTACCAATCATGCCTTTTTCAACCTGAATGGTGAAGGTAATGGAGATGTCCTGAACCATGAAATATTCATCAATTCGGAAGAGTTTGTTCCTATTGATGAGAACCAAGTTCCTACGGGCGAGATATTCCCTGTGGAAGGCACTGCATTGGATTTTAGACAACCCAAAAAAATTGTTGATTATATCGATAGTAAGGAAGCGCAGTTGAAGAATGCGGGCGGCTTTGACCATACCTTCGTCAACAATCAACCTCCAACGATTGCCGTTGCGTCTGCATATTCCAAAGAAAGTGGTGTACTATTAGAAGTATTTACAACGGAGCCGGGGATACATCTCTACGCGGGCAATTTCTTAGCTGACGATGAAGGAAAATCAGGACATAAATATTTAAGATATGGTGGGCTTTGTTTCGAAGCGCAACATTATCCGGATAGCCCAAACCATGCAAACTTCCCTTCTGTAGTCCTACAGCCAGGAAAAGAATACCAAAGCACGATTAAATATAAATTCAGCATAAAAAAGGAGGTTTAAAAACCTCCTTTGTATCTATATTCTTTCTAAAAAAGCTTTCAATTCATTTTTAGATTTTATTCTCACGAAATCACCATCTTTAAATTGCTGTTCAGACAATCGGAGTCTTTCACTCATTTCTTGGCCGAAGGATAAGTCTTCTTCAGAAACAGGAGTTAAAAGGTAAGCTTGCTTTTTCCCTCGCTTAATAATTATCTGTTGACCAAGATCCGCTAGCTCAAAAAATTCATTCTGATTTTTTTTAAACTTTTTGCTCGATGTCTCAACTATTCCCATTACGATTTTCAATTAATCAAAAATAAGAATAAATTATCACTATCAGATTATCAAGCTGTTAAGCTTTCAGCAAATCCTCTAAAGCCTGATGAACCTTCTCAAAACCGAAGGACTGCTTCACTTCCGAAAACATTCTTTCTATCTGATCATTGCATAGATTGCCGATACTACCTTCATGTGTATGTTGCACCTCTTTTGAAGGATTAAAATTACCCTCTTCAATGGCTAAGCCAATATTCTTATATGCCTCGCGGAACGGTACGCCTTTTAGCACCTCGTTGTTTACTACCTCTACACTGAATAGGTAATCGTATTTTGGGTCATCCAAGATGTTATCCTTGATCGTAATATTCTGTAGCATGTAGGTTGCAATCGCCAAGCAATCGTTTAATGATTGGAATGCCGGGAAAAGATTTTCCTTCAACAACTGCAAGTCACGGTGATAGCCAACCGGTAGGTTCGACGTCATCATAGCAATTTCGTTTGGCAATGCCTGAATTTTATTGCAGCGAGAACGAATCAATTCAAAAACATCCGGGTTCTTCTTATGCGGCATAATGCTGGACCCCGTTGTTAGATGGGCCGGGAAGGAAATAAAGCCAAAGTTTTGATTGATGAATAAGGTGACATCCATGGCAAACTTCGCTAATGTCGCTGCAATGGAACTCATCGCCTGCGCTAATATCCTTTCCGTCTTGCCTCGTCCCATTTGTGCATAGACCACATTGTAGTTCAAATCCTCGAACCCTAATAATTGGGTGGTCATGGAACGGTTCAACGGAAACGAAGAACCATAGCCCGCCGCCGAGCCTAGCGGATTTTTATTACAAACGGCCCAGGCAGCCTTCAACAATTGCAAATCGTCTACTAAACTTTCTGCATATGCTCCAAACCATAATCCAAAAGAGGACGGCATGGCAATCTGCAGGTGCGTATATCCTGGCATTAGAACCGACTTATATTGATTGCTCAAGCTTATTAATTGCTCAAACAAAACTTCTGTATTCTTAAAGATACTCTCGATTTCTGAACGGAAATACAGCTTAAGGTCTACTAAAACCTGATCATTTCTCGATCTGCCGGAGTGAATTTTCTTCCCCGCCTCACCGATGCGCTGCGTCAGCATCATCTCCACTTGCGAGTGAACATCCTCTACCGAATCCTCGATCTGAAATTTAGCATCCAATACCTCCTGGTAGATGTTTTTCAGCTCCTTCTGTACCGCAACAAGATCCTCCTCGCTCATCAAACCAATGCTAGCAAGCATCTTTGTATGCGCTAATGAACCCAAAACATCAGCACCCGCAAGCTGCAAGTCCATCTCACGATCGCGCCCAACGGTAAAGGATTCTACAAAAGAATCCACATCAATATTTTTTTGCCAAATCTTCATGATCAATATTTTGTGAAACAAAAATACCAATTAAACAGACAAAAACAGGTAGTTTTTCGCATTGTTTTTCAATTAATCAACTACACTTGCGTTCGCTAACATATCCTGTTCAGCTATTCAAAAACGCCGTTTTTTAATCTAAAAACAACAAAAACTTAATAACATTAAGCATGGAATTCTCATAAAATCTACTAATCAAATAGAGTTAAAAATTGTTAAACTAAATTAAGTAACCACTTACTTTTTTTTAAAAAACATCTTGTAGGGTCTGAATTAAAGCCCTATGTTTGTGATGTAAAGGGGAATGAAAAAACAATTAGTGAGTAGCAACTCACGTTAATAACCACCTAGAAATACTAAACATGATAGACCCAAAAAGTCTTAAAACTTGAAAAATATTATTCTATCCAATTATAAACTAATTTTGATTTGAAGACTTGTCACTATGCCCACGACAAGTCTTTTTTTATGCCCCCTTGCTACCTTCTTCTCCACACTCCCCTTTCAAACCCAATGTAAACCCAATGTATACCCCAATCACAACCGCTCTGAAAGGGTTATGATTTGGTTATCGATAGGTTTTACTAAAAGCAAGACCTAATCCAGCTCCGCCCCACGACTATTCCAGCCTTGTCCATACGTTCTTTTTCCATCAAACTCCTCATAATATTGAACTGAGATAACAAAGCATCTTTTTAAAAATCCTTATATTTGTGTTATTGGAAACGTAATGAAACGTTTTCTCATTCAATATCATTATGGGAACAGAAAGTAAAAGACAGCAACGATTTGCCGGCGTAATTCAGCAGGATTTAGCGGAGATGTTTCAGAGAGAGGGGAATTCGTGGGCTCCTGGTGCCTTTATTACCGTAACAAAAGTGCGTGTAACGCCTGACCTCTCCATTGCTCGCGTATTTCTAAGTTTTTTAAACACAAATACTGCGAAAGCTGATATTGAAAGCATTCGTTCAAAAACTAGCGAGATACGATATAAACTTGGTGCGCGCATCAAAAATCAAGCGCGTATTGTTCCGCAGTTGGAGTTCTTCTTAGACGATACCAACGAGTACGTGGAACATATGGATAAAATATTTGAGGAAATCAGCAAAGAGCCTCGTCAACCGGAAGAATAGTTTAGCCTAACGCATGCCCTATTTATTGGATGAAGCACAATTGGCTTTTCCACATCCCCGCTTGGCGGATGAAGACGGATTATTAGCAATCGGAGGCGATTTATCGGCAGAGCGCTTGTTGCTAGCCTACCAAAACGGAATTTTTCCTTGGTATGACGAAGACACGCCCATTCTATGGTATTCGCCACATGAACGCTTTGTAATACATAAAGGAAAGTTGAAGATTTCCAAAAGCATGCGACAGGTGCTGCGATCTAAGCGGTTTAAGGTCACCTACAATCAAGCATTCGAGCAGGTAATCGATCAATGTGCGAGGATTGCGCGCGAGGGCCAGCAAGGAACGTGGATCTTACCGGAGATGAAAGCCGCCTATATCTCGCTCCACAAGCATGGTTATGCACATAGTGTTGAGGTATGGGAACAAGGTCAGCTAGTAGGTGGCTTGTACGGTATTAAAGTTGGAAATGTTTTCGGCGGGGAAAGCATGTTTTCCAAAGTTTCCAATGCATCGAAGGTAGCCCTGATAAGCCTAGCGGAAGATTTTGGAATCTCCATGATCGACTGTCAGGTCCATTCAGTGCATTTGGAAAGCATGGGTGCGTGTTTAATTTCGCAGGAAGAGTTTTTAGCAATCATACAACAACAAGAAATCAAAGCTTATGACTTTCAGCGAGTACTTTAACCTTTCAGCAGATATTTGTTATGTCAATAGTTCGGGAGATGGTTTAATTCCCAAGCGCAGCTTGGAATGGCGAAGAACCTGGGAAGAGCAATTCTTCGCGGCGGATACGGATCTACGTAATCAGCAAACAGCTTTTCTGGAAACTGTAAAGGATACCATCGCTAGAGTTTTTCATGCCGCTGAACATACTGTCTATTTGACACCAAATTTCTCTTTCGGTTATTCTACGCTCATTGACTTATTGCCTAAGGATTATCGCTATCTGGCATTGGAGGGCGAGTATCCATCGATCCTCTACCCTATCATTTCGAGAAACTTAGCTTATAAAACCGTTAAGGTGGACGAACAGGTTGAAGAAAATATCCTGGAAGCAATTGCGGACTATAAGCCAAATGTTTTGTTGATCAGCATCGTACAATATGTCAGTGGATTAAAGATAGACCCGCGATTTTTTAGACGCTTGAAAGAGGAACACCCTGATATCTGGATTATTGCTGACGGTTCGCAATATTTGGGTACCGAGGATTTCGCATTCGATCGTTCAGGAATCGATGCCTTGTCTTGTAGCGGCTATAAGTGGCTATGTTCGGGTTTTGGAAACGGCTTTCTCTTGTTGCACCAAAAACTACAAGCGGCATTGGAGCTAGGGTTAAAAGATATACCCAGACCGACGACCGATTTCTGGAGCAATAAAAGTGTGCTGGATACTTTCTTTCAGCCAGGACATGTAGATACGGTGAGCCAGGGTACACTGAAAGAATCCTTGCTGCTATTTGAAGAATTAGGATTGGAGGCAATTGGCGAACACATAGCGACACTTTGCGATGAAGCTTATCGCTTACTTGCTGAGCGCGACCTGCTATTGCCAGAGATTGCACGTCGACCGCTTCGATCTGCTTTGATCAATATTCAGCTGGATCAATCGCTCTATCCAAAACTTATGACAGAGGGCATAAAATGCTTCCCACGTGGAACAGGCATTCGAATTGGGCTACATTTATACAATGAGCTCGAAGATATACACAGATTAATAGCTACTATAGATAAATTGAGATGAATTTTAAGATAGGCGATTTAGTGCGGTTTGTAGACGAACCGATTGAAGGACATATTACCGCTTTTATGGCGAACGGCTTAGTCGGGGTAACCGACGATACAGGCTTTGAGATACCCGTTATGCAAGATAAGATTACTTTGGTTCATGGCAATATGCGCATGGAAGAAGATGAGGAACCGCAGCAAGTTAATACTACCGCGAAGTTTATCGAGAAAGGTATCTTCTTAGCACTGACCGGCGAGCAGAAAGAAGGCTTAGTGAAGTTTTTCATCGCTAATGAAACAAGCTATGAGCTTTTGGTTGCCGTTAAAGAGGTCAATGGCAATAAATGCACCGGTATTTACAACAATATTATTCCTGCACGCGAATACCATCAGATATATACTGCGAATTTCGCTAACATTCATAAATGGCCAAACCTGGAGTTTCAGATCTTGCGTACCTCTAGACGTCAGCACAACGAAGTGCCACCAATTGAGAAAACAATTAAGGTGAAGGCGTTAGACCTTATTAACTCTAAAGAACGGTCGGAAGTACTGCCGGATAAAGCTTGGTTATGGGAGTTGGATAAAATTGAAGAAAATATCGGCTTGGACAAATTGAAAGCACATTTTATTTCACACCGTCCAAAGTAACGAAGGATATAGTAAATTTTCTTATTATTTTCTTAAAACTCGTTTAGAGAAATATTTTTCCTTATTTTAGCAATTTACTATTGCCAAAATAATGCGAATATTAACCTGTCTCTCTATTTGTGCTTTACAAATAGTCCTCTTCACGTTTTCTACATTTGCTCAGACAGCGGATTCTATTACTTCAAGCTCGAACAGTGAAGATCTGTTGTTAAAAGAATCGAAAATACAAACGCAGCGCGATTCGACAGCACAGGCGGAACTATTGAAAGCCATAGCAGATATACGCGCGCGAGCTGCAGAGGCTGAGGCGGAACCGGCAACCGGCAGCCGAGCTAGAAAATCAGATTCCTTAAAGCGAGCGTCGCTGCTGTCCAAAATAAACAATTTAAGAAGTACAACGCCCGGCTATCCGGTGCAGTTGTATCAAGACACCCTATTTTCAATATATACGAGAATAGGCTCATTCGATGCCAAGGATCGCGCAGCTGCCATATCGCATAAAATCTATCAGCTATTTGATGCGCCCGATTTCAACCCGGACTTCTTAAACATCGTCGAGAACGAAGAGAGCTATGATATCGTGTATAATGGTGAAAACATCATTATCAGTGTTGGACTGCTGGATGCCCTTTGGGTAAACAAAAGCAGTAATGAACTCGCAGAATCATATATCGCTAAGATCAGAGAAAGCGTCGTTAAACAGCGCGAGGCACATAGCCTGCTCAATCTCGCAAAACGAATTGGTCTCGCCTTACTTGTTCTTCTCCTGATGACGGGTATGGTAATCCTGATCAACCGCTTTTTCAAATTTCTGGCAGGCAAGATAAGTGTTGGGAAAGATCGGGTGCTTTCTGCACGACGAATGCGCAAATTAAAAATCATCAAAGCTGAGCATATAGAACAGGCCATGTTGCGGATGAATACGGTACTACGTGTCCTTATCTTGTTCCTCAGTATCTACCTGACCTTGCCTTTGCTGTTCAGTATATTTCCGGAAACGGAGTCTTGGACGGGAATGCTATTAGGTTGGATTCTGAGCCCACTTAAAGCGGTTCTGCTTGCCATCATCGATTACCTTCCAAACTTGTTCCGCGTAGCGGTGATATTCTTGATCTTTAAGTATCTGGTAAAATTTACGCGCTATGTTTTTCATGAGTTGCAGCGTGGAAATATCCATTTAAGTGGTTTTCATGCCGATTGGGCCTTGCCCACATTCAATATCCTGCGCTTTGTCCTTTATGCATTTATGATGGTATTGATCTTCCCTTATTTGCCCGGTTCAAGCTCACCGGCATTTCAAGGGGTTACCGTATTCATTGGTATACTCGTTTCCTTGGGATCATCCAACGCGATTGCCAATGTCGTAGCCGGCTTAGTCATTACCTACATGCGTCCCTTTCAGATTGGCGATCGCGTAAAGATTGGAGAAGCGGTTGGGGATGTTTTAGAGAAGTCCATGCTAGTAACCCGAATAAAGACCATCAAGAATGAGGAGATTACCGTCCCTAATTCAATGGTACTCTCCAGCACGACCGTCAATTATTCAAATCAAACGAAGAAAGAACAAGCCGGATTGATTGTTCATTATAGTATTACCATTGGCTATGATGTGCCTTGGCAGAAAGTGTACACCTTATTGAAAGAGGCCGCATCGCAAACCATCCATATTGAACCACATCCCGAACCCTTCGTTTTGCAAACAAACTTAAATGACTTCAATATTTCCTATACCATCAATGCATACACGAAACAGCCAAGCAAACAGGCTTTAATCTACAGCAATCTATTAGAAAATATTCAGGAGGTCTTCCTACGCGAACAGATCGAGCTATTATCTCCGAGCTATCATGTGATGAATAAATTGTCTTGAAACTCTGATTTAGAAGGAGAAGATTGTCTTGAACCAGGAAAGGAAGGATGCTAGGATTATCAGGATCGTTTTGAACGGGATATGGGTTTTGTCTTGAACCAGGAAAGGAAGGATGCAAGGATTGGCAGGATCACGTTGAAAGAAAAAAAGTGGCTGTTTCCCTTTCTTTCCTGATTCAAAGATACAATCTCCAATAAAAATGGCGCCTATACGGCGCCTTACTCTAATATCTGATGTCTAATATCTCATATCTAGACTAATATCTCATATCTAAACTACCCCTAGCCTTCCCCCTTCGTTCTTACACTCAAGGAAATCAATACAGCACCTACGAAGATTACTATCCATCCCCAGCTTAGGGTAACGGCTTTGGAAATCAACCCGTCGATAAGCTTCATGCCGAAGTAATTATTGATTTGAAAGTACACTGCTGCGAGCGCTAAGGCAAGCCAGGCTAGTAATGCGATACTTGAAATCTGGAAGGCTCTTAATTTTCGCATAAAGAAGAGGAGCACATTTAAGCCGAGGATACCCATGGTGATTAGAAATAGGGCGGTGTCGACTTGATATAGGTTCCAATCCTTCTTCAATGGAATGTTTAGAAATGGACAAAATATGGAGGATAGGAAAACAACGACGAATCCTATCAGTGCGAGTGGTTTCAATAAAACTTTCATAAGTTAATTTTAAACAAATATGAGCATTTAATGCTTATTAACTACGAAAAATCTATGCGAATAAGTACGGTTTTTGGGCGTTTGGATGCCGTAATTGCTGAAAATTCTTAGTTTAAAACTGTGTTGTTCGTCATTTATTGTTATTCGCGTTTATGATTGTAATCACATTTTTTTAGAAAACATTTCAGAAGAGGCTTTATTTCAGCGTTTTAACATTTCTTTAACACTATTTATAATCGTTCTAAATTCACTGTATTGACAGATTTTTGACATTTAGCATGTTGTTTTAATCTACATTTGCATAACAAAATTATTGGCGAAATATTAGGCTTTGAAGAATTTAAAAGTTATAGCGTTTACCCATAAACATGTCGATCTAAAAGATTTGGGGAGTTTGGTTATATGCAATGAGGAGTTGGATAGCCGCCTTATTAACCTAAAAAACAGTTTAGACATCTCGGAAATATTTTACATCGGTACTTGTAACCGCGTAGAGTTTGTGTTCTATGGTGCGCATGAATTGAACGATGATTTTGTAGTACAGTTTCTAGACAAGATGAACTTCTGCGTTCCTGCTGAACGCATGCAATGCTACCTGGGTCAAGTCGACAGATATGAAGGCTTAGACGCTTTGAACCATTTGTTCCGCACATCATGTTCTCTGGAGAGCTTGGTCGTTGGGGAGAAAGAAATCTTAGCGCAGATTCGTCGTGCATACGACCGTTGTAGAGCTGCAGGCTTCACGGGCGACTTCCTTCGTTTAATGATGGATCGTTTAGTAAAAACAGCAAAAGAAGTTTATACCTATACCAATATCTCACGCAACCCAATTTCGGTTGTTTCTCTAGCATACCGCAAGCTTCGTGAGGTTAAATTATCAGAAAACCCAAGAATTCTGGTTATCGGTTCTGGTGAGACCAATCAAAATTTAGCGAAATACCTAAGAAAACATAAATACAGTAACTTTACCATCTTCAATAGAACAGTTGCCAACGCAGAACCTTTAGCAAAGGAATTGCAAGGGCAAGCTTATCCATTGAGCGAACTGAAGAACTATAAAAAAGGTTTCGATGTGATGATTACCTGTACAGGTGCGCCTGAAGCGATCATTAACGAAGAGCTTTATACTTCATTGCTTAATGGCGAGGATGATAGAAAGGTAATTGTAGACTTAGCGGTTCCTAATGATATCGATGCGGCAGTTATTGCTAAATATCCTATTCAATACATCGAAGTAAGCAGTTTACAACAGATTGCAGAAAAGAATATCCAAGAGCGATATGATGAATTGGAAAATGCCGAGGAGATTATCGCACAGAACATTAAGGAGTTCTTACCTATATTGAAGCAACGTCGCGTTGAAGTCGCTATGAAACAAGTTCCTGAGAAAATCAAGGAAATACGTTCGATGGCGATGACCGAAGTGTTCGCGAATGAGGTAGAACAGCTTGATCCTCAGTCTCGTGAGATTCTGAATAAAGTCATTAATTACATGGAGAAAAAATACATCAAAGTACCTATGGTAATGGCGAAAGAGATTCTAGTGAAATCTGCAGAATCAGATAGCAATTAGTCTTAAAATTTCATAAATTATTCGGTAATCTGACATTAAAAGGGCGGAACTAATTCCCTATTTCCTTAACTTTGCAACCGAATCATTCATTTGTAAATCTTTGAACGTGAATAGAAAACTTACCATCGGTACACGAGGCAGTGAATTGGCATTATGGCAAGCTAACTTTGTGAAGGATCGATTAGCAGAGATTGGTGTTGAAGCCGAACTTAAAATTATTAAAACCCAAGGCGATATCATCCAACATTTACGTTTGGATAAGCTGGAAGGAAAGGGATTCTTTACCAAAGAATTGGAAGAAGAGTTGCTATCTGGACAGATTGATCTAGCTGTGCATTCACATAAAGACCTTCCTACAGTAAATCCTCCGGGATTGATTATCGCAGCGGTATCAGACCGTGAGGATCCTTCGGAAGTACTGATTATTCATAAAGACTGTGTGGATATCAGCAAGCGACTTTCGGTAAAGCATGCAGCAACCATCGGTACCTCTTCTAATCGTCGTAAAGCACAATTACTTTCTATCCGTCCGGATCTGGAGTTCGACGACTTACGTGGTAACTTACAAACACGCGTTCAGAAATTAAGAGATGAGAAATATGATGCGATTATGTTGGCGAAGGCTGGCGTAAGCCGTATCAACATGGATCTTTCCGATTTTCATATTGAGGAGTTATCTCCGATTATGTTAGTCCCTGCACCTGCGCAAGGGGTGTTGGCTATTCAGATCCGTGAAGATGATAAGGAACTTTTCGATGTTCTTCAAGGCATCAATGATGCAGATGTTGCGGAAACAATCGCCGTTGAACGTAAGGTATTGAACCTGTTTGATGCCGGATGCCATGCGCCACTAGGTAGCTACTGCCGTAAAGTCGATGGAAAATTCCAATCTTGGACTTCCATTGCGGATGATAACGAAGACTTCCCGGATCGCGTATTCTTAGAAGCAGAAACTTCGGAAGGTATGGCCGAGAAGATCTTTTCGAAATACAGCAAGGATAGAAAGTTGCCTTCTTCGATTTTCATTACACGCGATTTGGATGAGAACTCCTACTTAGCGCGATCTTTAAAGAAACATAATATCGCGGTTGACGATCGTTCATTGATCCGTATCTTCCCTACCATCAATAAGCTGGATTCATTTATCTTGAAGCGTGCAGACTGGATTTTCTTCAACAGTAGAAATGCCATTGAGCACTTCTTCAAATTAGAACCTCTAATTTTGAAGAAGACAAAGATTGCAGTTTTAGGGAGAGGATCTGAAGAGACGCTACGGAAGTTCAATAGAACGGCTGATTTCACTGGCGACCACCTTGGTATCAATACCGAAGGTATCGGTTCGGAGTTTGCGAAATTGGTAGATGGGCAGACGGTTCTATTCCCTCGTGCCGAAGGCTCTTTACAAACAATCCGTAAGGCATTGACCGAGAATACCAAGATTATCGATATGCCGATCTATGAGACGGTCATTGAAGAAGAGGTGGACAAGAGCAATGCTGATGTATTGATCTTTACAAGCCCTAGCAATGTGGAGGCTTATTTCCGTGAGAACTTGGTTGATCCGGGGCAGAAAATCATCTGTATCGGAAACAGCACTGCCAAAGTAATCAGCGAAATGGGATTAAAATATACCCTTCCATATTCCCCAGATGAGATTGGATTAGCAGAAGCTATATTTGGATTAGACTATTAAAAACACTATATAAGGGGGCATGCCCCCTTTCATTTTAAATAATTATCA
Organism: Sphingobacterium hotanense; assembly: GCF_008274825.1. NCBI lineage: Bacteria > Pseudomonadati > Bacteroidota > Sphingobacteriia > Sphingobacteriales > Sphingobacteriaceae > Sphingobacterium > Sphingobacterium hotanense. Next base: position 3,812,524 of record NZ_CP030848.1, read on the forward strand.
TGATACACCGTCCTAGAAGAAACAGAAAATCAGCAGTTGTGAGAGATATGATTCAAGAGAATCACTTGTTTGCTGCTAATTTGATTTTCCCCTTGTTTATTGTAGATGGAGAAAACCAAAAGGTTGAAGTATCCTCCATGCCTGGTATTTACCGTTATTCTGTTGACAACCTTCTGCGTGAGGTTGAAAGCTGTATGGATATCGGGTTGAAGGCATTCGACCTATTCCCGGCTGTTGAGGAGTCTTTAAAAGATAAATATGCTACAGAAAGCTACCGTAAGGGCACCTTATATTTACGTGCAATAGAAGCCGTAAAACAGCGCTTTCCGGAGGCTTGTGTAGTTACTGACGTGGCTATGGATCCGTACAGTTCCGACGGTCATGATGGAATCGTAGAGAATGGTGAAATCTTGAATGATGAAACCTTAGAGGTATTAGGAAAGATGGCGTTAGCACATGCTGAGTCGGGTGCTGATATTATCGCGCCTTCGGACATGATGGATGGCCGTATTGGTTATTTACGTGATGTTTTGGATACGAATGGATTCACAAATGTTTCACTGATGTCTTATACAGCGAAATACGCATCGGCATATTATGGTCCTTTCCGCGACGCCTTGGGTTCGGCTCCGAAAAAAGGTGATAAGAAAACTTATCAAATGAATCCGGCGAATAGCCGCGAGGCACTAATTGAAGCGCAATTGGATATGGAAGAAGGTGCAGACTTCTTAATGGTGAAGCCTGGTCTTCCATACTTAGATGTGATTAAATTACTTCACGACAACTTTGATTTACCGATTGCTGCGTATAACGTTTCTGGTGAATATGCTATGTTAAAGGCTGCTATCGCTAACGGATGGTTGAGTGAGCAGGTTATTTTGGAGACGCTATTGAGCTTTAAACGCGCCGGAGCAACTTCTATCCTGACCTATCATGCGAAGGAAGTGATCGAAAAAGGCTGGGTGAAATAGCTGATAAATCAATTAAATGGCTATTTTTGTAGGGCTTACAAATTAGCCTACTATCATTCTTTTGAATACAATGGAACATACTAGAATTAAAGACTTATTAAAATCGGAAGAATTCGGAAAAGAAGTAATCGTAAAGGGTTGGGTTCGTACTTTCCGTAATAATCAATTTATTGCTATCAACGATGGTTCGACCATCAATAATATACAGGCTGTTGTTGACTTTGAGAATACAGCAGATGAGATCTTAAAACGTATTACTACTGGTGCGGCGGTACGTGTGAAAGGCACTTTGGTAGAGTCGCAAGGAAAGGGACAGCGCGTAGAGGTAAAAGCTACGGAAGTTTCTATTATTGGGGATTCTGATCCTGAGAAATATCCTTTGCAACCGAAAAAACATAGCTTGGAGTTCTTACGTGAGATTGCGCACCTACGCTTCCGCACAGGAACGTTCAATGCGGTTTTTAAAGTTCGTAATGCGCTAGCATTCGCTGTGCACAAATTCTTCAACGAAAGAGATTTCGTTTATATGCATACGCCTATTATTACGGGTTCGGATGCTGAAGGTGCTGGTGAAATGTTCCAAGTGACTACCTTAGACTTGAATAATCCTCCGCGCACAGAGTCTGGTGCGATAGACTTTAAAGAAGATTTCTTCGGTAAAGCAACTAACTTAACCGTATCTGGCCAGTTAGAGGGAGAATTAGCGGCTATGGCCTTTGGTAATATCTATACCTTCGGTCCTACGTTCCGTGCCGAGAACTCGAATACGACACGTCACTTAGCGGAATTCTGGATGATTGAGCCGGAGATGGCTTTCTACGAGTTGGAAGATAATATGGATTTGGCGGAAGACTTATTGAAATATGTTATCCGTTATGCCCTTGACACTTGCCCGGAGGAGATTGAATTCTTGAAGAACCGTTTGTTGGAAGAAGAGAAATCAAAACCTCAAGCAGAACGTTCTGAATTAAACTTAGTAGAGAAGTTGAACTTCGTAATCGGCAATGACTTCGAACGCGTAACTTATACGGAAGCGGTAGAGATCTTGCAGAAGAGCAAGCCAAATCAAAAGAAACAATTTAAATACTTGATTGAAGGATGGGGAGCAGACTTACAGTCTGAGCATGAGCGTTATTTGGTGGAAAAACATTTTAAGAAGCCGGTAATTCTTACAGACTATCCTAGAGAGATTAAGTCTTTCTATATGAAACAGAATCCGGTAGATGCGGAAGGTAGAAATACTGTTCGTGCGATGGATATCTTGTTCCCGGGTATTGGCGAGATGGTTGGGGGTTCACAACGTGAGGAAAACCTAGAAAAACTAATTACCAGAATGGGCGAAGTTGGTATTCCAACGGAAGAGATGGAATGGTTCCTAGATACACGTCGCTTTGGTTCAGTTCCTCACTCTGGTTTTGGAGTCGGCTTCGAACGCTTAGTATTGTTTACTACAGGAATGACGAACATACGGGATGTAATTCCTTTCCCAAGAACACCTAATAATGCGGAGTTTTAAACCGCATTGCATATAAACACAAAAACCGTCAAAACAAACTAATTTTGACGGTTTTTGTTTATCCTAAGAAACACATTACGATTAGACATGGCTATGCTAGTAAAAATATACAACGACAACCCGAATCCTAAATCTATTGATCAGGCGGTAGAAATCCTGCGCAAAGGTGGGGTAATCATCTATCCTACGGATACAGTTTATGGTATGGGATGCGATATTACGAATCAGAAGGCAATTGAAAGGGTTTGTGCTATCCGCGGTTTAAAGCCAGACAAGTCTAACCTTTCATTTATCTGTTATGACCTAACGGATATCTCTCAATACACGAAGCCTTTTGACACGACGGTGTTCCGGGTGTTGAAGAAAGCTCTTCCTGGCCCATTTACCTTTATTTTCAATGCGAGTTCACAGGTTCCGAAACTATTGAGCTCGAAGAAAAAGACGGTAGGTATTCGTGTTCCCGATAATAATATCGTGAGGGATATCGTGAAAGCTTTAGGTAATCCTATCGTAACGACATCCATCCACGATGAAGACGAAATCATCGAGTACTCCACTGATCCCGAATTGATCTATGAGAAGTATCAGGAGAAAGTAGATCTTGTTATTGATGGCGGATATGGTGACAACGTTGCATCCACGGTTGTTGATGTGACTTCCGGCGAATTTGAGATTATCAGGGAAGGAAAAGGCGACTTGGACTTATATTTATAGTCCCTGCTCCTCTACCCTGTTCTTTATAGCGGCGTTGAAGGCCTCGAAGCCGGCTAATGTGTTTCCATGTATCATTTTTTTCAGGAATGGCACAAGGATACCCGAGAATATCTCGCCTTGTATTAGTCTAGTTTGCTCCGCCGAAATTTCCTCGAGGAAAAAATAATGTTCACCATCGAAGATACCACTGATACCTAACCTACCCTTCCAACGCAATTCTTTATCTTTGTCGATTTTCAAGAAAATAGGATTCATCTTGATGGAAGTGCCTCCGGGTTGTTGCAAAAGAACCTTCGTTCTTTTCCCTACAATTGGAGTTCCCTCAAATTCGCGAACGCTGGGGCTCCATTCCGGATATGCTTTAAAATTGCTCAATACATCCCAAACAGCTGCTGCTGGCGCATTAATCATCACCTGAGTTTCTAGTATTTCTTTCATACTCCAAAGGTAGTGGCAGAAACTCCAAAGCCACTTGACATTTATCAAGAAGATTTTTTTGTAAATTAAAGCTGGATAATCAATATGAGATCTCTATGGAGGATAACATTCTACAGAAAGTAACATCGGCATTCTCAGCTTTATCGTGCATCGAAGGTATAGTCCTCGGAGGTTCTAGAGCAACAGCAAGCTTTAACCAAGACTCTGATATTGACATTGGTTTGTATTACAAACCTCACTGTCTTGATTATGATGAGCTGAATAGTATAGCGAAATCCCTAGATGATCAACATCGGAATCATTTAATAGGAAAGGAAGGCGATTGGGGGCAATGGGTAAATTTTGGAGGGTGGTTGCAGATAGATGGAAAGGCGGTAGATCTTATTTTTAGAGATTTAGGGCGGGTAGAAAATGTTATCGATCAGACTAATGCTGGTATATTTTCTAACAATTACCATTTAGGACATCCACACGCCTACCTCAGTTTTATGTATCGTGGGGAATTGGCAGCGAGTAAAATACAATATGCCAAAGACCATAGCTTTCGAGATCTTAAAGCATTAGCACAGCAGTATCCGGACAATCTACAGGCTTCGGTAATACAATTCTACTTATTCGAAGCCGACTTTTCCTTGATGCTTGCTAAGAAGGCTATTTCCTCAGCGGATCGGTATTATCTCAGTGGACATATCTTCAGGATGGTATCTGCATTAAATCAAGTCATTTTCGCTAAGAATAAAGTGTACTTTTTAAACGAAAAAAAAGCGATTCAACGTATTGATCGCTTTGAGTTCGCTCCAAGTAAGTATGAAGAACGGATTAATGAAATATTTGGAAGATTATATGAGCAGGACAGTCCAAGTATCGGCATGTTAGAGGTCTTGTTAGCCGATGTGCAGAATTTAATCTCTTTCTATTAGGATTTTGACTATTAGCCCTTACTCCGTATCCTAGATAGCGTTTCAGGACTCATACCTAATACTGAAGCGATATACTGTAAAGGAACCTGATTGAACAGATCTTTTTGTTGCTCAAAATACTGCTGATATCGCTCCTCTGCGGATAGTGCAATGAAATTAAAAATACGTTGCTCTAAAGCCATAAAGCATTTGGCAATAAAACGTTTTTCTAATACATTCCAATCTGGAATCTCATTTTCTAATGTTAGGTAATCCTGCTTGTTTAGTGTCCAAAGAGTTACTGGTGTTAGAGCATCAATACTCCAGATAGCCTTCTGGTCAAAAAGAAAGGATGCCAAGTCAGTTATAAAATATCCGTTGCCACCAATCCATTGAGTAACTTCCTTATTTGGTGTTATCTTAAACACTCGACAATAGCCTGAACTTACAAAGCTTAACTTCTCACATTGCTTACCTTCCGACAAGAACATGGCATTCTTATCTAAATGTTCCTCTTTGAAGTTAGATAAGATTAAGTCGGCCTGATCATCCGACACTTCAAACATCTGAAATAAAGACTCCTTAAAGTTCATGTTTTATGGTTTGCACACCTAACTTTCGCTTCCGCTCATATATATAGGCTATATTGAATACTAATATAGCCAACATAATCATGGAAAAAGCGATAATCTGTTGTGTGTTGATTGGTTCATGATAATAAAAAACGGCTAAAAAGAAACTAATTATGGGGTTTAGATACATTAGAATCCCAACGACAGAAGAATCCAAGCCTTTCAAAGCAAAGATATTCATGAACAAAGGGATGATGGTATAACCAACGGCAATAATAAGTACAAGCCAATAAAACTCATTTGTTTTCACAGTAGCTGTATCTACAATACTTAATAGCGGCAAAAGAAGGAACATGCTGACCACGATGTGAATTGTCAAAGAAAAGAACTTATCAATTTGGAAGCTATTCTTTTGTAAGATTAGATAGAATGCATAAGACAATGCGATGATCATGCTGTAGAACAAGTCCATGAAATGTCCATAAGCTAAAATGACACAACTAAGGGCCGCCAAAACAACAGCTAACCATTGTCCGTTATTCAACTTCTCGTTCAAAAATATGCTGGCTAAAATAGTGGTTAGAATGGGGCAAATTAAGTATGCTAGCGACGTGGCATTGACGCTAATAGCGTTCATGACGTAGATAAAGGAAAACCAATTGAATGCAAGAAATACGGCTGAAGAAACAACATTGGCAATCAATTTCAATTGCCCTTTTCTATCTAGTGTTTTTATATAATGAATGCTAGCGAGTGTTTGCTTTCTCCTGAATAAGAAGCAAGCGATGACAATAGAAATTGCAGCAAAGATAACACGATGAATAAGGATGTCAAGCGCTCCGAACGCACTGAGGGGTTTTAGTACTAAGGCGAAAGTACCCCAAATAATAAACCCCAGCAATGCTGATGTATAGTACTTCATAGATAGAGAAAAACAGTATAAAAAGAACTAAAGGATAACGAATTCTTCGATCACTACCTGACCCACATATTCATTAACACGCCCTATTATCTGACGGCGCATAATGGCTAGCTCATTCTTGATAACTGCAGACTCTACTTTTACAAACAACTTTCTATCGCGAATATAAATTTGTTGGGTTCGGTTGGCGATGGCTGAGCCAATTAACTCAGGCCATGCAGATATAATAGAAGTTTCGTCGAATTTACGGCGCAGACGGTACACATCAAGTAACTTATCCACGGCTTGTTTAATCGTGATATCGTCACTTCGTCTAAATGCATCGTCGCTATATTTCGCCATGAACCTGTCCTCCTTCTACTTCAAAGATACGAATAGGTTTTTCAATTTCTTTAAAAATGCGCTCGATTCTTGAGGAATCCGTATCGGTTAAAAAAATCTGTCCGAACTCATCCTCCGAAACTAATTGCATCAGCTTCTTAGTCCGCTGATCATCAAGCTTATCAAAGATATCGTCCAGTAATAATAGCGGCTTGAAATGCTTTTTATTCTTTAAGAATGAGTACTGGGCAAGCTTTAGTGCAATTAAGAAAGACTTTTGTTGTCCCTGCGACCCAAATTTCTTTAATGGCATCCCTTCATGTATACTGAACAGTAAATCATCTTTATGGATTCCAACGGTTGTCCGCTCTAGCGCACGATCTTTATCAAGTTGAGAACTCAATAGTTGCAGAAAATCATTACTCAGCAATTGCGATTCATAGATGAGGCTCACCTGCTCTGAGTCGTCGGATAGAAACTGATAATACCGCTGAAACTCCGGAAGGAAAGCCTCCATAAACTCACGTCGTCTTTTAAAGATTCGCTCACCGCTCTCCACCAACTGCAGGTTAAGAACCTCCAACAATCCAACATCAAAGACACCGGTTTCACGAATGTTTTTCAACACTGTATTTCGTTGTAACAAGATTCTGTTGTAATTGATGAGATAGTCCAGATAATGGTTATCCGTTTGCGAGATGACGTTATCAATAAACTTACGACGCTCCTCACTGCCATCCATGATAATAAAAGAATCATTAGGCGATATCATCACCAAGGGGAATTGTCCGATATGATCTGCTAAGCGGCCATACTCTTTCTTATTCTTCTTAAATTGCTTCTTTTGGTTCCGCTTTAAACTACAGGAAACCTGATCGGCCATCAGCTCCCTATCGAACTCACCCTGCACCATAAACCAATCTTCCCCCTTCTTGATATGTTGAGAATCAATAGGATTGAAATAGGATTTACAAAGAGAAAGATAATGGATAGCATCTAACAAGTTAGTCTTCCCTGCACCGTTCTGCCCTGTGAAGGCATTGGTATCAGGAAGAAACTCTAATGTAGATTCCGTATAGTTTTTAAAGTTTAATACCGAAAGGTGTTTGAGCCACATAGCAACACAAAGATAGGCTTTTTATGTTGCTCTATCTTATTTTACCTCTTCAAAATCGATGAACTCACCCGCAGTAGCAGTACCTTTTTTCGGAGATTGCTTTGGCGGAGTAAACTCGACTTTTACTTTTCCATCATGACGCGTCTCACGTTGATTGTATTCTCTAAACGGATCGCCATAAGATTGTTGGAAGGGACCTTCGTTGGCATATTGTTGCTGTTTGTTCATCAAACGCTCTGTTAGCTTACGCATAAAGAACGGCATGAGCAGACGCATACCAAACTTAAAAAGGTAGTAAAATAAAATAATGGATATAAGGAAATAGATAAATGTCATTTTTAATGCTTTTTACCAAATTTAAAAAAATATTGGTTTCAAACTAAATTCTATTGTCAGGCAAATATCAGTTAACAAATTTTTACGATTTGCCTCTAGCCTCTTCAATCGCGTTAAATAACTCTTGAGGATGCTGTGAGCCAATTACATAAATGAGTCCATCGCGATCGGTTAACCATACGGCATCCTTGCCACCGGAATAAAAACGAATCTTCCCATTCTTGTGCAAGTTGTAGACCGGATTGTTGAAAATAAAGCTGGAATAACGTTTCTTCTCGACTTTAACGATAGAACTCAAATCAATCTTAACAACAGAGGTTGTCCATAAGCCGCTTAACAATACATGGGTGGGGAAAACCTTAGTTCTATAACTAATCATGTAAAGCATGATGATGGATACAATCAAAATACCACCACCAACGATGAAGAACAATTGCCGGGAAAGCATATGCTCTAAATTGATGTAGTAGGCAATGAAGCAGAACAAGGCGAGGATCAAACGAACACTGATCCATGTCATATCTCTACCTAAATATTGCTTCTCTTTAAAAAGTAATTGTTCCTCCATACTTCCTATTTGTACACTAAAGTAAGTACTTTCTTTGTATTTTCAGTCACTTTGTACCGATTATCTAGGCGATGGTTGATAATCCAAATAATCTCCCCATTTCCATTCAGCAATATTGGCACACGGTTCTTTTCGAAGCGATCTATTTTCTGCTGAATGAAAAAATCGCTCAGCTTCTTTCTCCCCTTCATACCTAAAGGCACAAAGACATCGCCCTCGCGCCAATTCCTGATCTCTAGTGGATAAATTAAGAGATCGGCATCCACATCCACCTGATGCTTTTCTTTATGGAGAAGATCAATACTCCCCTTCTTCAACTTCAATTTCGCATTCCCAAGATCCACAACCTTCATCCCCTTCTCGATCTTAATTTCTAGCTTTCCCACATCTCCTCTAGATCGAAGAATCAACTTATCGCGATCCAGTAACAGTTCATGGCTATTGGATTCAAACAGCTGCCCCATCCCTCTGTCAAAGCAATCCTGCAAATCGATCAGTATCTCTTTGTTGAAATTATAAGGTTTAAAAAGTTCAAACAAGAGGTAGCTATCATTTATATACGGCGCCAGTGATTCCATTGTTATGACAGTACGACTCTCTTCTTCCTGAAATACTTGCGCACGAATAGCCTCCACCTGTTTTTTTATAAAGTTATAGCTATCTTCAAAATGCTTGATATTCTGTATCATGATAGCTTCAAATTCGGGCTGTATTTCCTTAAACTTCGGGATTATCTCCAAGCGTACTTTATTCCTTGCATACTTAGTCGAAAAGTTGGACTGATCGTCCCGATACCTAACATTATACTCACCTACGGTTTTTTCCACCTCCTCAGCCGTTAAACAGAGTAGTGGTCGGACGATATCCTCACGTCGAGGCGATATACCTAGCAAACCTTGCAGGCCCGTAGAGCGCGTTAAATTCAACAGAGCAGTTTCAATATGGTCGTTCAGATGTTGGGCAATGCAGATAACGGTGCATCGTTCCGCGGCCTTCAATTCCTCGAACCAAGCATAACGTAGCGTCCTTGCAGCCATTTGAATGGATTCCTTATGCTTTTTAGCATATTTCTCCGTATCGAAACGCTTTACAAAACACGGATACCCCAGTTCATCGGCGTACTGTCGAACCAGCGCCTCGTCCAGATCAGAATCTTCGCCTCGCAACTGGAAATTGCAGTGTGCAATAATGCACTGATAACCCAAATCGTGAAATAAACAAGCCATCAACATGGAGTCTTTACCCCCGCTCACGGCCAATAGAACCTTGTCTGCCGTAGACAGCAGTTGCTTCTCTTTGATAAAGCTTTTTAACTTATTGATGGTAGCCATACATCAAAAATACGCAATCCATTTCTTGAGCACTAATTTCATCACGAAAATTGGTCTGCTTTTCGCTAATATCTACAATATGTTGATTTGTAGATTAAAATTTAGCCTTTAACAATTTTTTGCTAATTATTTATATATTTTTGCGCTTGTGAGGTATCTATTCATTCTTCTAACGCTTCTGTGCTGTATTTCCGGCTATGGACAAACAACACTTACACCTGCCCCTACCGGCAGCGAAATGCGTTTATTATCCTCTTCGAGCAGTAGATTCATCAATCAAAAAATCCTACGCAGTTATCATCCGGTCTACGAACATAAAGGGTCTACGCTTTCTGCCGATAGCGGAGATCTGTATAAGGACGATATCGGACGTGAATTCTTTGAAGCCCATGGCAATATTGTAATCACGCAAACTTCCGGGTCGGTAATCTACGGCACCCATTTACATTATGACGCCGCCTCACAGCAAGCCGTTTTGACTAAGAATGTACGTATGGTAGACGGGCAGACAACCCTTACTACGAATTACCTCACCTACAACATGCGCAGCCAACGCGGAACATACCGCAATGGAGGTCGTATTGAAGGACAGGGCGACACCATCACTTCCCAAAACGCTTATTATTTCGAAACCTCCAAAGATGCTTACTTCAACAACAAAGTCGTTGTGAGATCGCCCAATGTCATTATCTATACCGATACGATGCAGTATAACACCATGTATAGAGATGCCTTCTTCTTCGGGCCAACAAATATCAAAGGACGTAAAGGGGAAAACTTGTACACCGAAAAAGGAACGTATAATACCGCTTTCGGGATTGCTAAATTCAACAAAAACAACCTCTATACCGAAGGCAGCCGCTTCTTAAAAGGCGATAGTTTGTTCTATGATCGAAACAGAGGGATTGGCGAAGCCTTCCGTAATGTTGTGTTCGTGGATACGCTGGATAAATTCTATTCGAACGGAGGCTATGGAAAATATATTGAAGCCGACCAGTCCATCCTCATGACAGACAAACCTCTTGTCAAATACGTCATTCAGAATGACACCACAAAACAGGCAGCAGACTCGTTAAGTACAGACAGCCTACAGGCCAATAAAAATCTATCGAAACGAGAAATCAGAAAGCTGGAAAAAGAAAAAGAGAAAGAACTCAAAGCGCAAGAAAAGCAGCTTACAGAAAAAGATATTAGCAGCACGACCGATTCTACAGAAAATAAGGCGGTTGTCCCGATCAAAGAACCTCCCAAAGTGGATACGGCCTATATGACCGCAGACACCCTCTATTCCAAGGTGATTTTTGTAAGGGATTATAAACCCTTAGACCTCAAACTCGACCGCAACGGCGGACAGATTGAGGAATCTACGGAAGTAGACTATGGCGATATGGATGACTCAACCTCGTTTGATGATACTGACAGCCTTAGTATCGGCGAGCCGATTCTAGAAAAGACATTGGAAACCGCCGAGCCTAAAATTCTCAAAAAATCAGAAACGGTGAAACCGGTTACACCTGCGAAGAAAGCTCCCGCAAAAGCCAAAGTGCCTGACTCCATGAATATTGAAGTCACCACAAAAGCCGACAGTGTTCTACGGAGGAAGGCTGAAATGCCAACAGGAACAGAGCACGACGACCTATTGTCCGATGCACTGAAAACTGCTCAAACGGCGGATACCCTATTAAAGGACTCCACACAGATCTTTGCCGATACGGCGAGAACCCGTATCGTGCGAGCAAACTATAATGTTAGAGTATTCAAATCGGATTTACAAGCCGTGGCAGACTCCGTTTATTACGGCATGGTCGATTCCATGTTCCGCTTTATGGGCAAACCGATGATCTGGTCCGACGGATCGCAAATCTCAGCAGACACCATTTTTATGCAGATTAAAAACGGCAAGATGGATAATGCTTTGTTAAAACAGAATGCCTTTATGGTAAATGCTGTTCTAGACACGCTCAAGTTCAATCAGCTCAAGGGCAGAAAGATTACTGCATTCTTCGCTAATAATGCTATAGAGCGCCTGTTTGTCGATGGAAATGCAGAAAACCTAGTTTTCTCGACAAACGACAAGACCAATACCATCACAGAGATGTTCCATGACCGCAGCAGTCGGATTAAAATTACCATGGAAAACAATAAGATTATTGATTATGTTTCGATTCGAAAGATCGACCAGAAAATATATCCTTTCAAGCTAGTCACGCAGGAACTGGAAGTACTGCCTGGTTTCCAATGGAAACCCGAAGACCGGCCAAAGTCTGTCGAGGACATGTTAAATCGGAAGCGGGCTGGGCAATCCCTAATTTCTGAACCGGACGATGAAGATGAAGGCGATGAAAACACTGGGGAAATAAAAACGGAAGCAACAAAGTCCATAGACACTAAAAAAGCTGAACAGACCGAGAAAATATTAGAAGAAGCAACCGAAAATTAAAGGTTGCTTTTTATTTACCCAAATATCTTGAACCCCTACACACAAGATGTCAAAGAACACTATCTGCCAATTCCTCACGGTATGACAAGCTAATTATTCTACATACAATTATTCTCACATGGCTAATAACTGCATCTAAATCTATAGCTACATACTCGAAAAGAATAATTAACAAATTGATTTATTCTTGAAATCTATTTTAAAGAAAATGTGTACCTGTCTTTTTATCGATGCCTTCCAACGAATGTAACATTACGAGGCAAGAGCTTTGAAAGAAGTGACTTTCTCACCCTCCGCTTAGCCTTTTAAAAATTCAACTAGCTTGGCAATAGCCTGCGCGCGGTGGCTGATTCTGTTCTTCTCTTCCATGCTCATCTCAGCGAAGGTATGCTCATAACCGTGAGGAATAAAGATTGGATCATAGCCAAAACCTGCTGTCCCTATTCTTTCTTTAATGATATTTCCTTCTACCGTGCCTTCGAAAAAGTGCTGCTCGCCATTTAAGAAGAGCGAAATCACTGTTTTAAAGCGCGCTGATCTATTTTCAGTATCGCCCAAACGCTCCAATACCAAATCGATATTCTTTTCCATATCGCGAGAACCAGAATAACGTGCAGAGTACACGCCAGGCTCACCATTTAAAGCGTCGATCTCCAACCCTGAATCATCCCCAAAGCAGTTCACTCCATATTTGGCAATCAAATAGTCCGTCTTCTGTTGAGCATTTTCTTGAAAGGTAACTCCAGTTTCGGGGATATCATCCTCACAGCCAATATCTGCCAATGATTTAAGAGTAAATTGCTCCCCAACCATCTGTTGTACCTCTTCTAATTTATGTGCGTTGTTTGTCGCGAATATTAATTCCATAGTCTATCTATAATTGCCAAAAATAGCAATATGGATAGGTAAAAACATAAAAAAAATCAGGAATTACGAGCCTATAAAGGTTTTGAATTCGCCCCAGAAGAGTTTCTTCTTCTGCACATCGGCAAACATCTCCTCAAAACTGAAGGTATTGAATACCGTAGCGATTTTGCCCTTCATGTAAGAATTATGCGCAATCGTAGGAAGCTTCAGCGAAGTAGGCTCTACACCGAGCAAGGTAATCTTCTTCGGTTGAAAGAACTTCATGATGCGGGTCCAATCGTTGGGGTTATGCGGATTGGCCAAATTAACAACGGCAACATTGCTTGCATTGAGTTGCAAGGCGCCGATAGTTTTTAAGAACGCCTCCTCTGCTGCTGGCGAGAAATACGGATATTCAGGATAACGAAGGATGAACAGTACGCCCGTCGACTTATCGCCCTGAAAAATAAATTCCTCAGCTGCTGTTTCAGCAGCAGCAGCCTGAGGAATATCTTGATTAGGATAGTTATGGATCGAACCGCCAGGCAAGGCAGTCTCCTCGCCCATCGTAAAGATGGTCTCAGACATCAATGCCTGCAAGGCCGCAACATTATCTGTGGTTAAATTCGATTCCAATGTACAATCCTATTGTTCTGTAATTATCTTATTGACCTAATACCCAAGCAAAGATCAACGGTGCAACGATTGTTGCATCAGATTCAACGATAAATTTCGGAGATTCTGTATCTAGCTTACCCCAGGTAATTTTCTCATTTGGAACTGCTCCAGAGTATGAACCGTAAGAAGTCGTTGAATCAGAGATCTGGCAGAAATATGACCAGAAAGGAACATCATGCCATTCTAAATCTTGGTACATCATCGGAACAACACAGATCGGGAAGTCACCAGCGATACCACCACCAATTTGGAAGAATCCTACACCTTTACCTCCTGAGTTCGCACGGTACCATTCTGTTAAGTAAATCATGTACTCAATACCAGTTTTAACGGTATGTACATTCAACTCACCTTTGATAACGTATGAAGCGAAGATATTACCTGTCGTTGAATCTTCCCATCCTGGACAGATGATTGGAATATTCTTTTCTGCAGCTGCAAGGATCCATGAGTTTTTAGGATCGATTTCATAGTATTGCTCTAAATCACCAGACAACACTACTTTGTATAAAAATTCGTGCGGGAAGTAACGCTCGCCTGCTGCTTCTGCGTCTTTCCACGCTTTTTCTAAATGCGATTGTAAACGTCTGAACGCCTCTTCTTCAGGAATACAAGTATCCGTTACACGGTTGTAATGGTTTTCTAACAATTCCCACTCATCCTGAGGAGTCAAATCACGGTAGTGAGGAACACGCTTATAGTGAGAGTGTGCTACCAAGTTCATCACGTCTTCCTCTAAGTTCGCTCCAGTACAAGAAATGATAGCGACTTTATCTTGACGGATCATTTCAGCTAATGAAATACCCAATTCAGCAGTACTCATTGCTCCTGCTAAAGAAACCAACATTTTACCACCTTCAGCAAGGTGCGTTTCATATCCTTTTGCCGCGTCTACTAAAGAAGCCGCGTTAAAATGAAGATAATTCTTCTCGATAAATTGAGAAATAGGTCCGCGTTGTGTGCTCATGTTTTTTTATATCTGATATTGGGGACAAAGGTACTGATTTATTCCCTAAACAGTCCAAGCCTAGCGATTTACTTTCTACGTAGCAATTTTTTGAAAATATAAGCGAAAAAAGCCAATATAATAACCAAAATGGCCAATATCAGTATCTCCGTTAAGCCTAAACTCCAAGTATCATTATTTAACATATGATATTTTATTTATTAAAATTTTATATCTGTCAATCTTCGACGATGTATTTATATCCTGATGTACCGAATCCTAGGATTTTAAGAGATCACCCATTTATCGCAGGTCTCCAAAAATGCAGGATCCATGTCTGCTCCAATACCGAATCCCTCTCCGATATGAATCTGGTAGCCATCGTATCGAATCCCGCCAATTACAGGATCTTCCAGATGCCCCACCATACAGGTGTCCAGATCAAAGAACTTCACATTTGGCGCGGCATAAGCAAAATGCGCCTTTGCAGCTAATGCCAAACGGCTTTCCAACATACCGCCGATCATACAAGGGATATTGTATTCCTGCGCTACAGCTTGAATTTTCAACGACTCGGTAATCCCCGATGATTTAGAAAATTTGATGTTGATATAATCGCAACTATCCGTACGACATAAGCGCTCGGCATCATGATGATTATAAACAGATTCATCAGCCATAATCGGCACTATGGTTTCACTACGCAATTGGGCCAATAAATGATCATTATAAGTACGCATAGGTTGCTCACAGAACTGTATCTTTAGAGGCTCTAAGCCTTGCAATGCTTCCACCGCCTCTTCATAAGTCCAACCCTGATTAGCGTCGATACGAATCGGAATATCAAAGCCGACCACTTGTCGAATCGCTTTGATTCGTGCAACATCATCCTGAGGCTTCTTCCCAAGCTTTACTTTTAAGGCAACAGCGCCGCCTTCATGAAGTTTCAGTGCTTTGGCAGCCATTTCTTCCGGGGAAGCAATACCTAAGGTTATATCCGTAACGATGTCACGGACTTTTCCGCCTAAAAACTGATACAGCGGCTGCCCTGCAGCTTTTGCTGCCAAGTCATATAAAGCCATGTCAAAGGCCGACTTGATCGTCGCATTGCCAGCGATATATAGATGCAGTTCCGCCATCCGTTCTGCTATCTGCAAGGGGTCTTTCCCTAACCATATTTTCGCGAAATCTTTAGCCAGCGCAATACAGGTATTTTGCGTTTCCCCAACGATCATCGGAAAAGCAGAACATTCCCCAACACCGAAGTGCTCGCTATCGGTTCTTACACGAATAAAAGTATTCTGGGCGTAATCCATTGTCCCTGTGGCAATCACAAAAGGCTCCATCGGAATACTGAGTCTATAGATTTCAATTTCGGTTATGGTCATGACTTCGTTTGTTATATCATCAAATTTAGCGAATGATATTCCATTTTTACAATCGTTTAGCGAATCAAATACAATTTCAATAATAAAAACGTATAATTTTATATTATACTCAACGTTTTAGTTTATTTTTTATTAGTTTTTCAATAAACTGTTAATTTTATTCGTATATTAGCAAACCTATTGTTAAAATATAAAATATTCACAACACGATGCAGCAAGAAGGACTATACAATCCAGCGTTTGAACATGATGCCTGTGGGGTAGGTTTTGTAGCCCATATAAAAGGACAAAAATCACATCGACAAGTGCAAGATGCACTGACGATGTTAGAGAACATGGAGCACCGCGGGGCATGCGGATGCGACCCGGAGTCGGGAGACGGAGCGGGTATCATGATCCAGTTACCGCATGAATTTCTTTGGGAAGAATGTATTAATCTAGGAATTCAACTACAGGAGCCTGGCTATTATGGCGTCGGCATGCTGTTCCTTCCGAAGGAAGGAGAGATGAATGCTATTTGCCGACAAGTAATCGCAGAAGCTGCAGCCGAGCGCAATATGGAACTATTGGGCTACCGTCCAGTGCCAGTGGATCGTGCCGGAATTGGCCCAACAGCCTTGAGTGCAGAACCGGAAATCGTACAGTTCTTTATCTCCAGACCGGAAGGCGTAGGAAACACCGAAGATTTTGAACGGAAGTTATATGTCCTCCGACGCTTAATCATCCAGAAAATAAAAACTCACCAAGCCTACCCTCTACCACTTTATATTGCCTCACTTTCTTGCAAAACAATAGTCTACAAAGGTCAGCTGACCACTTATCAGGTAGGTTCATACTTCAAAGATTTACATGACCCGCGTGTAGTGTCCGCTTTCGGATTAGTGCACTCGCGCTTCTCAACCAATACATTTCCATCTTGGTCGCTCGCGCAACCTTTCCGGATGATTGCCCATAATGGCGAGATCAATACATTGACCGGAAACTTGAACTGGTTCTATGCGGGCGTTCGTGCCCTATCCTCACCGTATTTTACAGATGAGGAGATGGAGATCTTATTGCCGGTTGTAGATCGTGGACAATCGGATTCAGCTTGCTTAGATAACGTTGTTGAGTTATTGTTGCACAGTGGCAGAAGCCTACCACATGTAATGCTGATGCTCGTGCCGGAAGCATGGGATGGAAATGATCAAATGGATCCGCTGAAGAAAGCATTTTATGAATATCATGCAACTTTAATGGAGCCATGGGATGGACCGGCAGCACTTTGCTTTACCGATGGTAATATTATTGGTGCAACATTAGATCGCAATGGTCTTCGCCCGCTACGCTATGCCATCACCAACGACGATCGCGTTGTTGTAGCCTCAGAAGCTGGTGCATTGCCAATCGATGAAGCTACCATTATTAAAAAAGGAAGACAACAACCTGGTAAAATATTCGTCGTGGATATGGAAGCGGGAAAGATTCGTTCAGATGAAGAGGTGAAAGGCGCATTAGTTCGTCAGCAACCTTATGGCGAGTGGATCAATAATTATAAAATCAAACTAGAAGAGCTCGCAGACCCCCGCGTTACTTTTACATACCTATCTAAAGAGTCGGTATTCAAGTATCAGCAATCCTTTGGTTATTCTCGCGAGGATATCGAAACCATTCTTACACCGATGGCTCTGACCGGCTATGAGCCCATTGGCTCAATGGGTACAGATGTGCCCTTGGCAGTCCTATCCGATCAACCGCAACATATCTCTAGCTATTTTAAACAATTCTTTGCACAGGTAACCAATCCACCGATCGACCCTATACGCGAACGTTTAGTGATGAGTTTAGCAACCTTTATTGGAAATGCCGGCAACATATTGATTGAGGACAAAAAATTCTGTCATTGTGTTACCCTGGAACACCCTATCTTAACTTCTAGCGAACTCGAGAAACTGCGATCAATTGATACGGGGGTATTCCAAGCGAAAACCATACAAAGTTATTTTCGTGCAGATGGCAAATCCGGCTCCTTAGAAGCCGGTCTGGAAAGACTTTGCCGCTATGCCGACGATGCTGTAAAGGACGGTTTTGAAGTTATCATTCTCTCAGATAGAGCGATCGACTCGCAACACTGCGCGATTCCTTCCCTACTTGCCGTTTCTGCCGTTCATCACCATTTAATCAAAACTGGAAACCGCGGTGCAGTAGGCTTAGTTGTTGAAGCCGGAGATGCTTGGGAAGTTCACCATTTTGCTTGTCTACTGGCTTTCGGTGCTACAGCAATCAACCCTTATATGGCGCTGGCAAGCATCCGTACTATGCGCGAGCAAGGTCAACTAGATACTGATTTAACGTGGGACGACCTTAAGAAAAACTATGTGAAGGCTGTTTGCAATGGCCTATTGAAGATATTCTCAAAGATGGGTATCTCGACGCTGCAATCCTACCATGGTGCCCAAATCTTTGAAGTGTTGGGAATAGACTCTTCGGTTGTCGACAAGTACTTCTGTGGCGCTGTTTCACGTATTGGAGGATTAACATTAGATGACATCGCCAAAGAAGCGTTAGCAAAACATTGGCGAGGATTTGAGCATAGCCGAGTGACGTCGACTTTACTTCCTGAGGGTGGATTATACCAATGGAAACGTCGTGGCGAAGGACACCTATGGAACCCACAAACAGTACATTTGCTTCAGCAAGCTTGTCGCACGGATAGTTTTGATACCTATAAGAAATATGCGAGCCTGATCAACAACCAAAAAGAGCATATGTTTACTCTTCGTGGACTGTTAGAATTCGCTAAACATCGCACGCCAATTTCTATCGACCAGGTCGAGCCGGCGAGCGATATCATGAAAAGATTTGCGACCGGCGCCATGTCATTCGGTTCGATATCCCACGAAGCACATAGCACTTTGGCAATTGCCATGAACCGCATCGGTGGTAAATCAAATACCGGAGAGGGTGGTGAAGACGAAATCCGCTATGCGAAATTGCCAAACGGCGACTCCATGCGTTCTGCCATCAAGCAGGTGGCATCTGCACGCTTTGGAGTAACGTCAAACTACCTAACCCAGGCAGATGAAATACAGATCAAAATGGCACAGGGTGCTAAACCTGGTGAAGGCGGACAATTACCGGGACATAAAGTGGACGATTGGATTGCAAAAGTAAGACACTCCACACCTGGAGTGGGCTTAATTTCGCCACCTCCACATCACGATATTTATTCTATCGAAGATTTGGCACAGCTTATCTTCGATTTGAAAAATGCTAATAGAGACGCCCGTATCAACGTAAAACTGGTTTCCAAGGCCGGCGTTGGTACCATCGCTGCAGGTGTGGCAAAGGCGCATGCTGACGTAATCTTAATCGCTGGTTATGACGGGGGGACTGGTGCTTCCCCCATCAGCTCTATCAAGCATGCGGGTCTCCCTTGGGAACTCGGACTCGCTGAAGCACATCAGACATTAGTACAAAACAAACTCCGTAGCCGCGTTGTACTACAGGCTGACGGACAAATGAAAACCGGTAGGGATTTAGTCATCGCGACGCTCTTAGGCGCTGAAGAATGGGGCGTAGCAACGGCAGCTTTAGTGGCTGGCGGCTGTATCATGATGCGCAAGTGTCACCTCAATACCTGCCCTGTAGGTGTTGCTACACAAGATCCTGAATTAAGAAAACTATTCTCCGGAAAACCGGAAGATGTAGTCAATCTGTTTAGATTCCTTGCTGAAGAAATGCGCGAGATTATGGCGCAATTAGGCTTCCGCACCATCAACGAAATGGTCGGTAGAGCTCAATTCTTGAAGAAAAGGGAAGATTTACCACATTGGAAAGCGTCCAAAATTGATTTCTCAGGAATCTTACATGTGGCTGCAAACGCTAGCGGACAGACCCTATACAATACAGAAGAACAAGATCATGGCATGAGCATGATCTTAGACTGGGGACTACTAACACAGGCGAAACCTGCATTGGAAAGCAAAACACCAGTGTTCGGAACCTTCCATGTGAAGAATACGGATAGAACGATCGGTACCCTACTTTCCAATGAGATTTCAAAAATATATGGATCGGAAGGTTTGCCAGACAACAGCATCAACTTTAAATTTAAAGGATCCGCTGGCCAATCCTTCGGTGCTTTCAACACCAAGGGAATCTCCTTCGAGCTGGAGGGTGAAGCAAATGATTATGTGGGCAAAGGTCTTTCAGGAGCGCAATTGGCGATCTACCCTGCTGCCGAAAGTAGCTTAGTGCCTGATGAAAATATCATCATCGGTAATGTGGCGCTCTATGGCGCGACTTCCGGACATTTGTTTATCAATGGTCGTGCTGGTGAGCGCTTCGCCGTACGGAATTCAGGTGCAACAGCAGTAGTTGAGGGCATTGGCGATCATGGATGTGAATACATGACCGGTGGTAGAGCCCTTATTCTTGGCGAAACAGGTAGAAACTTCGCCGCCGGAATGAGTGGTGGTATCGCATGGGTATATGATCTAGATGGCAACTTCCGCGAAAACTGCAATAAAGAAATGGTCGACTTGGACCCATTGGATGCAGAGGACGAAACGGCAATTATCAACCTGCTGAAAAGACACATATTACTAACGAAGAGCGAAAGGGCAAATACCATTCTTACGAACTGGGCTGCAGAAAAGAGCAAGTTCATCAAGGTATTCCCAAGAGAGTACAAACAAGTGATTCAGGTAAAGTTAGTAACAGCATAATCAAGGAGGAAAATTATCATGGGAAAAGCAACAGGATTTTTAGAATATGAAAGAACGCTTCCTCAGAAAGATGCTGTGGAAAGCAGAAGACAGAATTATCAAGAGTTCGTACAACCTTATACGGACGATCAATTAAATAATCAGGCAGCGCGTTGTATGAACTGTGGAATACCATTCTGCCACTCAGGATGTCCACTAGGGAATGTTATTCCCGAATTCAACGATGCTGTTTATGATGGTAAATGGGAAGAAGCCTATCAGATTCTTTCCTCTACCAACAACTTTCCGGAGTTCACCGGCCGTATATGTCCTGCTCCTTGTGAGTCGGCATGTGTACTTGGAATCAACAAATCGCCGGTTGCTATCGAAGAAATTGAGAAACATATCATCGAAATAGCCTACAAAAAAGGCTATGTACAACCGAATAAAAGCT
The DNA here is from genome assembly GCF_008274825.1 of Sphingobacterium hotanense. Taxonomy (NCBI): domain Bacteria; kingdom Pseudomonadati; phylum Bacteroidota; class Sphingobacteriia; order Sphingobacteriales; family Sphingobacteriaceae; genus Sphingobacterium; species Sphingobacterium hotanense. The sequence goes on from NZ_CP030848.1 coordinate 3,833,669, forward strand.
ATTTAAAAACAGGAAAACGCGTGGCTGTTGTTGGTTCCGGCCCTTCGGGCTTGGCTGCTGCTGCACAGCTCAACAAAGCAGGACATGATGTTGTCGTGTATGAGCGTGACGATAAGGTTGGCGGATTATTACGATACGGCATCCCTGATTTCAAGCTAGATAAATCGGTCATTGATCGCCGAATCTCAATCATGGAACAGTCGGGTGTAGAGTTCAGAACTAATGCAGAAGTTGGCAAGAACGTGCCGGCACAGGAGCTAAAAGCATACGATGCTATCGTTCTTGCGGGCGGATCAACTATCCCCCGCGACTTAAAGATTCCGGGTCGCGAATTGAAGGGTGTGCATTTTGCGATGGACTTCTTAAAACAACAGAACAAAAGGGTGGGCAATTCCCCTATCGAAGTGGAAGAGATCCACGCAGCCGGCAAAAATGTATTGGTTATCGGCGGTGGTGATACGGGCTCTGACTGTGTGGGAACTTCCAACCGTCATGGCGCAATATCCGTAACACAGTTCGAATTAATGCCGACGCCGCCACAATCCCGTACAGACGCGATGCCATGGCCTACATACCCCATGTTATTAAAAACAACAACCTCGCACGAAGAAGGCTGTCAAAGACATTGGAGCATCAGCACCAAAGAATTCTTAGGTGATGAAAATGGGAACCTCCGCGCTGCAAAGGTGGTAGACCTATCTTGGGAGACCGATGAGAACGGACGCCCAACCAAATTTGCCGAGGTCGAAGGTTCCGAGCGTGAAATCCCTTGCGAACTTGTAACACTAGCCATGGGATTCCTGAATCCGCAACACGAAGGCTTATTGCAACAACTTGGCGTCGATCTTGACCCGAGAGGCAATGTCCTGGCAAGCGAAGCAGAATATAAAACAAACCTCAGCAACGTATTCACCGCCGGCGATATGCGCAGAGGACAGTCCCTCGTCGTATGGGCAATCTCCGAAGGCCGCGAATGCGCCCGAAAGGTAGATGAGTTTTTGATGGGGAAATCGGAATTAGAGAATAGACATTAGATTTTAGATATTAGAGTATGGCGCCGCATAGGCGCCTTTTTTATTGGTGTTTAATCTTTGAACCAGGAAAGGAAGGATGTAAGGATAAGCAGGATCTTTCGCACGACATATTTTTATCGTCAATATTGGCAGTCATAGGTCTTTATACTAAGTACTAAATACTAACTACTTTTCTGAACCATGAAAGGAAGGAGACAAGGATTGGCAGGATCATATAAGGTGCTGAATGAAGGGGGGAGAGCATGTTTTATAGGAGACGTTTCACTAAACGTCTCCAACTTTTACCGGACCGCTGATCCTTTTTTCAGAAATAGTACTTAGTCTAAAGCCCCATGACGTAAGATCCTGATAATTCTTTCAGTCTTCAGACTAGAAATTAGACATTAGATATCAGAACCCATAAAAGCTCCTCCACCATCAATCTGTAAGACGCTAAATATCAAGCCTTAAAGCAACATTTTCATATATTTGTTGTATAAGATTTTAGATCATGAAGAACAATAAAGTGAATAGAAAAGAGATTGATACAAATTCTTTTGTTGCGATTCTTAAAAAATATAAGAAGAAGGTATCTAAGACCGAAGAGTCTTCGAAGATATTTTTGACTAAAGTGGGAATTATTGATAAGAGTGGAAAACTGGAAAAAAAATATAAAAATCTATGTATTCCGCAGGAACAGGGATAGTATACAGATTTCACGGATGTGACCGGTCTTTCGGTAAAAAAATTATAAACCAAAAATTAACACTCAAAAATAGTAAAAACGAATATGACTGGCTGGGAAATGGCATGTATTTTTGGGAAAATAGTCCTTCGCGAGCACTTGAGTATGCTGAGAACCTAAAGGAAAACCCTAGGCAAGCGAAACAACCTATTAAGGATCCTTGTATAATAGGTGCTATTCTTCATCTGGGAAATTGCTTGGATCTACTGGATTATGAAAACCTTAAAATCTTAAAAGCTGGTTTTGAGCTTCTAAAAGCTACAACGGACAAACTCCCTAAAAATATTGCTATTGGAAAATTGAATGAACTTATGGTTCGTAAGCTGGATTGCGCAGTTATACAAACGATACATCAAGTGCGAAGAGAAGAGTCGTTAAGGGAGTTTGATAGCGTGCGAGGTGTTTTCTGGGAAGGCGCTGAGTTATACCCCAACGCGGGATTCCGTGAGAAAGACCATATCCAGCTCTGTATCAGGAATCCAAATTGTATAAAGGGGTATTTCTATCCTAGAAAAATAAATACGGATTATTATCAGTTGTAAGTTCACTTCGCTGGCACCACAAGACTATGGCGCCTATTTTCTTCTCAAAGTTTCTGTTTTCAAAGGTCATCAAGAACTTTCATCTCTGTTGGTGTCTCAATGGAAACATGAACGTTTGTCTTAAACCAGAAATAGTATTTAGTAGCTAGTACTTAGTATAAAGACCTACGACGAAAAATCCTGCTTATCCTTGCATCCTTCCTTTCTTGGTTCAAAGACAAGCCCCTTCTTCCTTTCCACACGATCCTGCTTATCCTCGCATCCTTCCTTTCCTGGTTCAAAGACAAAACCCTTCTTCCTTTCCACACGATCCTGATAATCCTTGCACCCTTCCTTTCCTGGTTCAAAGACAAAGGGATCAAGCTGAATTCTTGGGGGGAATGTTAAAAATTTCTTAGTTTAGCGTCCTTAATACAGATATCCCTTGCAAGAAGCCGAACGTAAATTACTATCCCTATTGATGCCCGAAGGGCTTTTGGAATACTTCCAGATTTTAGAAGTCGATCAGGTCGACAATCAACTCCATATTTATTTAGATGAACTTAATATTGCTCCGACAGGCTATGAGAACAGCAAGTTGGAGTCAAAGGGGTTTATGCCTTCTACTGAAATTTCAGACTTTCCTATTCGAGGCCAGAAAGTTACGCTACATATCCGCCGTCGTCGCTGGACAGTCTTGGATACCGGAGATATCATCACAAGAGATTGGAACCTAGTGCGTGAGGGCGCTCGAATGACTACGGAATTCGGGCTTTTTTTAAAGAAGATATTTGGATAGCTATCCTGTAAGCGCCCAATTGGTAGGATTATTCTTCCAAATGGACGGCAAGCAACTACAGGATCAGTACAAGAACCACCTCAGTGATTTCCATGACTGGGACCAAAAACCTCATGCTGAGAGCTGGACATTGTTTCCTGAAAACATTTCGGAACACCTGAGCATCGATGAGACCAGCTTCAGCAACGGTGAATTATATACCATTGTTAGCAGTAAATCGGCAAAAGGGCGTAAAGGAACGATTTTAGCAACTATAAAGGGTACCCAGGCTGAGGATATCATGGCTGTTCTCGAGCGAATACCCTTGCGATCCAGGAATAAGGTAAAGGAGGTGACCATGGATATGGCTCCCAACATGGCCAAGGCAATCCGTAGATGTTTCAGGAATGCCAGGCGTGTGGTCGATCGGTTCCATGTCCAAAAGTTAGCTTACGATGCCGTTCAGGAACTCCGTATCAAATATCGTTGGGAAGTCTTGGATGCAGAAAGCAAGAAGATTATGGAATCGCGAAAGCGAGGAACCCCATATGAACCCGAGTTATTGCCCAATGGCGATACGCTCAAACAGCTATTGGCTAGATCCAGACACCTCTTGTTCAAGCATCCCAGCCGATGGTCAGAAAGCCAGAAAAACCGGGCTGAATTGCTGTTCATGCGGTTTCCTAAGCTAAAACAGGCTTATGATCTTGGAATTGCCTTAGGAGACATCTTCAACAAATGCCGGGACAAAAAGGTCGCATTTACCAAACTAGGCCTGTGGCATAATCAGGTTGAGAATGCGGGCATTGCTTCCTTTGAGAGCGTAGCAAGATCCATTGCAGCTCATCATCAATACATTCTCCATTACTTCGACAACAGAAGTACTAATGCTTCCGCAGAATCATTCAATGCAAAACTCAAAGCTTTCAGAAGCGTCTTCCGTGGCGTTAGGGACACAACATTCTTCCTGTACAGAGTGATGAAATTGTATGCTTAAAAATCTATTCCCCCCAAACTTTCGGTATGATCCAGACAAAGCATCTCTTCCTATCCCGTTCAAAGACAAGTCCTCCTTCCTCTCCTGATCCAAAACAACTATTCCACCAACAAAAAAGGCGCCTATCCAGCGCCATACTCTAATATCTAAAATCTTACGTCTAATATCTAGACACAAAAAAAGGTTCCAATCTTTCGATTGAAACCTTAAATAGTAGCGGGGACCAGACTCGAACTGATGACCTTCGGGTTATGAGCCCGACGAGCTACCAACTGCTCCACCCCGCAATATATTTTTGAATGTCTTTGGATTAAGCCTCGCGCTTAATCCGTTTAGTAGCGGGGACCAGACTCGAACTGATGACCTTCGGGTTATGAGCCCGACGAGCTACCAACTGCTCCACCCCGCAATATATTTTATGAAATCTGACCTCGTTGCGTCGTAGATGCAGATTATATTATCTCCGAATTGGAGCACAAAGATATTATTTGTTTCTTTGTAAAACAAATAAAAAAGAAAATAATGTCGCATAAAGCTGGATTCGTAAGTATAATAGGGAAACCTAACGCGGGTAAATCTACCCTAATGAACGCGTTAGTGGGAGAAAAGATGTCAATCATCACGCCGAAGGCACAAACTACCAGACACCGAATTATCGGAATTGTCAATGATGAAGACCATCAAATCGTCTTTTCGGATACTCCGGGTGTTATCAAACCGAACTATTCCTTACAAGAATCGATGATGAATTTCGTTATGGGATCCATTATTGACGCCGACATTCTTTTATTTGTTACAGACATCAACGAGAAATACGATGAAAACGATGTGTTAGAAAAACTTCGTAATACCAGCTCGCCGGTTGCAGTTGTCATCAACAAAGTGGATAAATCTTCAGAAGAAGAAGTAAAAGCGAAGATCGAATTCTGGAAAGAGAAAATCAATCCCGATGTTATCTTCCCAATTTCTGCTTTATTGGGTTATAACGTAGAATCCGTTATGGCATACATCAAAGAGAAATTACCGGAGCATGCGGCTTATTACGAAAAAGATGAGTTGACCGACAAATCTATGCGCTTCTTCGTATCGGAGATCATTCGTGAGAAAGTATTCAAATTATACGACAAAGAAATTCCATATAGTACAGAGGTCATTATCACTTCCTTTAAGGAAGAGCCAAAGATTACGCGCATTGCAGCAGAGATTATTGTAGAGCGCGATTCTCAGAAAAACATTATTATCGGTAAAGCCGGAGCGATGATCAAAAAGGTAGGAACTTATGCCCGCCAGGATATTGAAGAATTTATCGGCGGAAAAGTATTCTTAGAAATGTTCGTCAAAGTGTTACCAGATTGGCGAAGTAAGAAAAACTACTTAAAACGTTTCGGATACGACGATTAAGTTATTCGCAATACGCGAAATTAAACTAAACATAGAACCTATGGTTCCTGAACAGCAGCTTCTAAGTCGCTAAGCTTTTTCTTAGCCCGCTTAGGAGCTTCTTTTTGTCCCGACAGCTTATTCCATATATTTCTAGATTCTTTCGTTAGAAGCGGCGAAACGATCGATAAGATCAATACATAGACTACGACGAAGGATTGTATAACCGGCAACAGCTTGCCTGCCTTACCGATGTTTGCCATAATAATGGAAAACTCACCTCGTGCCGAAAGGGTAAATCCAATATCCACCGAATTCTTCGGCTTTACGTTCGAGAACCTTGTCGCAAAATAACCCGACGCCACATTACCGATAATCGTAATCAAGGCTGCAAAGGCTGCCCAGCCTACTGCTCCGCCTAGGGAATACATATCAATAGAAAGCCCGAAACTAAAGAAGAACATGGCCCCAAAGAAATCCTTAAATGGCAAAACCATTCCCTCAATCTTTTTTAGATACTTGGAGTCTGCAAATACCAATCCCGCCATTAAAGCCCCAATAGCTTCAGCGACGTGGATAGTCTCCGAAAAGCCTGCAATAGTAAATAGCAAACTGAAAATAATCAGAATGAATAGCTCGGAAGACTTCTCCTGTAGTATCTTATCAATAAAAGGAATCAGTTTTCGACCCAGAATGAGGAAGGTCAGTATAAAACCTAGCGCCAACAATGAGGTACCCGCGACTGCCCAAAATGAGCTACTTCCCGTGAGGATCAAACCAGATAGGAACGAGATATGCATCGCGATGAATAAATCGTCGAACATGATCATCCCCATGATCACTTCCGTTTCCGGATTGGCGGTACGTTTCAGATCCGTCAATACCTTCGCCACGATAGCGGTAGAAGAACTGGTCATGATACCACATAGCACCATGGTCTCTTTAAAAGGCAGATCCATCATCCAGCCTACCAAAAGGCCCGATACAAAGTTTAAGGCTACATAAAAGCTTCCCCCCGCAACGATGGATTTCCCAGACTTGATCAATCGGCCAACCGAAAACTCCAAGCCTAAGTAAAACAGCAAGAACAAGACCCCTAGCCTACCCATAAAGTCGATGAAAGGCTTACTTTCGGTAAAAGTAAAGAACTTCCATACGGAGTTGACAGCTTGGGTAAATCCCTCGTTTCCAATGCTCGCTAGCCCATCAGCAACAAACCCCGGGTAGGATTCATTGCCCAGAACCATACCTATTACGATAAAAAAGGGAATAACAGAAAAACGAAGTCTGTTGGCTAGCAAGCCAACCAAGGCTACCAGTAGAACGGCAATTCCAATTTCAATAATAATAGTATTAGGCATAGGCGAATATTACAGAAGGATTTCTTTTAAAAGTTTGATATTTTTTAGCTTACCAGCGATTACTAGTGTCGCTCCAGGTTGGATAACATAGTCTGGACCTGGGTTAATAATGGTTTCATCCTCGCGAATAGCGGCGATGATTGATGCTCCGGTACGCTGTCTAACTTCCAGCTCTCCGATGCTCTTGTTGACTCCATCATTCGATGACTCTACTTTATACCATTCAATACGTAAATCGTCTAAAGCAACTTCAATGGTTTCTAGCGCTTTCGGTTTGTAGGACAATCCGCCTAAAATACCGGCTACCTGTCTAGATTCTTCATCGGACAAAGTCATTACACAATGGGTTTCGTTGTCTTCATCTTCGTGGCGGTATAACTCGCGACGACCATCGTCATGAATAACAACAACCATATTGTCACCAGCTTCGGTTTCAATTTGATATTTTTTCCCAATGCCTATTAGATCACTTTCTCTAACTATCGACATGTTAACTTTCTATTTAAAATAAAACTTAAGAATATTAAAACTCGGCTCTACCAAATATAAGGATTCTCCTTTTATTTCGTGGCATCGACGATCTTGTAAGTACCATCTTCGCGTTGCTCCGGGCGACCGATCGCAATGCTTTTCGAGTGGTAGAACATGAAAACCCAGCCTTCTGGTGCTCCAGCAGCCCAGTATTCTTCCCGTAGTTGCTTCGCACGACGACCATCGTAGTCATACTTCGCAATAAAATTACGGAAAATCTCCTCAGGCTCCGGCAATTCATCCCCACCGAAGAAAAAATGCTCATCAGCAGTTCCGATGTGAAACACTTGGTGAAACTCCGAGTGACCACCCGACAGTTCATAACGGATCTCATCGTTCAAGCGACCATCACCATTGACAAACAATAAGTTTCCGCTACGCTGTAACACTTCAAAAACATCGGTACGGTAAGAAGGTGACTCGGTGCTGAAAGCGGCTTCCCACTCCTGCTCTTGAATCACATATTCGGCATTCGGGAAAGCGACACGCTTAGAACCGTCTTTAAAATCAACCATCCCATTGGCATGATCCTTATGCAGGTGCGACATCAATACATAACGTACATCCTCAATATCAAATCCCAACTTTTTAATGTTCGCGTGAATCATCAATTCATCGTCCTCCGTGCGACGGCCCAGCCCCGTATCTAACAAAACCAAACCTCCCTTTGTCTCTACCAAAAAGGGGTGAACATGGATAAACAAAGAGCCCGGACGATCCTTCGGATCATCTTTTTTCGGATCAAACGGAATGAATTTCTTGGATTTATCTACAGAATAAGAGCCCTCGTAAAGGGAATATGCTCTAACCATATCTATTTATTTGTTTACTTGCGAGTTAAGTAAGTGTGCCCATATATAGCCCCGCTCCAATTAGGTTAGTAGCGCTATAAAATGTATATTTACACGTTAAAATTAATGCAAAGATATGCAAAAAAGGTGGGTGCTGAAACCAAAAAAAGATGTCGGGAAGATTAATAAACTGAGGGATGAGTTGGGCGTCAATAGTATTATTGCAGAGTTATTATTAAATCGCGACGTTGAAACTTTTGAGCAGGCACGCATTTTTTTTAGACCTTCTTTAGACTATCTGCACGATCCATTTCTGATGAAAGGAATGGATGTTGCCATTGCTCGAATCGAAAAAGCAATCGGCAATAACGAAAAGATCTTGATTTACGGTGACTATGACGTGGACGGTACAACAGCCGTTGCGGTAGTCTATAGTTTTTTCCGCGATTTCCATTCTAGAATCGAGTATTATATCCCCGACCGTTACAAAGAAGGTTACGGAATTTCTACAGCCGGAATCGATTATGCCCACGAGAACGGATTCTCACTAATCATTGCATTAGACTGCGGTATCAAGGCCAACGATAAGATTGCTTATGCAAATTCCAAGAATATCGACTTTATCATCGGCGACCATCACCTACCGGGTGATGAACTCCCGGATGCAGTCGCAGTTCTTGACCCGAAGCGTTCCGATTGTCCATATCCCTACAAAGAACTTTCAGGCTGCGGTATTGGATTCAAGATTATACAAGCCTTTATCAAGCAGAATAGTATGGATATGGAGCTTGCATATCAATATTTGGATCTAGTAGCGGTCAGTATCGCTTCTGATATTGTTCCTATCACGGGTGAAAACCGCATTCTTGCACACTTTGGTTTAATTAAGCTCAACGGCAATGCAAGCTGCGGACTTCAAGCATTAATCAACCTATCATCGCACAAAACCGGACAGTTCTCCGTAAATGATATTGTTTTTCAAATCGGCCCTCGCATCAATGCGGCCGGACGAATTGACCACGCTAAAGACGCGGTACAGCTATTGATCGCCAAATCCCTGTCCGATGCCAAGGAGTTTTCTGTCAATATAGACGATCAAAATAATGTCCGTAAGGATTTCGACCTGCGCATTACGGAAGAAGCCTTATCCCTGTTGGATAATGATGTATTGCAGCACAGCAAGAAAACAACCGTACTGTATAAATCCGATTGGCATAAAGGCGTAATCGGCATTGTCGCGTCGCGCCTGACGGAACGCTACTACCGTCCCACGATTATCCTGACGGAAACCAACGGACATATTGCCGGATCGGCACGTTCAGTAATAGGTTTTGACTTATACGAAGCCTTGAGCGAATGCAGCGATCTATTGGACCAATATGGTGGGCATAAATATGCTGCCGGCCTCACCATGCAACATAGTAACGTCGCCCTCTTCCAGGAGCGTTTTGAAGAGGTTGTCAGCAAAACAATCAAACCGGAGATGTTGCAACAGGAGGTTTTGATAGAAAAAGACATCAACCTCATGGACATCGACAGTAAATTCTACCGTATATTAAAACAGTTTGAGCCCTTTGGCCCACAAAATGAAGCGCCAATTTTCATGACTAAACGCGTAACAGCTGCAGGAACGGCTTATATTGTCGGTTCTACGCATCTTAAATTCAGCGTGAAGCAGGAAGATTCATATGCCTTCGAGTGTATAGGATTTGGCCTTGGAGAGCATGTCAATGTGATAAACGAAGGAAAGCCATTCGACATATGCTATAGCATAGAGGAAAATAACTGGCGCGGCAAGAAGAATTTGCAATTAAATATAAAAGCAATTCGATTTTAAAAATATCTTTGCAAGGAAAGGTTAAGCCCATGATTCTTAAAGCAGAACATCTAATCAAGAAATATAAACAACGTACTGTTGTTAACGACGTATCATTTCATGTGGAACAAGGAGAGATTGTAGGATTGCTCGGCCCGAATGGTGCCGGTAAAACGACCTCTTTCTATATGATCGTAGGATTGATTAAACCTAATGAAGGCAACGTCTATTTAGATGATCTGGAAATTACGGCAGACCCCATGTATCGTCGCGCACAACGCGGAATCGGTTATCTCGCACAGGAAGCCTCTGTTTTTAGGAAGCTTTCCGTAGAAAATAATATCCTTTCGGTACTTGAAATCCATTATCCGAACAAAGCAGAACGTAAAGAAAAGCTGGAAGAGCTATTAACGGAATTTAGTTTACACCGCGTTCGCAAGAACCGTGGCGACTTATTGTCCGGAGGTGAAAGACGCCGTACAGAAATTGCACGTGCGCTCGCTGCAAACCCACACTTTATTCTATTAGATGAACCCTTTGCCGGGGTAGACCCTATTGCGGTAGAGGAAATCCAAACCATCGTTGCCAAACTTAAAACTCGCAACATCGGAATTCTAATCACCGACCACAACGTACAGGAAACTTTATCCATTACCGATCGTGCATACTTGTTGACCGAAGGAAAGATCATGTTGACAGGAACGCCAGAGGAAATTGCCAATAATGAGCTTGCACGTAAGTTTTATCTAGGTCGACATTTTGAATTAAGACGTAAAAAGTTTTAAATTTAGGTTTTTACACATCATATGGCCTTACTAAATTCTCTCTTTACGTGGATCATGAAAAAGCGAATGCACCAAATCGACCTTTTCATGAAGTATCCACACGACGTACAAGAAGAGTGGTTCCAAAGTCTTATATCTGCAGCTGAAGCAACCGAATGGGGCAAGAAATATGACTACAATAGCATACTGACTCCCGAGCAATATAAAGAAAGAGTACCCATCCAGGACTATGATAGCCTAAAAGGCTATATCGATCGGATGATCAAAGGCGAACAAAACATTCTCTGGCCATCGGATATCAAATGGTTTGCAAAATCCTCGGGGACAACAGCCGACCGTAGCAAATTTATTCCTGTTAGTATCGAAGCGCTCGAAGAATGTCACTACCAGGGCGGTAAAGACATGCTTTCCATCTATTGCCACAATAAGCCCGAAAACAAAGTATTTACTGGAAAATCAGTCGTGATCGGCGGCTCATCGCAGATCAACAACTTCAGCCCTGACTCCTATTACGGCGATTTATCATCCATCCTGATTCGTAATCTTCCCTTTTGGGCAGAGTTCAAAAGAACGCCAAATATTGAGGTAACCTTGAACCCTAATTTTGAGGAGAAGATCGAGCAGATTTGCCAGATCACTTTAAAAGAAAACGTAACGAGCCTTGCTGGTGTTCCGACCTGGAACATGGTCATGGCCAATCGTATCTTAGAAATAACAGGCAAGGACAACCTCTTGGAAGTTTGGCCTAACCTAGAATTCTATAGCCATGGCGGCGTTAGCTTTAAGCCATACCGTGAGCAATTCAAAAAACTAATTCCAACGGACAATATGTACTATCTGGAGAATTACAATGCTTCAGAAGGCTATTTTGGTCTGCAGGATCGCTCCGACTCGGATGATCTATTGTTGATGTTGGATTATGGAATCTACTATGAATTTCTACCGATGGAGAGCCTTCATGAAGAGCATCCAAAAACCTTGGGTCTGCATGAAGTGGAAATTGGAAAGAACTATGCCTTAATCATTACCACCAATGCAGGGCTATGGCGCTACAAAATCGGAGACACGATTAAATTCACTTCCCTATCCCCATACCGTTTTCAGATCTCAGGACGCACAAAACAATATATCAATACCTTTGGTGAGGAAGTTATTGTCGACAATGCCGATCACGCACTGGAAGCGGCCTGTAAAGCAACTGAAGCAAGCATCAAAGATTATACTGCCGGGCCAGTCTATTTTAAAGACAAAGGCGCCGGGGCCCATGAATGGGTCATCGAATTCGATAAACAACCACAAGACTTCAACAGATTTTGCGAAATACTAGACCAAACTCTTCGCGAAATTAATTCTGACTACGATGCAAAACGCTATAAAAACATGGCGCTCTCTGCACCGATCATACACAATGCCCCAACAGATACCTTCTATCAATGGATGAAGTCTAGAGGGAAATTAGGTGGACAGAACAAGGTTCCGCGTTTGGCAAACAGTAGAGAATACTTGGACCCAATCCTAAAGCTACTTTCGTAATATACACTTCTATTTTAATGTTATTTCTATTCTGCTATCCGGACAAGGTAGTGGCAAATACCTGCGTGCAGTCAAACCTAAATCATAGACATTTCATAAACCAATCATAGCCCATTCCGAGCGGCTCTGATTGGGTTTTACATTGGGTTTGAAAGGGCTTTGAAAGGGGTTTAAGTAGAAGGAGAATGCCTCTACTTAATATAGACCCTAGAGCGAAAGCTATACTTCCCAACAAAAAGGAAGACTGCTCTATTGTTAATCGAAAATATTGAAGTATAAGTAGGATGACATAGGGCATTTAGAAATGCTCATCAAGTCATAATAGTGCGGATTTGACCCTCGGAGAGCGTCAATTTGGAAAAACCTTTTTGGAGGAATGCTACCCTTATGGGCGGATAGCAGTTTTATACAAGAATACGATAAAACCGATGATGAACTTAAAAACGCCGACCTCTTTGGTCTCTGGCGTATTGATATTTGCTAATTCTCTTTCCATAAGTTATTTCTTTGGTTGACTTAAAAACTGATTGACAAGTTGTAGTACGCTAATCTGAATCGGAATAAAGCATTAGGCTATTTGATTCCTTCAAAGTCAACCACATCATCAATAAACTTCTACGACTTGCTTCAATATTTAAATTAAGAATCTGTAGACAGCTTGCCACAAATTCATTGACCTATATACAATAACAATACCGAGAACTAGAATCCTTGCCAACAATGGTATTAACTGATATCCCGATTTTTTCACTATAGCAAACAGTAGACAGTATTGCATAGGAAAACATACAGATTGTAAAAAAAGAGATATAAAGCATAATATTATATGTTGAAACACATAATATTACGTTAACAATAGCTATGTTTTGAAGGTCTAGTTGCTAATAAATTTTAGCGGGTTATAAAGCTTAGGTTTTATTTTTTTGCTAACTTGCGGGCATAAAAACAATCAATTGATATGAGCGCGACAGAACAAATCTCAATTCGCGTAGAGCCAACAAAAACATCAAGACTCTCGCAAGTAGATTTCAACAACTTAAAATTTGGACAGATCATGTCGGACCATATGCTGGTCGCTAATTATGAGAACGGACAATGGACAGACGTAGCTATCGTCCCTTACGGCGATTTGACATTGAGCCCTTCGATGTCTGCACTACATTATGGACAGGCAATTTTTGAGGGAATTAAAGGTTACAAATTTGCAGATGGTACGGTTAGTATCTTCCGTCCGGATAAAAACTGGGAGCGTTTTAACAAATCAGCAGCTCGTTTACAGATGCCGGAAGTTCCGGAAGAGATCTTCATGGATGGTTTGACGAAGTTATTGGATGTTGACCGTGAATGGATCCCATCTATCGAAGGTACTGCATTATATATCCGTCCGTTTATGTTTGCGACAGAAGCAGCCTTAGGCGTTCACCCATCAATCTCTTATAAGTTTATTATCATCACTTGTCCGGTTGGTGCTTACTATAGCAAACCAATCAGTCTGAAAGTGGAGACACATTATACACGTGCTGCCGAAGGTGGTGTAGGTTTCTCGAAAAACGCAGGTAACTATGCGCTCTCTTTATACCCAACGCAATTGGCAAATAACGAAGGCTATGACCAAATTATGTGGACTGATGCCAACGAACATAAATACATTGAGGAGGCAGGTACGGCAAACTTAATCTTCCGTATTGGTGATACGATTATTACGCCACATGGTGACACGATTCTACATGGTGTTACGCGTCGTACGATCATGGAATTGGCAGAAGAGTGGGGCTACAAAGCTGAACAACGCAAAGTATCTGTTCAAGAGTTAATTGACGGTATCAAAGCAGGAACAGTAACGGAAGCTTTCGCAGCAGGAACTGCCGCTACGATTACACATATTGACCGTATCGGATTTGAAGGACAGGACTATACGCTTCCTCCTGTTGAAGGTAGAGAGTTCTCGTTGAAAGTACTTTCGTACTTGAACGATTTACGATACGGAAAGAGTGAAGATACACATGGCTGGAACTTAATTGTAAAGTAATTTACCATAGTCATAAAGAATTTTAACAAAGGGGCTTTTTTCTTGAAAAAAAGCCCCTTTGTTATTCTTATTGAATCCACCTTATTAAAAGACTAATTTACTTACAATCAGCAACATACAACTATAATACCGATCCGAAAAGCATTGCACGCATCCAAAAATACCCTCTTGGACCAACGTATCACTAGTTACAATTTTAAACCGATAGTTTCTTTATAAATTCCTCATAGTATATAAAATTACATCGTTTTCGTAGATTACTCAAACGATTGCGTTGCATTTCTACATGCAACCTGACGCTTTTTTCATCACATTCGCATCGATAACCAATAGGTACATCTATCATAACTATTAATACATCGAATCATGCGAATTTTCTTTACAAATTCCAGGATGAAGTGGATACCCCTATGTTATAGCCTAGCATTTTTGAGTTCCCTTCCCTCCTATGCCGAAACAAAAACGATCGGTCATAGTCCAATCGCGGAATCGCCGCTGTTTTTAAATGATTCCTACCTGGGTCGCTTCCAAGAAGAGGTCAAGGGTAAGATTGTCGACGAACAGGGCACTCCTATTTCAGGAGCCACGATCCGCGAGAAAAACACGAATCAGTCAACACAAAGTGCGGAAGATGGTACATTTACGCTTCAAGTGTCATCACGCAGTTCTATTCTAGTCGTTAGCTCGATTGGTTTTGGACAAAAAGAGGTTCCAGCGATGGAAGCTTCATCTATTAGCTTACAAGCAGCGGAAGATCAGATTGAGGAAGTTGTAGTCGTGGGTTTCGGGACGCAGAAGAAAGTAAATCTAACCGGTGCGATTGCGCATGTTGGTAAAGAGGCTTTCGAGAACCGTCCGGTTGCCAATATTGGTCAAGCCTTACAGGGCTTAGTTCCCAACTTAAACATCAGCTTCGGAAATGGAGCGCCAAATACGACGCCAGGTTTCAACTTACGTGGTGGAACGTCGATGGCTTATAATGCAAACACCAAAGAATTCGAAACGGTTAATGGTGACCCTTTAGTCATTATTGACGGTGTTGAAAATACGACTGCTGCTTTGAATCAGCTGAATCCGAATGATATCAGAGACATGTCGTTCATCAAAGATGCTTCTGCAGGTGCTATTTATGGTACGAAGGCAGCATATGGCGTTATTTTGGTTCGCACGAAAACTGGTGAATTCAACCAAAAAGGCAGGATATCTTATAACTTCGATGCCAACTTTGACACGCCTACTGCATTACCTGACGTACTAAATTCGTATCAAATCCAGCGTGCATCGATGGATCGTACCTTATGGACGAATGGCTCGGTGAGCAATTCGGAAGAGAACAAATTGAACATGATCCAAAAATATCTGGATAACCCAGTTCCTGAGAATGCTTGGTACGAGGAGGGTGGAAGAGTTATTTGGGTAGGCAATGTGAATCCTTATGAAACGGCAGTAAAAAAATGGACACCTATGCAGAAGCATACCTTGAACTTCAGCGGTGGTGGCGAAGCGGTAAATTATTATATATCGACAGGTCTGCAAAATCAGTCTGGGATGTATAAAATTAACACCGATGAGTTCAAGCGTTATAATGCATTGATCAATGTAAATGCGAAAATTACTAGCTGGTTCAATTTATTTGGAAAGGTAAGTTTCGATCAAACACATTACGAAACTCCTTATTTAGTGGGCGGAAAAGGAAATCTTTGGGAAGCCATGATGACCGATCCTGCGCGAAACATCAACACACCGTTGATGACCGGACCAAATGATCCGCTTCCAAATGCATATACAGACAACATTCTATCTTGGATTAGCTATGGTGCAAGAAATAGATCGGTGAATAGACGTATGTCTTTATTAGCATCGCCAGAATTTATCATTCTTCCAAATAAATTGAAGGTAAAAGCTGATTTGGCGTACCAACCACAGAGCTATAGTTTGAACAGGTATAGTCCAAAAATGGCGCAGGTGCTGGAGTCTTGGAGCAGTTTAGGAACCAACCAAACAGAGGCACAGGAAAACAGAGCCTATCTTGACAATAATAAGCGTGATAATTACTTGATCAACATCTATGCGGATTATCAGCAGACATGGGCAGAAAAGCATAATTTCTCTGCAATCTTAGGTTACAACCAAGAGCAAACGACTTATGAGCAGCTGACGAACACGTATCGTCGGTTGATCAACCCGAATGTTCAGAATCCGAATGCAGTAGAAGACCCTACGTTAAATGAATCTACTCGATATGCCGAGACACTAGCGGGTAGAGCAGTATTTGGTAGGATCGCATATAATTACGCGGAGAAATATTTTCTAGAGAGCAATTTACGTTACGATGGAAATGCAAAATTCACGAAAGACGAGCGTTTCGTTGCTTTCCCATCATTCTCAGCGGGTTGGAGAATCTCTCAAGAATCCTTTATGGACGGTATTCGCGAGTGGGTTAACGAGCTAAAACTTCGTGGAAGCTGGGGTAAGCTAGGTAACCAACCAGGTGAAGCCTATCCGTTTCAGGCGACTTTAGGTTCCGGTCGTGCGGCCTTCCTGATTAACGGACAACAAATTGTCTACATTAACCCTCCTAATTTAGTTTCTCCACATTTAACTTTTGAGAAGGCAAGAACATGGAACATTGGTGTGGATGCAGCATTCCTGCAAAACAAACTTGATGTGACATTTGAGTACTACAACAGAAAAACAACGGATATTCTAACGAGAGGAGATGCGACATTCCCGAATACGCTAGGTACGCTGGCACCATACGTTAACTCTGGAATACTGGAAACGAAAGGTTTGGAATTGGCTATTGGCTGGAAAGAAACTTTAGACAATGGTCTTCGCTATCGCGTAGGCGTTAATCTATCCGACTACTTGACCAAAGTGGTGCATTATGCCGGAAACTCAGGATTGCTCATTACTAATGCCGACAACAGAGAAATCATGTATGATGGAAAAACCATTGGCGAGATCTGGGGATACAAGAGCGGCGGAATTTTACAGGAATCGGATTTCAACGGTAAAAACCCTGCAAACGGCAATTGGATTTATTCGGGGCCATACCAAGGTAACTTATACCCAGGCTACTTGCGGTATCAGGATATCGGTGGACCTGATGGTATCCCTGACGGAAAAATTGATGCTGGCTTAAACAAAATCGGCAACACCGGAGACAGAGTCGTACTAGGCAATTCTACACCACGCTATCGTTTTGGTATTACTGGAAATGTAGCATTCAAAAACTTTGACTTAGACGTATTGGTGCAAGGTGTGATAAAACGTGATGTATGGACAGGTAGTTCTGCATATTGGGGCGGAGGTGCCGGATGGCGCTGGATGCTGGAACGTTCATGGACGCCAGAGCGTACAGATGCAGAGTTTCCGATGTATGGTGCAGCTCCATCAGTTAATGATCAATATATGATCAACGGTGCTTATTTACGTTTAAAACAAGCTGTACTAGGATATACTTTACCTTCTACGGTTACTGAAAAACTAAAAATAGACCGCTTGCGCTTTACGCTTTCTGGATTTAATTTATTCGAAATCTCAGAAATCCCTAATGTTTTTGATGTTGATCAAATATCATCAGCATACCCGCAAAAACGTTCGGTTGCTTTCGGTGCACAGATTACTTTTTAACCTTCTACATCATGAAAAGAACATTTAAATATATATTATCAGGAGTTGTAGCGGTTAGTTTGCTACAGTCTTGTAAGAAAGACTTCTTAGATCTTAATCCGGAAACGGAACTTGCGGTCGGTAATTCCTTACAATCAGAAACAGAATTAACGCTATACTTAAACAACCTTTACGGACGCTATATCAAGGGGCATTTTGATGGTTGGGCAGATACAAGATTAAATCCTTCCATCACTGGCGGTAGCCACTTATTGGCAGGAGACTTTATGACGGACAATATGGTGAAGTATGGGAATATACATAGTATCTTAGACCAGACTTACAAAACACCAACCAACGGAACTGATGTGGGTTGGGTATGGGAGGATCTTCGCTCTGTACATTATTTCTTAGAAAACTATAAGAATGCATTACCGTCGGTTAACAATGATGCTAGCAAACTTGATAAATATGTTGGTGAGGCTTTATTCTTCAAGTCCTGGGACTATTACAGAAAATTGATGCTATTCGGCGATGTGCCATGGTATAATTCGACAATGAATATTGACAATGAAGACTTATACAAAGCACGCGACAAGCGAACGTTGGTAGTTGATTCATTGATGAGCACCATTAATTCATCAATCACCAAGCTGGAGGGAGTAAGCGGACGCGCAGACGGACGCATTAACCAGAACATGGCCTTATTCCTAAAAGCAAGAATTGCTTTGTTTGAAGGTTCATTCAGAACATACCATAGCGAATTGCAATTGAAGAGTACCGCAGCTCCTTTCTTAGAGGCTTGTGTTGATGCTTGTGAGAAAATCATCAGCTCGGGAAAATATCAATTGTACAGCGCGGGAACAAACCCATACCGGAAGCTCTTTACGTTTAAGAACAATCCCGAGGCCGATCAGAACAAAGAAGCAATTTTAGCGCGTGTTTATGACGGTGTTAAAGTTGGACATGCTACGCAGCGTTATTGGCAGCAGAACAACAGTATCAGCGGTGCGCGTCCAGCGGGTGGAGCAACACGTAATTTAGTGGATGAATACCTATGTATTGATGGACGCCCGATCTATCTATCTGGTTCGGAGGGTAACTATACAGCGAATCCTCTATTTAAAGGATATGATGGTATGTGGACAGAATTGGAGAACAGAGATCCACGTCTGAAACAAACGATCAACTATCCTGGAGAAAACCGTTCGATATACAATGTGAATAATGATTTGACCAGTGCGGCGGAGAATGGAGTAACTTATCCTAGATTGTCTTATAATGTAGCTGACAGAACCACGGTTACCGGGTACATGGCGATTAAACATTGGATGGGCGATAAGAAAGAACATGACGCAACAACAAGTGGACAGCAGACCGCTATCGAGTTTCGCTATGGCGAGGTTTTATTGATGTTAGCGGAAGCAAAAGCAATCTTAGGTACACTGACTCAAAATGACCTAGATCGTACAATCAACGCGCTTAGACAGCGTGCGGGCTTTGATTTCGCTGCTTATCCGAATAGCCGTTTACAATTAGCAAACGTGCCTCAAGACCCACGTATGGATGCAATCAATGCGGAATTGTTAGAATACGACATAAGCCCTATTCTGCGCGAGATCAGACGTGAGCGTCGAGTAGAAATGGTATTGGAAGACCGTCGTTATGAAGATTTAATGCGTTGGAAAGCAGGTAAATTTTTAACTATCCCTTACCGTGGTATGAAGTTTACTGCCGAAAAACAGAAGTTATATGATGGTACTAAGCTACAAAAACCGATCATCGCATTGAAAGAACAACTTGACAAGGATGTATTTGTGGATAGCGAAGGCTTTATCATTGCTTATCCAAGAAGCCCTAATATTGTTCAAGGGAAAGCCCTTTGGTCAGACTACCGTTACTATTGGCCGCTTCCGTTGTTTGAACTTTCGTTGGAAGGCAGTCAGTTGAAGCAGAATCCAGGATGGTTAGGTGAGTAATTTATTTATCAATTAATAGAAAGATCATGAAAACTAAATATATAACACGCTTATTCCTCGTTGCGGGAATCGGGATGTCGTTACTTTACTCTTGCAAAAAGGA
Source organism: Sphingobacterium hotanense (assembly GCF_008274825.1). Lineage (NCBI taxonomy): Bacteria > Pseudomonadati > Bacteroidota > Sphingobacteriia > Sphingobacteriales > Sphingobacteriaceae > Sphingobacterium > Sphingobacterium hotanense. Next base: position 3,853,646 of record NZ_CP030848.1, read on the forward strand.
CAATGTGGATTTTGGAGAGAGTTTAACGGTAAGAGAGGCTGTCAATTCTGGGGGTAATATGCAGATTCCGGTAAAAATTGGTACACCATTGCAATTAAATCTCGCTGTTACACCGGGCAATAGAACCGTTACAGACGCGACATATTCGAATAAGCATCCGGAAATCTCTACCTTCTCTAACTCAGGTTTGGTAACTGGCGTTAGTGTAGGCAAGGATACGGTTGTTATCAAATTGGGCAACCTACAAGTATGGTATGTTGTCAATGTGACACAGTAAAATCGCTAATAGCTATTGAGCTAGATAGACTATTTTGGTCTATCTAGCTTACTAAAAAACAATAATTTATATCACAAAAAAAAGCCACCGCTCTAAAAAAGAGCGGTGGCTTCTTAATTTATTTTAAGGTTCAGCTATTACATCTTAGCATCCATCAGGTTGTCTGTAGCTTTTCTTGGCTCGCCTAATTCCATCTTGATTACAAAAGCTCTGTGGCTTTTATAACCCTTAGGAATAATGACATCGTAATATGTATTCTTATCTAAGTCTAGACCTATATCCGAATGAACGACTTTCAACTGTGCTTTATTCCCTAATATCTGAGCAGATACAGGAACACGATTGCTCTTCTTTGGTACAGCGATGCGTGCGATATTATTGACAGGGCGGTTGAATACGGATAGATAAAGCGTATTTCCTTTCTCTGTATAGTAGCCTAACTTCGAGACCGGAAGGTCGGCATGACGCGCGCCGTGTACCGCCTCGCCGTTGACTTTCATCCATGCGCCCAACTCTTTTGCAATCTTGTCTTCTCCTGGGTGCATCTTTCCTTGTCCATCAGGTCCAAAGTTCAATACAAAGTTTCCATTCAGTGAAACGGACTGCATCAACATATCCAATAGATCGTCTGTCGTTTTGGTGTACAAGCCAGACCAGTCTTTCATATAGCCCCAACCGTTTGGAGGAATCGTCATAACCGCATCCCAATCATTGCCGTCCAGCCACTCGTAAGCCTGAGGCAGCTTTCGTTCCCAACCTTGCTCGTAATCGCCTAGGATATCGCCGTTGCTATCGAAATGGCGCTTGCCGAATTCATCATTCCGAAAACGGGAACCGATGATTAATCCGGGATGTTTTTCTCTTAGTTCTTTTTCTAGGTTGTAAGTGAAATCATAGGACTGTACCCAAGACTGATCCCAAGTACCGTCGAACCAAAAGCCCTTGATCTGTGGGTAATTGGTCAATAATTCCATTAACTGGTTCTTCGTGTATTGTAAGAATTTATTGTATTTCGCTTTTTCTTCAGCCGTTACTGGTGCTTTTGTTAAGTAGTCCGGATTATTCCATTCCAAAACCGAGAAGTATAAATACACGTCAATACCTTCTGCGGTATAAGCATCGACAACTTCCTTTACAATATCCTTTTTATAAGGCGATGCCATGATATCATAATCAGAATACTGTGTCGGCCATAAAGCAAATCCGTCATGATGTTTGGTGGTAAAGATCATATACTTCGCGCCCATATCCTTAGCTTGCTTTGCCCAAGCTTTGGCATCGAATGACTTTGGATCAAACTGCTTATACAGGTTATCGTAAGTTTCTTTCCAGTTTTTAGGGGCATTAGGTCCAGACCAAGTGCGGATCCACTCAGATGCTGCCGCTCCTTTGCGTGCAGAAACTCCCTCCCACTCATTACCAGGAATAGCATATAATCCCCAGTGAATGAACTGACCTAGACCATAATTACGGAAAGCTTCCATATTTGCATCGGTTCGATTCTTCGGTGTAATCGGCCCGTATTTCACTTCTTTGCGTTCTGCGGGTTTCTGCTTTGGTCCCGTCCATTGCGCTGACACTTGTCCCGACGCTAAACCCATTCCTAAAAGGGTGAGCATTGAATATTTTAATACTTTCATTACTTAACTTATTTTAAGTTCCAAACCATTTCATCTCTGAGTTCCTTTGAACCATCTTTTCCAACAGCAACTATCGTATTTTGACCTTGCTTAAGATCAACCTGCTCCACAACCCAGTGTTTATCATTTACGCCCTGTTTCGCTGTGTAGCTCTTGCCATTGACTTCTAACTTCACATCATTTAGATTGGAGAATACCTGTACTTTGCTTTGTGCCTTCGTACGCTCATTATCTCTCCTATTTGCTAGGTAAATCATCGGCTCCGGATTCCAGTTCGCTTTATACCAGTAGAAGGAATCTTTCTTACGCTTACGGTCGAAGCTCACCAATCCTTTTAGATTTCGAGCATTCACACCGCCGCGATTCCATGCAGGCACGGCAAATTCAAACATATTCCAAACATATGACGCCACAATAATAGGGTTCTGCTGGATCGCAGCCCACTGCTGAATATGTGTTTCTGTCTGATAGTTTTCTGGGAATGACTTTCCGGAAACGACATTATCCGGCATCTTCAACTCTTCCTGGCCTATATCCATATTTCCATCCGCCCCGTATTCGGAAAGCATGATTTTGTATCCCTGGAAGTCTTGTTGCACTTTCTTTGCCCATGGTCCAAGATCTTCGATCTTGCCACCATACCAACCGAAATAATGGTTGATTCCTTGAACATCTGTAGATAAGTTCTCTTGTCTGTCCACGACGTTGTAGCCTGTCACTGCTACCGTATAGCGATCAGGATCTAATGTCTTTGCAATATCATTTAATTCGCGCGAAAGCACCGGTACTTGTTCGTCTGCTGTTTTAGAATAAACCTCATTATGAACTCCCCAGATATAGATGGAGGGATGGTTCATATTTTGCTTCACAAGTTCGGTCATCTGTTGCTTCGCATTATCGTTTTCATAGTAGGACACGCGATTAACGAATGGGATTTCCGCCCATGTCAGGAAACCTAGTGTATCTGCAAGGGAATATACTTCTGGCGATTGCTGGTAATGCGCCAAGCGAATAGTCGTTGCGCCCATTTCTTTGATCATCAGCATGTCTTCCTTATGTTGAGCGAAACTCAATGCTGATCCGAAACCCTCACGGTCCTGATGTCTACAAACACCATACATAGGATACGGCTTTCCATTCAACAACACGTTCTGACCACCGTTGATTTCTACCTTACGGACTCCTAAAGGTTGTTTTACAACATCCAGTTCTTTCCCACCCGACATAATTTTAGCCGTTACGGAATACAAATAAGGATCGCGGATACCGTCCCATAATCGTGGCGATTTCATTTTTACCGCTTGCTTCACATAGGTAACTCCCTGAGGGCTGATCTTCACGGGCTGCTTTTCGGTTTGAACGAGCTTGCCATCATAATCTCTGATTTCTACCCATAGCTCCGCCTGTTGTGCTGTCTTCTCTTTGGTCTCCAGTTTTGCGGAAACTTCGATATCAGCATTCTTTGCAGACACATTCTGCTGGCGAATTTGTATACCTGGAGCAGCACGGTCTGTAACTACAAAGTTGGTCTTATTGGTCGTGATCAAGTGTACAGGTCTGTATATCCCACCATATACTGGAAATAAGAACTGATTGATTGGAATGATATCTTTGCGAGAGGCGTTGTCTGCAATAACAGTGATGGTATTAGGTTTATCATAGTTCACCGAATTAGTAATCTCGTAAGTGAACATGCTATATCCGCCTTTATGCTCGCCAATAAAGTTGTCATTGATATATAATTTAGCGATCGCTCCAACGCCTTCGAACTTAATGAACGTGCGTTTATCTTTGGATGCAGGATTCACGGAAAAGGTTTTGGTATAGACTGCTTTGCCTTCAAAGAAGTTTCGGTCGGTTTGCATATCCGTACGGTTGTAGGTATGCGGAAGCGTCACGTCCTCCCAAACCTCAAGCTTCGTCCATTGGCTTTGACTTTCGAAGTATTTCTGACCATTCTCAAAATCAGTAAAGAATGTTGAGTTATTTGCTTTATAGAACTTCCAATCGTCGTTAAACGACTGTACTACACGAGATTGGGCGATACATTGATTACCTAGTAAGAGTGCAGCTGCTACCGCAAACAGGCTAGTAAATTTGTTCATAGATTATTTGGGTTATAATCTTCTAAAATAAACATTTAATTGAGCCTAAAGGAATTCAATCGATTGCACAATCTACGAAATCGTTTTTCACTTAACGTTTTATACTATCGTGTAAAGAATTTTAACAATAGACAAGCGAAGTTTAGTTCTTTTGATTGTTTGAAAATAGGCATTGGGCGGAATTCAACAAAGAATGATGAGACTGGACGCTGCCAATTGGGAGATTCTCCTAAGACTTATTTGTTCGTCTTGCTATCAATAAATTTGATAATATCTTCCCGTTGATTGGGTTCAAACCAAGTTGTGTCGCCATATTTTTTGAACCAGGTTATCTGTCGCTTGGCATAGCGTCTCGAGTTTTGCTTAATACTATCGACAGCTTGCTCTAAGCTGATTTTGCCATCCAAATAATCAAAGAGCTCAGCATATCCAACCGTGAGCAGCGCGGGTTTATTACGATAAGGAATAAGGTTCTTCACCTCTTCCAATAATCCTTCTTGCATCATCAGATCTACACGTTTGTTGATTCTGTCGTACAGCAATGCTCTGTCGGTGTTTAATCCTACAGTTATAATATTGAAATCGCGTTTGCTCTTTTGATTTTTCTGATAATAGGAAATTGGTTTTCCCGTAGCCTCATAGACTTCTAAGGCACGAACGACACGTTGCGGGTTATCATGATCCATTTGATCATAGTTATCTGGATCTATCGCACGCAGGCGATCTTGTAGTGCAGGCAGGCCATCTCGCTCTAAAGCAGCATTCAAAGCTTCCCTGATCTCATCCGGAGCTTTAGGAAGATCATCCAATCCTTCGCATAATGCTCTGACAAATAAGCCTGAGCCTCCGACTACGACAACTTTATCCGTATGCACGAAGAGCTTGTCCACCTGCATAAGCGCTTCTCTTTCGAAGTCGCCCGCCGAGTAATCATCCGAGATAGAATGCGAATTGATAAAATAATGTGGTGCCTCATGAAGTTCTTGAGCGGAAGGCTTGGCTGTGCCGATACTCATCTCTGAATAGAATTGTCTTGAATCCGCTGAAATAATGGATGTTTGATAATGCTTTGCTAAAGCAATAGCCATTGCTGTTTTACCAACAGCCGTAGGACCAACAACAACAATCAGGGATTTAGGAAACTCCATGCTTTAATGGGGGTATATATATGTTTCTACTTCAACATCCACAGGAACGAAAGTTCTTGATGGCATGGAATACAAACACTATTAGAAAAAATAAGGAACTAGCAGCTAAAGATTAAAGTCGCTAGTTCCTCAAGTAGATCTTTATTTTATTATCGACTAATAATCGTCGCTCATGCCTTTTTCGCTTTGTCCGTCTTCCTCTCCACCCTCTTCTTCATCATCGAACATATCGTAGTCATCCTCCTCATCTACACCATACTCTTCACCGGATTCATCTACATAATCGTCATCATCATCGTCGTCAGCACCTGCTACAGGGAAATTCGCAGCAGTTATGTTCTTAGGAACTTCACCAACAGATTTAAAGATTGCCGGATAGGTTTTACCGTCTTCCTCTTTCAGGATTTTGATTAGTTCCACATGGAAATCGTAAGGGCGGTCAAAATTATAGATATAATAGAATTTCTGATGCGGATCGTCGATGAACTTGCTCATTTTGATAAGTTCCATCTCCAATACGCCGGCGGCTTTCTTACGGTCATTCGGTTGATAAGCGATCTCCGTTCCTTTTTTCCATTGATCATTACTCACATAGAATGAAGATGAACGCTCTACGTCGTAACCTGTAGCGGTATGTATTGCGTGATGTAATTCTAGGAATGTGCTCTTCGAAGGCATATCTATCTCCCTATATACATCCTCATAATCCTCAAAGGTTACTCTAAATCTATAAATTGCCATTTCTTATATAAAGTTGTCTGTGGTTTAAATTCAACCGCTAAAGTTAATAATTTTTTTGCTTTTACGCTTTCTCTACTTGCTGTAGCCCTAAGCTTATGCCTTTCTCAATCATAAACGCAAAAGCAGCGTCTCTCGTATTTGAGATCTCACCTTCTAGGATGGCTTCACGGATGGCATTTTTAATCATACCGACATGTCTGCCCGGCCCGATATTAAAGGTCTTCATGATGTCGTCGCCATCGACTGGTGGCTGCCAATTACGTAGATGATCTCGCTCCTCCACATCTTTTAACTTTTGCTTCACCAGTTCGAAGTTCTCCCTATACTTCTTCTTCTTGAACTCGTTCTTCGTCGTTACATCCGCATGGCAAAGCATCATCAGCGCATCGATATCATCGCCCGCCTCAAACAAAAGTCTTCTAACTGCTGAATCCGTTACGATATCCTTTGCTAATACAATAGGACGTAAATGAAGCAGCACTAACTTCTGAACAAACTTCATCTTCTCGTTCAACGGAAGCTTCAACTCGGCAAAAAGCTTAGGTACCATCTTCGCACCCTTATCCTCATGCCCGTGGAAGGTCCATCCGCTTTTCTTGTCAAAACGCTTTGTAGCAGGTTTAGCAATGTCATGCATAATAGCAGCCCAGCGAAGCCACAAGTCGTTTGACAGCTCTGCTACATTGTCCAGCACTTCTAAGGTATGATAGAAGTTGTCCTTATGTCCCTTGCCATCAATGTATTCAACGCCATGCAATTGCTGCATCGCAGGAAATATATGTTCCAGCAAACCGGTATCAAATAAATACTTAAAGCCAATAGATGGTTTGTCTGAAAGGATAATTTTATTAAGCTCGTCGGCAATACGTTCTTTGGAGATGATCTTAATTCGTTCCACTTGCTCATGAATAGCATTCAAGGCAACAGCGTCAATCTTAAAGTTCAATTGAGTCGCAAAGCGGATCGCACGCATCATCCTTAAAGGATCATCTGAGAAGGTAATCCCCGGTTCTAGCGGCGTGCGGATAATGCGGTTCGCAATATCTTCTTGTCCTTGGAAAGGATCAACGAGTTCGCCATAGCTAGCCTCATTCAAGGAGAAAGCCATCGCATTGATGGTGAAGTCGCGACGATTCTGGTCATCGGCCAAGGTGCCATCCTCCACAATAGGCTTTCTGGATTCCGATCGGTACGACTCTTTACGAGCTCCTACGAATTCCACCTGAAGGCCTTGATACATCAACATAGCCGTGCCAAAGGATTTAAAAACTGCCACCTTCGTATGCAGTCTCTCGCCCAGGGCCGTAGCAAACTCGATACCACTCCCCAGCACCAATATATCGACATCATCTTTGAAGGGACGCCCCATCAATCTATCCCGCACATAGCCACCAATGACATAGCAAGCAACATGTAGCTCCTCGGCCAAATCTTTGATAATGGGAAATATGGGATGTGTTAAATCTTCACTCATAGCAACAAAGTGCAAAAGTAAGGAAAAATAAAAGAAAATGCTTATTGCGATAAGCAGGAAACAACGATCTCTTAATCTCTATCTTTCGATAATCGACGGAAAGAAAGTGGATTCTCCGTTAATACAGCCTGTTCTCTACGGCGATTAACGATATGTACAGCTTCAAACATCGCTTCAACAAAAGAAGTATGCGACGCAAGATTCTGTCCAGCAATATCATAACCTGTTCCGTGATCCGGAGAGGTACGAACGACTGGCAATCCAGCTGTAAAGTTAATTCCCGTTCTGGAAGCGATATGCTTAAATGGTATCAAGCCTTGGTCATGGTACATCGCTAATACCGCATCAAACTTCGTATAAGCATCTGCCGCAAAGAAGCCATCGGCCGGATAAGGTCCAAAGCAGAAAATACCCTCTTCATTCGCTTTTTCAATAGCAGGACGGATAATCTCCAGGTCTTCCGTTCCGATCAGTCCGTCATCTCCAGCATGTGGGTTCAGGCCTAGAACTGCAATTTTCGGTTTCTGAATCCAGAAGTCGGCTTTTAAACTATCATTCATCATGCGTAGCTTATGCAAGATGCTGTCTACAGTAATTGCGGCAGCAACATCCTTGACTGGAATATGCCCGGTCACCACACCTACGCGAAGATCTTCACTCACCATAAACATCAAAACATCCTTGGCCTCAAACGCGGCCTGCAGATACTCGGTATGCCCTGGAAAATTGAAACCTTCTTGCTGAATATTATGCTTATTGATAGGAGCTGTTACTAAAGCATCGATCAAGCCGGCCTTTAAATCCTCCGTCGCTCTTTGCAAGGAAAGGAACGCGTATTTACCGCCGATCTCGTTCTGTTCGCCTAAGGTGATCTTCACATCCTCTTGCCAACAGTTGATCATATTCGGACGCTTAGCATTCGCCTGATCCGCAGAGTTAATGACATTAAAGCTAAAGTCGTTCACTCCGATTGCTTTACGGTGAAAAGAAGCAACTTTCGTATTTCCATAAACAATCGGCGTAAAGAAGTCCAGAATGCGATTATCCAGCAAAGACTTAATAATCACCTCTAAACCAATCCCATTAATATCACCTATTGAAATACCAATTTTTAACTTTTCACTCATCTTAATAGCTCTTTAGTATGTCAAAAATAACAAAAAAACCTAAAAGAGCAGTTTCTAATCCTATTTAAATACTTATTTGTAACCTAACACAGTAGCCGACATAAAATAGTATCTTTGTTGATAAATTTACAGTATGAGTTCAGTACGCGCAAAGAAACACCTAGGTCAACACTTTCTAAATGATAAGAATGCAGCCCAACGCATTGTAGATGCTCTAACACCGAGTTTAGGCTTTAAACAGGTATTGGAAGTAGGACCAGGAATGGGCGTACTATCCGATTTCTTGCTGCAGAACGAGCAATACGAAACTTTCTTAATCGATGTCGATGATGAATCCATCGAATTCCTTGCCGATAAATACCCGCAATTAGGCGAGCGATTGATCCATGGAGACTTCCTAGAGCTGGATTTCAGCAAGTATTTCGATGAAAAGATGGCGGTTATTGGAAACTTCCCTTACAATATCTCTTCACAAATCTTATTCAAGATATTGGAAGAACGCAATCGCGTTGTCGAGATGGTCGGTATGTTTCAAAAAGAAGTCGCCGAACGTTGCGTCGCAAAACCAGGCAACAAAGAATACGGTATACTTTCCGTATTCCTGCAAGCGTATTACGATGTCTCCTACCTCTTCACGGTCAAAGCTGGCGCTTTTAACCCGCCGCCTAAAGTACTATCGGGCGTTATGCGCATGGTTAGAAACAATCGCGAAACTTTGGACTGCGATGAGAAGCTGTTCTGGCGTGTTGTAAAAGCAGGCTTTAACCAGCGTCGCAAAACCTTGAGGAATGCCCTATCCGCTGTTGTACCGAAAGACAAAATGAGCGATAATCCACTATATGAGCTTCGTGCGGAGCGATTAAGCGTTGCTGATTTTGAATTGCTAACAAACGAGATCTCGAATACCAAATGATATGATAACAAAAAGTGAGTTTGCGATCGTAGGAGGAGGAGTCGCCGGCTTAACCGCTGGTATTGCACTCGAACAACTGGGGCGCGACTTCAGCCTTTTTGAACAAACCAAAGAAGTAAAGGGAATAGGTGCCGGCTTCGGATTAGCCGCCAACGCCATGCGAGCTTTGGAAATATTAGGCCTACGCCCTGAAGTAGAGAAAATAGGCTATTACCTCGGGTCCTTTGCCATTTTAGATCAACAGGGAGATATCCTCGTCAATCCCAATACAAGCACGCTTTCGGATAAGTATAAACAGCAGAACTTCGCCATACATCGAGCCGATCTTCATCTCTTTCTATTGAGCAAACTGCAACCCGAACGTTTGCAGCTCGGGAAACAAGCCATCGAGCTAGAACAAAAATCCGAGAGTATCCTATTATCCTTTGCCGACGGCAGCAAGCACGAATGCAAATACCTTATCATTGCCGATGGCGTGAAGTCGCCACTTCGTCAACAGCTAGTCCCTTCTTCTACCCCTCGCTATGCCGGATACAGTTGCTGGCGTGCAACGATCGACAACAGTGAAATCCAGCTGAGCTTAGGAACGGAGACGTGGGGGAAAGACGGTAGATTCGGGATGACACCGCTCGTAAACAACCGCATCTATTGGTATGCATGTATCAATGGGCCGCGCAATCATCCTGAATTTAGCAAATACCGCGTGGCGGATCTGCAAAAGCAATTTGCAGAGTACCACCATCCTATTCCAACCCTCCTTGCAAATACACGCGATGAAGACCTCATATGGAGCGACATCATCGATATAGCTCCGCTGAAAAACCTCGCCTATGGCCATATCTTGCTGATAGGCGATGCTGGACACGCCACGACCCCAAACATGGGACAAGGTGCCTGCCAAGCCTTAGAGGATGTCGTTGTGCTACAAGATGAACTGAAAAAGAAAAACGATGTTGTTGCGGCCTTCAAGTCCTTTGAACACAGAAGGCTGGCACGAACGAAATATATTACCGACACCTCCAAGATGATCGGACAGGTGTCGCAGTGGGAAAATCCGATCATGATCAGTGTCCGAAACACGATGATGAAAATGCTGCCCGCCAAAGCAAATCAAAAAGCCCTAGAGAAGCTTTTTAAACAAGATTTCATGACTCTTAACACCTAATTACAAATGAATATTCTAATCGTCGATGACCTTCATGAAGTCTTCTTAGAAAAATTAGACCAAGCAAAGATTCCTTATAACTATCAACCTGATATTACCCGCGAAAAAGCCGAGCAGCTGATTCCCGAATACGAGGGATTAGTCATCCGCTCGAAGTTTCAGGTAGATGCTGATTTTATCGACCTAGGCAGCAGGCTCAAGCTTATTGGCCGCGCCGGAGCCGGGATGGATAATATCGACGAAGCATATGCCGGCAGCAAAAGCATCGCTTTGTTCAGTGCCAACGACGGCAATAAGGATGCTGTAGGTGAGCACATGATCGGTATGTTACTATCATTAATGAATAACTTCCGCCGTGGCGACCAGGAAGTTCGTTCGGAAAAATGGTTGCGTGAAGAAAATCGTGGATATGAACTCAAAGGACGTACAGTCGCGATCATAGGATATGGACATAACGGACAGGCCATGGCAAAGAAACTATCCGGCTTTGAGGTCAATGTCATTGCCTACGATAAATACAAAACTGGCTTCTCCGACCAATATGCCCGCGAGGTCTCTATGGAGGAAGTAGTTAAATTGGCCGATGTCCTGAGCTTCCACATCCCCTTAACAAGAGAAACAAAAGGCATGGTAGACGAGGAATACTTGTTCCATTTCCGTAAGCCAATCTTCTTCCTCATGGGAGCACGTGGTGGCATAGCACAGATACCGGCGGTATTGAAATATTTAGATCAAGGCAAAATATTAGGAGCAGCATTCGACGTATTGCCGATTGAAAAATTCCCCTCGCTAGCCGAACAAGCTTGGTACAAAGATCTTATCAGCCGAGACAATGTATTGTTAAGTCCGCATGTCGCAGGCTGGACATTCGAAAGCTATTATAAGCTTTCGAGCGTCTTGGCAGAAAAAATGATCGCTTACATCAAAAAGTAAGCGATCCTATAAAAAACTAAAAGATTTAATCTCCGCTCATTTGAAACGAAGGAGACATCCGACTTGTCCCCTATTATGCTGTCAAAGAACGTGTTTTGCCAATTCCTCCCGGAACGACATACAGCAAGCTCTATATTATTCCCCATCAATTTTATCCCTCTTATATTTCAAAACTAACTCAATTTTACACCAAACAGTATTAACCAAATATTAAATATCTGATACCAGGATTCTATCTTTCTTGTGTACCCAACTGATATAAAAATATCTTACCAACATGTAACATTAGACACAAAACCTTTCATGTTTCCTTTGAAACACCAACAGGGATGAAAGTTCTTGATGGCCTCTGAAAAGAGACACGCCCATAAAAAAAGAAGCTGCCCCTAGGGACAGCTTCTAAGCAATTATTAACTAAACAATGAAATTACTTTTCTAAACGCATCCCTAGCATATAAACATATGGAGGGATGTTGGTAAACCTACTGATCGTTGTTGTATTCAACTTATAAGCTGGAAACGCCATGCCGTCTGCAGCGTATTCTCTGTATAAAATCTCAAGTGGAGAACCATTGTTCCATTTATTGAATGCATTAAAACTATAAACCATAGCCGTAGGTGAAGATTCAGCTATTGCCTTCAACAAAGGGTCAAAATTTGAGCTATACGCCTTAGCAGCAATATTATACATCATACCATAAACTCGAACTAATTTGTTCGTGTTAATCTCTTTCGATCTTTCATCATAGTAGTCTTCAAACAGCAATTGACCCGAATTAATCTGAATCGACCCATCTGGATTATACGTGACGTCAATCTTAATAGATCTGTTGCTAAGCGTTGCTATTGGTCCGGTCAATACCGTAAACACAGAACCATTAACTTTCTCGACAATATTTACCGACAAAGTTTTACGATAAGTTTCATTGACCGTGGCGTTATCGATAAATGATAAACGACCAGGGCCGAGGAATTCTTCATAAGACAAAATATTCAGCTGTGTAAGATCTAAAACGGCCTCGTCAGTACCGTAGATGATTGTCGCTTTCGCCGTACGTTTCGTGTTTTTGTCAGCAGGCTGATAGCTATCCGCTGTGATATAGAGGGTATCTCCTTCCACCTTATAGCTTAACCAATCCTGATCAAATTCCACCTTATAATCGACGTTACTGATGATATTGATTTTCTTAACCCCTCCTTTGAATGAATAATTCAAATCTTTAATCGGTGAGTTGATGTCGAACAATAGCCCTCTCTGAGTAATCGGAACAACTAGCTTTTTGCCATCATTCGATGTGATGTGTATCAGCGTTGATCGATTGGTCTTATCGTCGTTCTGTTCAACTGTGATGTGAATGATGTTTCCATCTTGCTGAATTTTACACCAAGCATCTTCGACACTTGCCGTGTAATCTGCTGAACTTAGCTGAATCGTCCCTTTATTTTCTAGGGGCCCAGTTCCCAATTTTGTCTCAACAACAGACAATTCAGGGGCAGAATTATCCTTCTTGCAGGATACCATGACCGTAGCCATGACGCCTAAAAAGAAAATGTATTTAAATAAATTTCTCATCGTCATTATTCTTATTGCTTAACGAGTTTAATATTGTAAAGGAAGTTTACCCCATCCTTATTATCATAAAATGTTTTTGTGCTTCCAACGATCTTATGTAAGCCTAAAAATTTCATCGGCGATGCACCAAAAATACCTGGCTTAGTATATTGAGACATAACCGTTAATGACGGTTTCTCACGCGTACCTTGCATCCATAAACCTCCCATAATGTGTTCTGGAGTGTTTTGGTAAGTTTGGCTGATGTAACCTAATAGATTCATCTCGTAACCCACCGTCAACCACAAGTTACCCGAAGAACCATCTGGCGTTCTACCTAAATTTTGTGGCTTGAAAATTAAGTTACCATTTTCATAGTCTAACTGAATAGGGCGAATAAATGTCTCAGACGTCAGCGTATAGGACTTACCCTCTTCTTTTGCTGCTATAGTAACAATCTCGCTCTTTGAACCACGATTACTGATATAAGTTAACTTGTAACTACCTGGAATATCTGCATATTCTAAGCGGACACTTTTAATTGTGATAGCACTATTTCCCCTAGCTTGGAAGGTTTTTGTATCCTTATTGAAGATAAAACTATCGTACTCTTTACCATCTAGAGTCACCGAGAATTGCAAATCAATACCTTCGTCAGAAACTGCATAATATGTTACTTCATCTGGACTCTCCGTGTTGTACCACTTGCTTTGATCCAAGTTAATTGCTCCACCAGTAGTTCCACCAGCAGTTTGAATATCAAAACGCATCAATTTGCTGAAGATGTTTTTCAATTCTTTAACTTCATTCACATACGCTACGAAGTCCTTCTCCTCACCAAGAGGACGCATTACGATGGTATTGCCGAATTTCTTGCCACGCATTACAATTTTTTCCGCCGTTACGGACTCCATAATAAATTCATAATCTCCACCTAGTCCATCCGGAGAGGATGGTGAAGCCTCTGAATAATAATGAAGAATAGGGTTAACTATCAAAACTCAAAACTGGACCATTGTCAGAAACAAAAGTGTAAGTCGAAGTTTGGGAAGTCCCCGCGTTCACTTTATTTGTAGTCAGCTCAGATGCTAATTCCACCTTACCTTCTTTAAACTTGGCAAGCATCTTATAGCCGCCACTCGGGTTCTATGAGGAAGGCTAAAATCAAGATCATCATCAAAAATGCTCTTAATTTCTTGACCGCCGACTGGGCCAGGTTCTTTGCAGATTGGGGGTTGATATGCAGATGTTCAGCAATTTCTTTAAAACTCATGGTTTTATAATACCGAAAATATAACACTTGTTTCTGCCGTCTGCTCAATTGTGCAATACCTCGTTTCAGCATTTCGCGCGAATCGCCTTCCGATTCCGAGGCAATCCAGAATTCTTCAACGCTTGCTTCACCGCTGTCATGTTCCTCCGGATTCAAGGTAACTGTCGCCATCTTAGGGCTTCGATTCAACAACGTGTTCTTTAAAGCAATGAAGAGATAAACCTTTACATTTTTTACGGCCGTGTAACGACCGCGCTTATTATAAATATTAACAAATAAATCGTGAATACTATCCTGAACATCATCCGGACTGTATCCAAGGTTCAGACCATAGGAATATAGTGCGTCAACATGTTGTTGGTACACTTACGCAAAAGCTTCTTCATCTCCCTCTTGCAGTAAATTCCATAAGTCAATCTCAATCATAACTCAAAAAAATCACTAAAAACCGTTAATATCAGCTTTAGAAACTAATACAGATCCGCATTGATAAGTGATTCGCTAAAACGATAGATGTATTTTAGGATATTATTAATAATTATTTAACAAAAGGAGGGAAAATATTTTTGTATTACAAAAATTCCTACAACATCAAACAATTATTACAATAAAAATCTAGGACAGTCGAAACAGAAAAACCAAAAACCATTGCACAATAAGTGCTAAATCCAATAAATAGACCGTATGGTAGTTGCGTTTACTTGTAAAAACAACAGATTTCATCAGCACCAATATTAGCAGCGTGGTAAGTAACATCCCTGCCTTTACCGGAATGCTGTATGGCGAAAAGGCGATCAAAAATAAGTGTGCAATCCCAAGAATATAGGCTAGATTAATTGCAGCAGGTTCGCCTAACATCGTGGGCACGGTCTTTAGATTATAATGGGTATCCTGTTCCATATCGCGAATATCAAATGGAAGGGTGCAGATCAGGAGAAATAGTATCTTCACCAAGCCCAAATAATTCGCCATAAACCAGTCTATTGTCGCTCCTTCCACGTAAAGCTCGACGACGGGCAAGCCCACACTGCTGAGCGACCATACCAATGCAATGTAGAAGAGCTTGAGCCCTGGCACCGAACGCAGGCCGCGCCGCTGTCCATTGATCCGAAGAAACGGAACTGCATAAGCCATACTGACCAAGCCGACGAAGGCTAAATAGTAAAAGGTATAAGGATGGATTTGTAAAAGAGCATAGATAAGTAAGAAAACAGCCAATATACTGTTCAACCACAATAACCACTCATACTTAAATACCCAACGTGTTCTTAAATATGGCGATTGCTGAGGATTCGCCGGTTTCGAAAGATATAAACTCAAGTTATACAGCAAGAGCGTAGTGGTCCCTTCTATCCATAGAATAGCCGGGTTAATATCGAAGTCCAGCACGTAATACGTCAGCGCGCATTGAGCCACCGCAGCAAGGGCAATCAAAAGATTGCTGTGGACGAAAAAATGATATGTCGCTCGGATGTATTTCAATGCTCTTTCTTGCAAACAATTGACAATGCTGCTTTGATTCGCGAACACAAAAATTAGCAAATCTTCACAAAAATCGCTAGATTAGTGCTAAAGAGGTATTATTTTTTCGTTTTTAATAACAATTTGACCGAAAATAATAAAACCTTCTATAAAGATAATGTAGACCTATAATATTTTTTTATTAAAAATGAGTTTTCAAATTAAATCTTTTGAGGCGTATCAAGATGCCTATAAGAAGAGTGTAGAACAACCTGAAGCATTCTGGGCAGAGATTGCCGACAACTTCTTTTGGAAGAGAAAATGGACGAATGTTCTTGACTGGAATTTCAATGAGCCAAAGATCAAATGGTTCGAAGGTGGAAAATTAAACATCACCGAGAACTGTTTAGATCGTCATATCTATTTGAACGGTGATAAGCCTGCTATTATTTGGGAACCTAACGACCCGAACGAAGCACACCGTATATTATCTTACAAGCAATTGCTACAGAAGGTAGAGCAGTTTGCGAATGTACTGAAGAACAACAACATCCGCAAAGGTGATCGTGTATGTATCTACTTACCGATGGTTCCTGAGCTTGTTATTGCTGTCCTTGCTTGTGCACGTATAGGCGCCATCCATTCGGTGGTATTCGGTGGATTCTCCGCACAGTCAATCGCCGACCGTATCAACGATGCGGAATGTAAATTGGTGATCACTGCAGATGGCGGTTTCCGTGGCAAGAAAGTGTTGGAACTGAAAACTATCGTAGATGACGCCTTGATGCAATGCAAGTCTGTAGAAAAAGTAATCGTATTGACTCGCTCACGCACGCCTATCTCCATGATTAAAGGACGTGATGTATGGTGGGAAGATGAGATCAAAAAAGTAGAAACGCAAGGCAATCCTGCTTGTCCGGCAGAAGAAATGGATGCAGAGGATGTATTGTTCATTCTTTACACATCCGGATCGACCGGAAAACCAAAAGGTGTGGTGCATACGACTGCAGGATATATGGTCTATACCGGCTATACTTTTGCTAATACTTTCCAGTACCAACCAGGCGAAGTTTATTTCTGTACAGCAGATATCGGATGGATCACCGGTCATAGCTACATTGTCTACGGTCCATTATCGCAAGGAGCAACTTCATTAATGTTTGAAGGTATTCCGACCTTCCCTGACGCTGGTCGCTACTGGGATATCGTCGATAAGCATAAAGTAAATATTATTTATACCGCACCAACTGCCCTACGTTCGTTAATGGCATTTGGCGATGAGTATGTAGAAAATAAAGACCTTTCTTCGCTGCGTGTCTTAGGATCCGTTGGTGAGCCTATCAACCAAGAAGCGTGGGAATGGTATCATAACAAAGTCGGCAAAGGTAAATGTCCGATTGCCGATACTTGGTGGCAAACGGAGAATGGCGGTCATTTGATCACTCCTATTGCAGGTATTACCCCTGAAATTCCAGGTTATGCAATGTTGCCATTGCCGGGAGTACAACCTACCTTGATGGATGAAAACGGTGAAGAAATTCAAGGCAATGATGTGTCGGGTAACTTATGTATCAAGTTCCCATGGCCAGGTATGCTACGCACCACTTGGGGAGACCACGAGCGTTGTAAACAGACTTATTTCTCAACCTACGAGAATATGTACTTCACCGGGGATGGCTGTTACCGCAGCCCGGAAGGTTATTACCGTATTACGGGCCGTGTGGATGATGTATTGAACGTATCGGGACACCGTATCGGTACTGCCGAAGTTGAAAACGCCATCAACATGCACGCCGACGTAGTAGAATCAGCAATCGTAGGCTATCCGCACCCTGTTAAAGGCCAAGGCATCTACGCTTACGTCATCGCGAACCACCATATCGACGCCGAAAAAACACGTCAAGATATCTTACAGACCGTTCAACGTATTATCGGAGCGATCGCAAAACCAGATATCATCCAATTCGTGCAAGACTTACCAAAAACAAGATCCGGCAAGATTATGCGCCGAATCCTGAGAAAAATCGCCGAAGGCGAATTGAACAACCTCGGAGATACATCGACCCTACAAGATCCAACCGTAGTGGACGCGATTATCAAAGGAGCAGAAGAATTCAGATCGCAATCGTAAGTAAAAACTACGAAGAGATACAGCAGAGGCTAACCAATGGTTAGCCTCTTTTTTCTGAAAGTTATTGTTGTTTTTTCAATCTAAACCAATAAAAAATCAGACCAGTGTTCAAGGGTCTATTTTTTTGTCTGGAATATTTTGTTTCTGTTTCTTAAGTATTCTTCTTGATCAAAAAAAGGACTTTATTACTAAAAACAAGAGTATAATTTTTTCTTCGAGCTCTAAAGGCATCAACTGTTGGTTCTTAAACGTCTGTTATCAGTTTTTTTCACGGGGAGTCTAACCACCAAAAAAAGGTCGATCTTTTATTTATAAGACGTGTTCTTCAGGGTACTCAATTGTTTCTGTAATCTGTCAATTCTTTTAAGTCTTCTATTTTCCAGTATTTTTATATCCTGGGGATGTAATTGATAGGGTTCCATGTCCCTCAGCACATGGTATGCAGCGGTCAATATCTTATGTGCAATGGCTATTGTCGCCTTCTTATGTCCTCTTCGGGCAGCGATCTGGTGATGCTTGACTGCAAGTAAGGGATTGGCCTTGGATCTAGAAGCTACCCATGCGGCCTCTACGAGCGTCGTCTTGAGATACTTATTTCCATGTGTTGTTCTGGAGGAATACTTTTTTCCTGCACTCTCATTGTTGCCCGGGCAAACACCAGCCCATGAGGAAAGGTTCTGATGTGTTGCAAATTGGGTCATGTCCGTACCGATCTCTGAGACGATTCCTAATGCTACTTTGGAAGACACTCCCGGAATAGTCTCCAGTAGTTCCAGCTCCCGATACATGATCCTTGCGTACTGTTCCATCTGAGCCTCTGATTGTGCTATTTGTAGATTGATATGATCGATGGATTGCAGTATAAGGGTCAACATGAAGCGGTGGTGATCTGTGACCTTGCCAGTAAGTGCTTTAATCAGTTCTGCGTGTTTCTTGACCAGTGAACCCTTGGCCATGCTTGCCAACAGCAAAGGATCGCTCTGACCTTTAGCCATGGATCGGACCATTTCCATGGCGCTTACACCGAATACGTCGCTGACCACGCTCCGCAGTTTGACGTTGGCAGATTCAAGGATGTTCTGCAACCGGTTCTTTTCTGCAGTCCGCATCGCGATCAGCTTGCGTCTATGTCGGTAGAGCTCCCTGAGCTCCCGGATATGTTGTGCTGGAATGAAGCTACCCTTCAGTAGACCGGAAAGAAGCAGTTTGGAGATCCATTCGCTATCCTTCTTATCGGTCTTCTGCCCCGGAACATTCTTGATGTGGCGGGCATTGACCAACAAAATGTGAAAGTAATCTTCCAAAACCGCGTAAACCGGTCGCCAGTAAACACCGGTGCTCTCCATGGCAACCTGTGTAATGGAATGGGATTGAAGCCATTGCACTAAATCATACAGGTCATCCGTAAAAGTTAAGAAGGTTTTTGTCTCTGTATCAAAATCACTACCTTTAATGGTAGCAACTACTGTGTCTTTATGGACATCCAGTCCACAGCCACGATCAAGAATAAAGGGTAATCCGCTGACAGCCATAGGTCTTATATTTATTGGTACTAAGATACCGTTTTGGCTAAATGCCTATTGGGACTATGAGCCCGTGACTTTCATGGCTGTTGGTGATACCCGAGTATCATGAATGTTTTTTTGTACCAGCCTGCTTTTGCTTAAAACCCTTTCAAAGCCCTTTCAAACCCTAATCAAATCCCAATCAAACCCGCTTGGAAGCGGGTTTGATTGGGATTTGATTGGGGTAGTATTTAGTATTTAGTAGTTAGTATTTCCTCTATAAATACTAATCGAACCAGCCTTTAAAGATCATCTAAAGGCTTGTTTCTATTTGATTAGGCATAGTCTTGCTTTACCAGGCATTTGCCTAGTCCGCTTTTAAATAATAATAATTTCCTCTACGAGCTTTTAGCTCACACGCAATTTCTTGCCAGAAAGTTCCTTATTATGCCAGTTTAGAAATCGGGGTATAGTCCACCATAAATACTAGGGCCTTGGTACTTTCCTTTAAAAGGCCTGCTAGATTGCTTGGGCAAAATAGGGTTCCTTTTTGGCTAATATGTTCCAAATTATCACCAACAGCTTTCTAGCATTTGCTATAAGCGCTTTGTTGTGGTGCATTCTTTTTCTGAATCGTTGATATCGCGCCATAAAAGCGCTTCCCTTTGTTCTGGATGCTCCCCAAGCACATTGTACGAGCATCAAGCGAAGATATTTATTTCCGTGTAGGGTCTTTCTTCCTTTAATCTTACCCGCACTTTGGTCGTTCCGCGGTCTAAGACCGGTCCAGCCTACTAAGGCTGTTGCCGATGTAAAGAATTTCATGTCCGTCCCTATTTCAGAAATGATACAGGCAGCTGCGTGCTCTTTCACTCCAGGTATGGTCACCAATAGTTCCATTTGAAGATTGAAATGCTGATAGCATAGCTTCAGTAACTCTTTCTTGCAGAATTCGAGCTGATCATGGTGGAAATTGATATCCTCCACGATCATCCTCAATATCTCGATGTCTACTGAAGTGAATGTTCCTGTAAGCGAAGCTCGGATCGTTTCCGCGCCGCTTTTCCTAACAATCCGAGCATGGACCAAGCTCAATAAATAATCCGGGTTCAAATGATTCTTAGCGATAGCCTGAACAACTTTCTTCATGGACTTGCAGCCGATATCAGAGACGTAATTACTCAAACGGATGTTGCATCTTTGAAGCATCTCATCCATTTCCTGTTCACTGCGACGCAATTGTTTGTTGAGCTTGGTAATCTTACGGTTGTAAAGCCGCAATTGTTGGATGATGCTAGGAGGAACAAAGCTCCCTTTAATCAGATCCTTCATCAAAACCGTAGCGATCCACTCGGCATCCTTGACATCGGACTTCCTTCCAGGAACCTGCTTGATGAACAGTGGATTGACCAATTTAACATCAAAATCCGATTCTAGAATATTCCATAACGGGTACCAATAGATACTGGTGCTCTCCATGGCAACAAGTCCGACACCATGATCAACAAGCGTGTCACGAAGCCGTTCAAGGTCAGGGGTTAAAGTCTTAAAAACCTCTTCATACTTTTCGTTGTTTTCACTTAGAATGCACATAAAAACACTATCTTTATGTACATCAAGACCACAAAATTTTTCCATAATTATGTTCTATAATTAATACTATAATGGAAACAAAGTTGTGGTCTTCTTGATTTTTATTCCACGCAGTTATAATTCTACAAATTCATATATCAGTTTAGACCTAGGGCGGGCGATAGATTTTAAAAAGGATGGACAGGATCGGACGCCATAGGTCTTTATACTAAATACTAACTACTAAATACTAGTTCTGAACCAGGAAAGGAAGGATGCAAGGATTGGCAGGATCGGGTGGACGATATGCCTATATAGTTTGATCGGAATTTATTGGCGCTATATATGACGCCAATGCGTAGAGCCCTTTCACTAAAGGGCTCCGACATACAGGATAGCGGATATTTGTCGTTATGGGTTTCTTGTATTAATAGAACCTGTATAATTTGCGTCGGTATAGTTTTGACCTGTGTAGTTTGAACCTATATAGTTTGAGCCCTTTAGTGAAAGGGTTCTACGGGGTTCGTACTAGCTAATGCTGAGATAGTTTGAAACGGCTCATATAAAAAATACAATCCATCCCTTCATATGTCACAATATCAGATCCTGACAATCCTAAAATCCTTCCTTTCCTGGTTCAAGACAAAACTTCCTCCCCGCCCTAGGTCTAAATACTAACTACTACCTCACAGTTTAAACTCAAACTCCTGTGTTGCGCTTCTTTCGAAAGCTAGGTGTCTTGTTGCGGGGGAAATGGCGAAGAGTGGCGAGAATGTTTTCACTTTTACGGTTTTGCCGTCTGGGAGGAATTCAAGATAACGAAGCCAGCCGTCGCCGCCGTTGCCATGCCATCCGCCACCCATTGCTTGGGCGTTAAATGCCATCTGTACGACCGACTTGCCTGCGGCATTCTTGTCTTCGCGGAAGCCCAAGTGGCCGCCCCAGTTATCTGGTGCGCCGATATGCCCTGAGAATACCATACGAATGTTTTTAGAAGGTTTTACAAGTTTCTCGAAAAGGGCTTCGCCGTAATTTGCGTCTTCAATCTTGTAGCCTTCTCTAGGCATATGTTTGCTATCTCTGTTTAGATAGGTGTGGGTCAATAGGAAAACGCTATGGTCGGCGTATTTTGGTTGATCTAAGGTCTTTTTAGCCCATTCAACGACTTCGTTTCGAGGAGCGAACTCCAGGACCATGACCAATAACTTTTGCTGATGTGGGGTCTTAAATTCGTAAACAGCATTCACCCCGGTTGATGCTCCATTAAGATTTGGTCCCACCTCGCGGATTGCGGCTGCATTAAGTGGATTTTGTTCCACGGAGAAATATTTATCGTATTGGGTAGCGCGATATTCGGCGCTCACATGTCCGTAGTCATGATTTCCTGTAGCGAGAACATAAGGTACCAGTCCATTCAAGCGATGGAAGGCAGAGCTGATGCTTGTCCACTGCTGCTTGCTTGTCTGATTTGCTTGCTTGCCGTTAGGGTTCAGCAAATCGTTTTGCTCCACGAGATCACCGGTACATAGGACGAATTGCGTATTCAAAGAGTCCTTATTTTCCTTAATCCAGGAAATCATGGTATGAAAGGTTCCGAGGTTTCGTTCAAACTTCATATAGGTTTGTGGATCCGGGATCAAGACAAATGACCAAGAGTCGGGATTTGAAAGCTTCGGTTTTACATAGGCTTGCTGTGCGAAAGTTGGCAATGCAAAGATTAAAAGGCCCAGAATGAGGCCAAGCATAGGTCTAGGTAGTTTATTCATAACAATTCGAGTAATTGATTGTTTAAAGCTAACAATAAATGTATGTTTTTCCGAGTTTAATTGATCTTTCACATGAATTTAACATGGAAAAATCGTAGTTTTTTACTATTTTTAGGGCGATTCCCAAATTAACTATAATAATATTCATGCTTTTTACAATTTTATTTGGTTTAATAACTGCTTTATTTCTTGTGCCGTTCGGCAAAAAAATCAAATCGAAATGGAGTATTATCCTACCAATTGTGCCCGCATGTTTATTTGCATACTACCTAGGATACATTCCAATAATATCGGCTGGCAGTACATTTATCCAACATTTAGACTGGGTTCCATCCTTAAATATCAATTTTGATTTTCGCCTGGACGGTCTTTCCTTACTTTTTAGCTTATTGATTACTGGGATCGGTACAGGGATCTTTTTTTATGCGCGGACTTACCTGAAGGGGCATCCCTATTTTGATCGTTTTTTCGGTTACTTGTTACTCTTCATGTCGGCGATGTTGGGGCTTGTTCTTTCGGACAACCTGCTGTTGCTATTTATTTTTTGGGAGCTGACGAGCATCAGCTCATTTTTCCTGATCGGTTTTAACAACGAGCAGGCAGAATCTAGAAAAAGCGCATTGACCGCCCTCACAATAACCGGTATGGGCGGGTTCTTCTTGGTTGCGGGATTAGTATTGATTGGCAATATTGCAGGTACATATTCTATTTCTGCTTTGATCAATGAGCGGGATATGATTATACAGCATGAGCTGTATCCATTGATATTAGGTTTTCTTTTTATTGGTGCTTTTACCAAATCTGCACAGTTCCCATTCCATTTCTGGTTGCCGGGAGCGATGAAGGCACCGACACCGGTATCGGCTTATCTACACTCAGCGACAATGGTGAAGGCGGGTATTTACCTACTTGCTCGCTTCTTCCCTATTTTGGGAGGTACCGAGATGTGGTCTTATCCATTGATGATTGTCGGAGGTTTCACCATGCTGTTTGCAGCCGTACATTCCTTATTCCGCATCGACCTAAAATCTATATTGGCTTATACGACGATATCAGCACTCGGTATATTGGTGTTTCTGCTAGGCGTTGGAACGAAGGAAGCAATTATTGCTGCCAGTGTCTTCATATTGGTGCATGCTTTATACAAAGCGACATTATTCCTTGTTACGGGTATTATTGACCATGAAACCGGGACTCGGGATATTACCGTATTATCGGGACTACGGAAGGTACTCTTACCTGTTGGTATTGCTGCAGGTTTAGCTGCACTTTCCAGCGCTGGTGTGCCGCTGACTTTTGGATTTATCGGAAAGGACTTAATCTATGAGTCTACATTGCATGCCGTGCCTCATTTGAGCATTATATTGACGGGATTAGCCTTAGTGACGAATATTTGTTTGCTTGCTGCAGGTTTTATGGCGGGTTTCAACCCCTTCTTTGGCGAGCTTCCGGAGAAATATAGTAAACTGCATTTACCTTATATTTCGATGTGGCTTCCAGCACTGATACTGGGCATCTTGAGTGTACTTTTTGGGGTATTCCCGGGTATTGTAGGCGACTTGCTGAGTTATCAAACCGCTAATGCGATTTTTGGGCAGGATACGGAAATGCATCTGGCGATCTGGCATGGTTTCAATACGGTATTATTGTTAAGTGGGATTACGTTAGTCGTTGGTACGATCCTATACCTGATCAATAAACCAAGTGAAGCGAAAGTGAGACTGGTAGAGAAATGGAATACTTTCTCTGCACAAACGTTTTTTACGCGTTACAGCAACGATATATTCAAGTTTTCGACCTGGTATACCAACAGCCTTCATAATGGCTACCTGCGATCGTATCACTTAAAGATTATATTATTCGCGGAGGCTCTTTTGATCTATAGGTTATGGCTCAGCGGACCTATTCAGATCAATTTCGATAATCTTTCTCCACTAACGATATATGAGGTAGCTGTGGCTATTATCCTGCTTGGCGCCCTACTGATCGTCATCATTACCCCATCTAGACTGACTTCCGTTGTTTCCATGAGTGTCATCGGCTATTGTATCTGTTTGATGTTCGTATTCTACAGTGCGCCGGATTTGGCAATGACGCAATTTACTATCGACACCTTGACGACCGTACTTTTTGTATTGGTTCTCTATAAATTACCAACTTTCTTGAGTTTAGCATCCCCACGGCAAAAGATCAGAGATATGTTCGTTGCTCTTGGCTTCGGAACCATACTTTCTATTATCGCTTTGAAGGTGCTTTACGAACCGGTGTCTAAGGATACGACGAATTTCTATGGCGAGAATGCCTATATCCTAGCAAAAGGCAAGAATGTGGTCAATGTAATCTTGGCAGACTTTAGGGGTATCGATACGATGTTCGAAACGGTTGTATTGAGTATTGCCGCAGTCGGAGTGTATAGTTTATTAAAATTAAGATTAAAGTCGTCGGAGAAAGAATAAGTTTATGAAGAGTATTATCTTACAGACCGCTACTCGGTATCTGCTACCGATCTTATTGCTGTTCTCTTTCTTTTTACTGTTAAGAGGGCATTATTTCCCTGGAGGAGGCTTCGTTGGGGGGCTAGTTGCGTCAATTGCCTTTGTGTTACATAGTTTTGCACATGGGACCGAAGAAACGATGAAATTATTAGGCAGAAAGCCTTTATCATTGATTCCTATCGGCCTTGGCGTGGCCTCATTGGCTGTTATTTCGCCTACCTTTTTTGGTCTTCCACCAATGACGGGCTTATGGTTTGAGGAAAAAATTCCTGTTATCGGCTCCATTGGTTCCGCGCTGTTCTTTGACCTGGGGGTTTATCTGGTCGTCGTCGGTGTGGTTCTTACGATATTGTTCACCATTTCATTAACCAAGGACTAAGCATATGGAGTTATTATTAGTCGTTGTTTTAGGCTTTCTATATGCTGCGGGGATCTTTTTGATTCTACGGCGCAGTATGGTGAAATTGCTCTTAGGGATTATGCTCTTAGGCAATGGTACGAACATCCTGATTTTCCTTTTAGGAACCATTACGAAGGGAAAGCCCCCTGTAATCGATCCGAACCACAATGTTTTCGAAGATATTTATGCAGACCCGATTCCACAATCCTTAATCCTGACGGCGATTGTCATCAGTTTCGCTTTAACGGCTTTTGCGATTGTATTGTTGAAAAGGGTGTACGCCTTGGTTGATTCAGACGATTTAGATGATTTAAATACGCCGGAAGAAGAAGATATATGATTGATAACCACATTTTAGCTCCCGTTTTTATCCACTTGTTTACGGCTATTCTGCAGCTTATTGCCTGGCGGAAGACCGTGACGCAGCGCTTTATTAGCGTCGGGGGAGCCTTTATCGGGTTGTTGATTGCAATCCGTCTTTTTGCAAAGGTCTACACAGAAGGAACTTTATCGATGAATGCTTCCAATTGGGAAGCACCATTTGGGATTGTCTTTGTTGCCGACTTATTGGCGGTCAGTATGGTCTTGCTAACCTCTATTGCAGGATTCGCTGTTTCGATATTTTCATCGGTTGGAATTGCTCGTCAAAGGATGCTGTATGGCTACTTCCCTATTTTCCACTTCCTCTTGATGGGGTTGAATGGTGCATTTTTAACGGGCGATATCTTCAACCTCTATGTTTGGTTCGAAGTCATCATTATTTCCTCATTTGTGTTGATGACGCTGGGAGGCCGTAAAGCACAGCTGGAAGGTGCCGTAAAGTATATGGCGATGAATATTCTAGCGTCGACATTCTTTTTAACCGGTATTGGTATTCTCTACGGTATCACGGGTTCATTGAATATGGCTGATCTTTCGATTCGCATTCGTGAATTCCATAATCAGTCTTTAATTGATATTGCGGCAATCTTCTTTCTATTAGGCTTCGGTATTAAGTCTGCAGTGTTCCCGCTTTACTATTGGCTGCCTTCATCCTATCATACGCCGCCTTCCGCAGTTGCAGCAACCTTTGGTGGCTTATTGACGAAAGTCGGGGTCTATGCTATCTTACGGGTGTTCAGTTTGATGTTCATCCCTGATGAGTTTACGAAGAATTTGCTGATGGTGATGGCGGTTTTAACCATCTTGACGGGAGCCTTTGGCGCCCTGATCAAAACCAATATCCGCCGATTGTTTTCCTATTTGATTGTCTGTCATATCGGTTTTATGCTGGGCGGGATTGCGATGTTTACCAAAGCGGCATTAATGGGCGCGGTATTCTACTTGATTCATGATATTATGGTCAAGACGAATATGTTCTTGATTGCCGGATACATCCGCCAAGTGAGAGGAACGATGGACATGAATCGATTAGGGGGATTATATGCTTCCTATCCGCTGATATCATTGATTATCGCTTTGGTGCTCTTCTCCTTAGTTGGGGTGCCTCCATTATCAGGTTTTTGGCCTAAGATCTACCTTTTTCAGGAAGCATTCGTGGGCAAGCACTACTTTTTTGTTGGCGCATTGATTGTGGGTAGTCTAGTGACCATGTACGTCATCGCGAAGATGTGGGCGGACGTATTCTGGAAGAAATGCCCTGATGAGAGCGTGATGGAGGATAAGTTTATGGAGCTTCCTCCTTTTAAGAAAGTATTGCTAGTGATGCCAATCCTACTTTTATGTTCGGTAACTTTATACATCGGCTTAAATGCAGAGAACATTGTCATTGCTGTAGATCGCATAAGTAACGAATTGTTGGATACAAGCTCATACATACGTACCGTATTGGGTGATAAAGTTTTTGAGAAATGATTAAGTTTTTCTTGATGAACTTATTGCTATCCTTTATCTGGGTAGCATTATCGGGCTCCCTTTTATATTCAAACTTTTTGTTTGGCTATTTATTAGGGTTTGGCGTGCTGTGGATCATGAATAGGAATGAGACGGATCAGCGCTACTTCTATCGTGTACCGAAGATTATTTCCTTCTTTTTCTATTTCCTTTACGAGTTGCTCAAAGCGAATATTCAGGTAGCCTATGACGTTGTTACGCCGAAGTATTTCTTCAAGCCTGGCATCGTGCGCTATCCGGTGAATACCAAGACAGATTTTGAGATCAATTTGCTATCTACCTTTATTTCCCTGACGCCAGGGACGTTGATTATCGACATTAGCGATGACAAAAAGGCTATTTATATCCACGTGATGTATCTAAAGGATGAGCAGCAATTTATCCGTCAGTTAAAAACAGGGGTTGAACGAAGATTATTAGAGATCATAAGATGAGTTTAGAAGCGTATTTTGATTTTGTGATTTTACCCATCTTGACCATTTCGGTGTTGCTGGTCTTTATCCGTTTGTTCAAAGGGCCGACGGTGGTAGATCGCGTGATTGCACTGGATCTTATCATCACTATTGGTATTGGTATTATCACGGTTTATAGTATCCGACAAGAGCAGGAAGTGCTGTTGGATGTAGCTATTATTTTGGCGCTTATTGCCTTTTTGGGTACTATCGCCTTTTCGTATTACATAGAAAAACAACGCGATGATTGATATTATTTTAGCAGTATTAAGTACGGTAGGTGCACTATCCATCCTCTTTGCATCCATTGGTGTGCTCCGGATGCCTGATTTTTACCTTCGCCTATCTGTTACGGTCAAAGCATCGACCTTGGGCGTAGGTTTATTATTGATCTGCGCGGCCATTATGTTCCCTGATGATGTTTCGGTAACCACGAAGTCTATTGCCATCATATTCTTTTTAATTCTGACGGCTCCGATCGCCGCACATATGATTGGGCGTGCAGCTTATACAACGGACACGCCACTATGGAAAGGTACCATCATCGATCAACTGCAAGGCATGTATAATCACGAAAAGAATATACTAGAGAGCGACCCTAATAAAGCAGATAAAACGGAAGATGATAATATTGCCGATACGGAAGATGCTACGGATTAAAAGATAATACAGACCGGTTTGGACAGCACGATTCTTCTACCGTGATCCGTCAGCAAGCCTGTTTTAGCATCTCTCGCAAACACCACGATTTGATCCGTCACTTGATTGGCAACCAAGACAAACTTCCCGTTTGGTGTTAAATTTAAGTTTCTAGGACCTGTCCCTAAGGCAGATACCAATTGCTTTAATTCTAAGGAACCGTCTTTTTTGATTGCAAAGACCGATACCGTATTTGCATCAGCACGATTGGTACTATACAGGAATTTGCCATCAGGTGATATTTTCAAGTCTGCAGCGCCATGTTGGCCTTCGAATTCTGCGGTAATCATATTGATGATCTGCGATTGCTTCCAGCCATTCTTTTCTTTGTTAAAAACTACGATATCTCCGGTTAGTTCTTGCAAGGAATACATCGTTTTTCCTTTAGGATGGAATGCAATATGTCTTGGTCCACCTCCCTTTGTAACAGTAATTAATTCTTTTTCTTTGAATTGGTACTTTGTTCCATCTTTTACGACGTCAAAGACGTAGATCATATCTGCACCTAAATCAGAGACATAGATTGATTTGTCGGGTCCCATAAACGCCGAGTGGATGTGCGATTTGGTTTGTCGTTTAGGGTCGACGCTGCTTCCCTTAAACTCACGATAATCGTCCATTTCGGATATATGTCCGTTTTCATCAATGCTATATAATGCTAAGGATCCTCCGGAGTAATTGGAAACGACGGCATAGCGGCCATTATCCCCCAATAGCACATGGCAGGGTGCTCCTCCCTTGGTCGAGACTTTATTTTCGAAGGTCAGGGTTTCATCAGCCAGGTTAAAGGATGAAATCGATTGGTTGCCATCGCCCGACTCATTTACTGCCACTAAAAACTTATCTGTTCGTGCTAAAAATGATGGACTTGGTGTTTCTACTTCACTTATCAAATCTGAATTCCCAGTGACCTGATCGAACAAATAAGAATAAATTCCTCGGCTTCCGCCCTCGGAGGTATAGGTTCCAACGAACATGGGAACAAGTTGGTTTTGTGCATGTGTTAAATGTGCGGTCATCATCGAAATTAGTATTATCAGGCAAGTCTTTTTCATCTGTTAAATATGGTTAAAACACAGTAAGTTTATCTTCAAATAGGTATTTTAGCGCCAGCGTGAGGATAGCGTTTTTTATTTATATTATTTATTATGGTATAAATGTAGAAAAAAGGCATAATATTTAATAATTTTGCCCCTAGACTATCTCATTTAGATTGACTATAAAAGAATGAAGAACCTTTTTACTATAATAACACTTTTACTGACGTTCTGTTCCATCGGAGTGAATGCTCAGGAAAGGCTTATTGACCGTGTGGTTGCAACTGTGGGCTCGGGGATTATCTTACAATCCGATATTGATAACCAGTACATGCAGTATCTTGCAAACGGCGGAACACCGGACGACGATTTCAAATGTACGGCATTACAACAATTGATTATGACAAAATTGCTTGCTCAGCAAGCGGTAATCGACTCAGTTGAAGTAACGGAATCGGAGGTTGATGATCAATTGAACGCTCGTATGCGGGAAATGGTTCGTCGCGCAGGAAGTCAAGAGCGCTTAGAAGGGTTCTTAAAACGTTCTTTGTTACAGTACAAAGAAGAGATGAGACCTATTCTTTCTGAACAATTGAAGGCTAATAAGCTTCAGGGTACAATCGTTCAGAAAATCACGATTACACCACAAGAAGTAAAACGCTACTTCGAGGCTTTGAATCAGGATAGCTTACCTAGTTTCAATACAGAGGTCGAGATTGGCGAGATCGTGGTTAATCCGGTATTGACAAAAGAAGAGAAAAATGTATTCCGTGAGAAAGCGGAGGGATATAGAAAGCAAGTAATCGACGGAACAGACTTCGGTACTGTTGCGCGTTTCTACTCTGAAGATGGTTCTGCCCCTTACGGTGGTGAGTTAGGTTTCGCAACACGTGATGCCTATGTAAAAGAATTCTCGGCAATGGCTTTCAAATTAAAAGAAGGTGAAGTTTCACCGGTGTTTGAGACACAGTTCGGATTTCACTTCCTACAGGTGCTAGAGCGCCGTGGTGAAGAGGTGAATGTAAGACACGTCTTGATCAAAACTAAGCCAACCACAGCTAGCTTAGAGCGCACGAAAGCGAAGATCGATAGTATCTATGATAAAGTATCTTCAGGGAAACTTCCATTCCATACAGCTGCTTCGTTATACTCTGATAATAAAGAGACAAAATTTAACGGGGGTATGGTAATCAATGAACAGTCGCAATCCAGAACGACACTTATCCCGGTGGATATGTTAGAGAAGGAATTGTTCGTAGCGATTGATCCATTACAACCTGGAGAATACTCGAAGCCGTTCCAATTTACGGATAGAACAGGACAAGTGGCTTACAAGTTCAATTACTTAAAAACCCGTATTCCCCCACATAAAGCAAGCTTGGAGCAAGATTTTGCCAAGATACAAGAGGCTGCTCAAGAGGATAAGACCCGTAGAAAGCTGAGCGAGTGGTTTGAGAAAAAGACCAAAGCAACTTTTGTACACGTGAGCGATGATTTCCAGCAATGTGAAGAACTAAAAGTATGGCTTACTCCTACCGATAATGATATCGCCGCGAAGTAGACGGCTAATAGATAAAAAGAAAAAGCGAACCGATTGGTTCGCTTTTCTTTTTATGTCTCTTTTGTCGATTATCTCTCGAACATCATTTCTAAGATCACCTTCCACTGGAAGTCTTCTTTCAATTGCCAGATACGCACATAATTAAACTTAACGACTTTATCTTTCATGCCGACTGTTGCCGTTCCGTTCGTATAGGCAAATTCACCGCTATACGCTCGTCCTACCCCAGTAGGGTCCGTATCGATCTCAATACGTTCTTTCTTCAGGAATGCTAATATTTTGTCTCTGCCTTCGATTTCTGATTGCCAAGGAAAGTAAAAGCGTGCGTCATCTGCCATAAACTCGTTATAGCCCGTTCTGGTGTCCGCTTTTAAGATTGTGGAGAACAATTCGTCCGTTTGTAGAACGACTTCTTCACGCTGTGCCAATCGCTTATCCGAGCGATGCTTAAGATAAGCCTTATCATCCGGCTCGTAATATTCTAATGGGCTTGCTTTGCCCTTTCCGAAGTTTTCTACTTCCGCACGGATATGCGCTTTCCAGTTTCCTTTTTTATCTCTTCTCCATACGGTTAAGTACTGGCCGTAGCGTTTGATGGCGCCAACTTTTTGAAACTCTAAAGGTCCTGACGTTACGCCCCAATCTAAGCTTCGGGATACCAATACGAAGTTGGGGTTCCAGGTCAATACATCTGGAATATTCGGACGATTATCTAAATAGTTTACCGCGTTTACCGGTGATGGCACGAAGAAAGTAGACTGTTTGTCTACCATGTATTTTAATCCGGTATGTGGATTTTCAGTTTTTGAAAGATTTGCTGCCGTTCTATCTACTGTTAACAGTCCGCCTATCTTGTCTGGTAATTGACCATAACTTGATAAGGCTATTAATGCAGTTGTTAATACAGTAAAGGCCTTTTTTTTAATCATTGTACAAATTTTACCTTACTAATCAAATCTTATTCCAAAGTGTTCCATCCTTGCTGTCCTTCAACTGAATACCGATAGCAGTTAGATGTTCGCGGATACGATCTGAGGTAACAAAGTCTTTATTTTTCTTAGCGTCGTTACGCAAGTCAATGATGATTTGCATCAAATCATCGACGTTGTCTGTGTTTTCTAATTGATCATCCTTCAATCCTAGGATGTCGAATACGAAGGCGTGAATAAAGCTTTTTAAGTCTTCCAGATCAGCCTGGTTGATTGTTAGCTTACCATCGTAAATCGAGTTGATGATACGAACCACTTCAAATAACTCCGCAATAAGTACCGGGCTGTTGAAGTCATCGTCCATCGCGGCGTAGCATTTCTCTTTAATTGCTTTTAGATCTGCAAAGTTAGATTTAGCGGATACCGTAATCTTATCGAGCAAGCTGATCGCCGTCATTAGGCGCTTAAATCCTTTATCAGCAGCGTCCAAAGCTTCGTTTGAAAAATCTAAAGTGCTTCTGTAATGGGCTTGCAGCATAAAAAAGCGCACTGCCATCGGCGAATAGCCTCTATTCAATAGAGGATGATCTCCTGTAAACAGCTCGCCCGGCAAGAAGCCATTCCCTGCGGATTTCGACATTCTCGCTCCATTGACGGTAAGCATATTGGTATGCATCCAGTATTTCGCTGGAGTCGTGTGGTTACAAGCTTGCGATTGTGCGATTTCATTGGTGTGGTGAGTAGCCGCCAAGTCCATTCCGCCGCCATGGATATCGAACTGATCGCCTAAGTATTTTCTGCTCATGGCGGAACATTCGATATGCCAACCGGGGAACCCTATGCCCCAAGGCGATGGCCAGCGCATAATATGTTCTGGTTTAGCCTTAATCCATAATGCAAAGTCTAGACGACCGCGCTTCTCATCTTGTCCGCCCAACTCGCGCGTGTTATTTAACAGATCTTCTAGATTACGATTCGTTAGGATCGTATAGTTATGTTCTTTAACGTATTTTTCTACATCAAAATAAACTGTGCCATCCACCTCATAAGCATATCCGTTTGCTATGATCTGTTGAACCATTTCGATCTGCTCGGAAATATGTCCCGTTGCCGTTGGTTCAATGCTCGGTGGTATGGTATTGAATAAGCGCAAAACATCATGAAAGCCTATGGTGTACTTTTGTACAATTTCCATGGGTTCCAGCTGCTCTAATTTCGCCTTCTTTGCAAACTTATCATCGCCCTCGTCATTGTCTCCTTCTAAGTGTCCCGCATCTGTGATATTGCGTACATAACGCACCTTATACCCTAGATGAAGCAGGTAGCGAAAGATAAGATCAAACGACACGAAGGTTCTACAGTTCCCTAAATGTACATCACTGTAAACAGTCGGACCACAAACATACATACCAACCAAGTTGGGGTGTATAGGTTCGAATTTCTCCTTTTTACGAGTCAGGGTATTGTACAATACTAAGTTGTGCTGCATACGATTGGCGGTAGCTTATTTTTGTCTAAAGAATATTTGAATAGGAACTCCTGAGAAATCAAAGTTCTCGCGCAGTTTGTTTTCAACGAAACGCTTATATGGATCTTTGATATACTGAGGAAGATTACAGAAGAAAGCAAACATTGGAGATCTGCCTGGCAACTGTGTTACATACTTAATCTTAATATATTTCCCTTTTGTGGATGGTGGAGGAAAGTTTTCAATGATATCCAACATCACGTCGTTTAGTTTCGACGTAGGGATTTTTTTCGTCTTATTATTATACACTTCCATCGCCGTTTCAACAGTCTTGAAGATACGTTGCTTCTCTGTTACGGAAGTAAATAAGATAGGGACGTCGGAGAATGGAGCAATCTTCTTACGGATGGTGTCTTCGAATTGCTTCGCTGTTTTATGATCTTTCTCAATGGTATCCCATTTGTTAACAAGAATCACAATACCTTTTTTGTTTTTCTCTGCCAGGTGAAAGATATTGATATCTTGTGCTTCAATACCGTCCTTGGCATCAATCATCAAGATAACAACATCAGAATCCTCTAAGGCCTTGATTGTACGCATTACGGAGTAGAACTCGATGTTCTCATTCACCTTCGACTTACGGCGAAGACCTGCAGTATCCACTAACAAGAATTCATGTCCGAACTGATTGTAATGGATGCGGATGGCATCACGTGTAGTACCAGCGATTGGCGTAACGATGTTACGCTCCTTACCTAATAGCGCATTTGTTAGCGAGGATTTTCCCACGTTTGGACGACCAACGATTGTAAACTTAGGTAGCGTGGATTCTTCTTCGTCTTCCAATTCGAAATGGCTAACCACCTCGTCTAATAACTCACCCGTTCCGGATCCGGTCATTGATGAGATATCATAAGGTTCGCCAAGTCCGAACGAATAGAACTCTGCCGAGTCATTCGCCTGCTTCGCACTGTCTACTTTGTTAGCGACAATGTATACCGGCTTTTTACTACGGCGTAGGATATCGGCAATCTCATCATCTAAGTCTGTTACACCTGTTGTTACATCAACGACAAACAAGATGACAGAAGCTTCTTCGATAGCGATATGAACCTGCTCACGAATTGCCGCTTCGAATACGTCGTCTGAACCATGTACAAAACCACCAGTATCTATTACTGTAAATTTCTTGCCGATCCACTCGGCTTGTCCATAATGACGATCGCGGGTTACTCCACTGAAGTCATCCACGATAGCCTTACGACTTTCTGTTAATCGATTGTATAAGGTAGATTTACCAACATTCGGTCTTCCAACAATTGCTACGATATTTGCCATATTATTCTATTGATTCGTTACCCTCTCGGCAACTTATTATTTCAGCTTTTTGTAAAGGTACAAAGTTACGATTTAATCGAACATCTTGGTGATACAATACCAAAATCAATGGAATATTTATTCAGAGATGACAGAACGGTAAAAGCATAAAGAAAGAGAGGCTGCTTGTGTGAAAAGCAGCCTCATTTCTCGTTTTGAAAATTAATAGTTAGAGATTCTATTGAATAAAAACCGTTGATTTAAAAATTAACCGTTTTTATAGTTTGCATTTTTAAACTCTCCTAAACTAATTGCAACTTTCGTGCAAGTTTTAGCGAGTGATGGTAATAATAGTGTTATTAATTCACTGGAAATTATTTGTTGAAAATATTAAGTGCGGAAAAATGACGCAAGTCATTTTTATAATCCAGCGTAAATCCAGCAACACTAGCATTTTTAAATTTACAAGGTAGTCTTTACTTATTTTTTTAACCTTAAAAAATAACTCTTGTAAATTTTTTGAAAAAGATACAGTGAAATCACTTACCCGACAAGAAGAAAAGATTACGAAATCGATTTCGTAGAGTAAGCGATAGGATATTATTAACTAATTGTAGTATTACATCGACACTTACATTGGTTAAGAAAAATTAAATAATTTAAAAGGCAGTAGAATATATCGGGAGCTCCGGCTTAAATTTCCCGAGCGCATCGCCCTATTTCATCAAAATTATTGAAAGGGTTGGTAAAAATGAAGAGGAATCGACGTTTAGAACTTTAACTTTGTTTTAAGATAAGGATAAATAAACACCGCTACAAGAACAATAATTGCCCCGAAGTAAAACCCTGTACTCATCGCTTCTTTTTGTCCAAAGATCAGTAAAGCGAGAATAATCCCATAAACAGGTTCCATATTGGTGGTTAGTGCTACTGTGAAGGCGGATAGCTCCCTCATCACTGCAACTCCAAGAACATAGGCTATTGCGGTACATCCAACACCAAGGACTAATAGATACATTAAATCTGATTGGCTTAAGATCATCTGCTCGTCAAACTGTCCCGATATAAGCATGATTATAGAAACCCCGATCCATGCACCAATCATTTCATAAAAAGTAATGGACGTAGGACTCCCCTTTTTTACCATACGCGCATTGAAGATGGAGAAAATACTTGCGCAAAAGGCACAAGATAGCCCATAGACTATCCCCCAAAAGTATTGGAATTCAAATTTAAAGATGAGATAGATTCCGAAAATAATAACCAGCCCGATGAGTATATCGGCAATCGATATCTTCTTCCGATTAATGATAGGTTCGAGAATTGCTGTAAAGAGCGTAACGGACGACAAGGTGACCAGTGTCACGGATACTGTCGAGATCTTTATCGCATGAAAGAACAGCACCCAATGCAGCCCAACTAGCATGCCTACGGCTAGGTATTGAATCAATTGTGATTTAGAGACTAGAATAGGCTTCTTCGCAATCAAAAAGTAAACCCATAGGGAGATGGCAGCAATGAGTACCCTGTACCAAACGAGGTGCATCGCGGATACAGAAATCAATTCACCTAGTACACCAGTGAATCCCCAAATCAACACAGTGAAATGCAATATCAGGATATTGCGATTGGTTGCCAATTTTGACATGTACGAAGAAACTATTTAGGGGCTTTTTTCAGTAGATAAAAGCTCAATAATAAGAAAATAACGTTTGGTATTAATACGGAAATTAGTGGATCTAGCCCCCCCTTCAAGGAGAACATACTGGAGAAACGCTCTAGAACGATATAGATACAGCTTAATCCAATACCAAGTCCTAAGCTTAGTCCAATACCACCTCTCACCTTTTTTGAAGAAAGGGAAACACCGATAAGTGTAAGAATAAACGCTGAAAAAGGGTTGATAAGTCGCTTATATTTCTCCAACAAGAGGTCGTTCATCATTCCAGTACCTCGAATCTCTTCTTTGGCGATACGCTCCTCCAAGTCGAGTTGATTCATCGTTGTGAAGATATTTTCATACACTTCGAAATCCTGAGGTCGCATGTCTAATGTGGTATCTCTTTTCTCTCCGGACTCCATCGTTTCCTTAAAGCCATCAATCACACGATTGGTATAGGCATGAACGCTCCATTTGTTAGCAACAGAATCCCAAGATATCCGATCAGCCATCAGTTTCTCAACCATTTTATCACCATCGAATCGTTCGAGCGAGAAGTTATAGCCCACCTTACCCTGCGTATCAAAAGAACCCATATAAACGTAGGTATTTGAATCGATTTGCATGTGGGTCGAGGTAGACGAGGTGCTGACCTTATCAGGCTTGACATAGACATTCTCAAAATTTACTTTGATCGTGTTGGTAAATGGAATAATGTAGATATTGGAGACTAATGTCAGCGCAAAGATTATCCCCGCGCAAAACATGTACGGACGAAGCATGCGGTTAAAGCTCATGCCACCACTTAGGATTGGAACAATCTCTGTTTGATCCGCCATCTTCGATGTAAAGAAGATTACGGCAATGAAATTGAACAGCGGCGTCAGCATATTGATAAAGAAAGGCAAGCTGCCGAGTGCGTAGTATTCAAGAAATACGCGCGACATAGGGGCCTTATACTTGTTGAAATCATCAATCTTCTCTGAAACATCGAAGATCACAATAACCACACAAAAGATGGCTACTGTAAACGCAAATGTTGACAGATATTTCTTTATGATATAACGATCGATGATGTTCATTTCAATATTACAAGCGTTGGCCTAAGATTTTAACCATTTTATTTTTCCAATCATAGAACGTGCCATCGATGATTTTCTCACGCGCTTGATCTACTAACCATAGGTAGAAATGCAAGTTATGAAGCGAAGCAATCTGCGCTCCTAAGATTTCTTGAGAACGGATTAAATGGCGAAGGTATGCTTTGGTATGAATCTGATCGACTAATAAATCACTTTCTGCTTCAATCGGACTAAAATCGTCTTTCCACTTCTCGTTTTTGATATTGATGATACCGTTCTGTGTAAATAACATACCATTACGGGCATTTCTAGTCGGCATAACGCAGTCGAACATGTCAATACCCAACGCAATATTCTCCAGGATATTCACAGGAGTTCCGACGCCCATTAAATATCGTGGTTTTTCTTTAGGTAGGATATTCGTTACGACTTCAGTCATGGCATACATTTCTTCTGCAGGCTCACCTACCGAAAGTCCGCCGATTGCATTTCCTTCTCTATTGAAAGAAGCAATGGTTTCTGCAGACTTCTCACGAAGATCTTTATATACCGACCCTTGAACAATTGGGAAAAGCGTCTGATCATAACCATACAATGGTTCCGTTGAATCAAAGCGATCGCAACAACGTTTCAACCAGCGATGCGTCATATCTAGCGAACGACGAGCATAGCGATAGTCGCATGGATAAGGCGTACATTCATCAAAAGCCATGATGATATCAGCTCCAATTACGCGCTGAGTATCCATCACATTCTCCGGAGTGAATAAATGTTTTGAGCCGTCGATGTGCGATCGGAAAGTAACACCCTCCTCGCGAATTTTACGAACTTCAGTTAATGAGTAAACTTGATAGCCACCAGAATCTGTTAGAATTGGTCTGTCCCAGTTAATGAACTTATGTAAACCTCCTGCCTTATTCAACACATCTAATCCCGGGCGTAAATACAAATGGTAAGTATTCCCCAAGATAATCTGCGCTTGAATATCATTTACGAGCTCATGCTGATGCACGGCTTTGACGGTTCCAGCTGTACCAACTGGCATGAAAATCGGTGTTTTTATTGTTCCATGGGCGGTCTCGATCTCTCCTGCCCTGGCTCTCGAGAGTTTATCTTGTGCTTGAAGCGTAAATTTCATACTAATCCTTAATCAAGCGCAAAAATACTATAAAATTTCGAGCGTGGCGCATTTGCCTCATTTAATTCGCATTTATTAACATACAGTCGACAGAATTGCACGGATATACCGTATCTTTGCCCCAATTCTATGGACACCGAACTGTACATAAACATCATAATGAGCTACTTTCCTTTCGGAATTTTAGCAATCCTTCTATTATTTCAGTTATACTTCATTCTATTTGTCTACAGCAAATTAGCTCGGTATACTGTAAAATCTTATCAAGAGCAAGAAGAATATCCGGCCGTATCGGTCATCATCTGTGCGCATAATGAGCAAGAGAATCTCAAAGAATATCTACCCAGCATTCTGGAGCAAGATTATCCTGATTTTGAGGTCATCGTAGTGAATGATTGCTCTGAAGATGACACCAAATGGGTATTAAAGGATTTATGTGAACAATATCCGCAATTGCGGGTCGTAGAGATCAAAGAACATGTGCAATTGAAACACAGCAAGAAGTTTGCTCTGACGATAGGAATCAAAGGTGCTAAACATGAAACTTTACTCATGTGTGATGCAGATTGCCAGCCGAACAGTCCCAATTGGATAAAAGAGATGGCAGGGGCCTTCAAGAATAAGAAAGAAGTCGTATTGGGCTATTCACCATACTTTAAACATAAAGGTTTCCTGAATAAACTCATTCGTTTTGAAACCACGCATACAGCAATGAGCTATCTTTCTTATGCCTTGAAAAAGGATGCCTATATGGGCGTAGGAAGGAACTTAGCGTATTTGAAAGCTTTATTTTTCAAAGGCAAGGGCTTCAATGCACATATGCATATCAAGTCTGGCGACGATGATTTGTTTGTCAACCAGAATGCGACGAAATCCAACGTAGAAATTGCCATACACCCGGACGCGCATATTTATTCTGCGCCGAAATTAACATGGAAAAGCTATTACAAGCAGAAAGCTAGACACGCAGGCGCGTCGGTACTTTACAAGGGAAGGCATAAGCGTATGCTGGCGACCCAACTGATTACTGCGCTTTTGTTTTATATTGCTCTATTTGTGTGTCTTGCTGTATTTCCGAGTTTATGGTATATCAGTCTAAGTGCATACCTACTTCGTCTGATCTGCCAGTTCCTCGTATTCTATCCTATCTACAAGAAACTAGCCGTATTAGACATCTTGATATGGCTCCCAATACTTGATATATATTATTATTTTTACATATGTTTCAACGGCCTGTTCAATCGTTCAAAGCAACAGGTAAGTTGGAAATAATAACCAAATTGAAATAACGTGAATCCAACAGTCGACATAATCTATCAGCATTTTCCAAACCTTACTGAAACTCAAAAAGAGCAATTCGCTAAGCTCGCGGAAGTATACCCATTCTGGAATGATCAAATCAATGTTGTTTCCAGAAAAGATATTGAAAGCTTATATCTAAAGCATGTACTGCATTCACTAGGTATAGCCAAGTTTGTCACTGAATTTACCCCTGGAACGCGCATTCTAGATGTGGGTACAGGCGGAGGCTTCCCAGGGATTCCTTTAGCTATCATGTTTCCGCAGGTGCAGTTTCACTTAGTCGATTCGATAGGTAAGAAAATAAAGGTTGTACGTGGCGTGGCTGAAGCTATCGGGTTAACCAATGTGGAAGCTGACCATATGCGTGCTGAACAAATCGATTATAAATATGATTTCGTGGTTTCCAGAGCAGTTACAAGACTTGCTGAGTTTATACCTTGGATCAGAAATAAATTCGAAAAACAGGATAAGAATGGTATTCCGAACGGAATATTATATCTAAAAGGTGGAGACTTGAAAGAAGAGATCAAAGAAGCCAGAGTAAAGGCAGAATTACACCCACTATCTACATATTTTAAAGACGAGTTCTTTGATACAAAGTATGTAGTCTATGTTCCAATGTAAGTTGTTTTAAAACTTCTGATTTTCACAAAGTATCATAAAAGTTTTTTCTTAAAAATTACTTAACGTCTTTTTGTTCAAATTTAAATATGAAAGAAAAGACGTTTGAGATACCTTTAGATATAAACTTAGATATTGTACGAAATGAAAATTAATAAATCCAAGCATAATCAAAATAAGACTCCGCAGCTATTGTCAGGAATCTATATTGAAAAGAAACTTGATTTAATCAAAGACGTTTCCCATAGATCAGGTGTTCCAGAAAGAACAATGGAATTAATAAAAAGCTGCAAGATTGAGCTCAAAAAACTACCCTAAATTTTTGCTAATCGCTGTTCCGATCAGATTAATCTCCTCGTCCATCCCAAACATCGGCAATCCTGTCTCTGGGTTTAGCTTCAACCAAGTGGTGTCAGTATCCTTAATAATCTGCACATACTCTTTCCCATCTTTAAAAACCGTATAAGTGTCTTTCTCATCCGGAAAAACCGAGTAAGTAATCTCTCCTACTTCAATATCAAAGGGCTCTTGTAACTCCATAATCAACTATTTAATCCAAAACAAAGTTAACTATAAAATTCAATAAGAGGCTTGCAGAAGGGAAGCTGATTAATTATCTTTAACAGAACTAACCGTTTATGAGTGCAATAGAAAAGATTGCTTTGACTAAAATAAAGGGCATTGGCCCTAAATATAGCCGACTGTTGTTGGCTTATTTCGGCAATGTAGCAGACCTTTTCGCAAGCTCAACCCAAGAACTTAAATCTATTCCCGGACTTAGTACTTCTGTAATTCAACAAATCCAGACCAAGGCATGTTTTCAAGAGGCCGAGGAAGAACTTCATCATATTGAAAAACACGGCATTGATTTACTTTGGTTAGAAGACAAAGCCTATCCGCAACGCTTAAGGCATGGTGATGATGCCCCGCTTGTACTCTACAGCTATGGAAATGCAGATTACAACAAACAAAAGGTAATCAGCATCGTCGGAACCAGAAATGCCACACATTATGGAAAGCGCATCATAGACGAACTATTGGAAGGTATTAAAGACCTCGATGTTCTGGTCGTAAGCGGACTAGCGATGGGGGTTGATGTCATGGCCCATATGGGCAGTGTACAACGCAATATTAGCAATATAGCGGTACTTGGACATGGCTTGAGTCGAATCTACCCGGCACATCACCGCGATGTTTCCCGTGAAATCATCAATAACGGCGCCTTACTAACCG
Source organism: Sphingobacterium hotanense (assembly GCF_008274825.1). Lineage (NCBI taxonomy): Bacteria > Pseudomonadati > Bacteroidota > Sphingobacteriia > Sphingobacteriales > Sphingobacteriaceae > Sphingobacterium > Sphingobacterium hotanense. The sequence goes on from NZ_CP030848.1 coordinate 3,895,716, forward strand.
AATTCACCTTCAATACCATTCCCGACAAGAATAACTTCCCCATGCGCAATCGCATTATTGCAGGCATGGCCGATGTGACGGTCGTGGTGGAAGCAGGAGAAAAAGGCGGAGCCCTGATTACTGCAGGCTTGGCAAACGACTATAATCGTGATGTCTGTGCTTATCCGGGAGCCGTCGATCAACTGTATTCCGCCGGATGCAACCAGCTCATCAAAAATAACCAGGCACACCTTATACGAAATAGTCTCGACCTGCTCGATTTAATGCAATGGCATGATATCGACGAGGGCAAGAAGGAAAAAGGCATACAGCTTTCTTTAATGCCCGACCTCTCCGACGACCAACGAATCGTCCATGAGTTTCTCCGCGAGAGCGATGAAGCAAGTGTCGATGAGATTGCCTTCCACAGCGATTGGCCGCAAAGCAAACTCGCAATCGTGCTACTCGAAATGGAAATGGCCGGACACATCGTCGCTCTCCCCGGAAAAGTCTACAAAAACAACTAACAACGAATAATACCTAATAAACCTAAACTAAAATGCAAGAACAAGTAAGTAAGAAAGGAATCTGGAAAGTCATCGGCGCCTCCTCCTTAGGAACACTCATCGAGTGGTATGACTTTTTCATTTTCGGAAGTTTATCCATCGTCATCTCGACGAAGTTTTTCCCATCAGACAACCCCACAGCAGCGTTCTTATCCACGCTCGCTACCTTTGCCGCCGGATTCGTCGTGCGACCATTTGGCGCACTATTCTTTGGTAGGCTGGGCGATATGATCGGACGTAAATATACCTTTATGGTTACTTTGGTGTTGATGGGTGGTGCCACCTTCCTCATCGGATGTATCCCCAGCTACGATAGCATAGGCTACTTTGCACCCGCCATTGTACTCGTTCTGAGACTATTACAAGGGTTAGCACTAGGCGGAGAGTACGGGGGGGCAGCAACCTATGTTGCAGAGCATGCTCCTAAAGGCGAAAGAGGTTATTGGACCTCATGGATACAAACAACCGCTACCTTCGGGCTCTTTATATCCCTCGTCGTAATCCTAGTTACTCGCGCATTCCTTAGTGAGGAGCAGTTTGACACCTGGGGATGGCGTGTTCCATTTTTACTATCCATCTTGATGGTTTATGTGTCTTACCTGATCCGGAAAAACATGGATGAATCTCCCGAATTCCAAAAAGCGAAATCAGAAGGTAAAACATCCAAAAACCCGCTTCAAGAAAGCTTTGGTAACAAATACAACCTTAAATTCGTATTACTCGCTCTATTTGGTGCAGCGATGGGCCAAGGTGTCGTATGGTACACCGGCCAATTCTACTCCATGAGCTATATGAAGACAGTCATGAACTTGGATTCTGACCAAGCAGATATGATACTGGGCATTGCGCTTCTGTTTGCTACACCTTTCTTTGTCGTCTTTGGTAAGCTTTCTGACCGTGTAGGTCGAAAATGGGTCATGCTAACAGGAATGTTGCTCGCCGTCTTGACCTATCGTCCTATTTATGAAGCCATGTATCAGGTCACCAATCTGCAAAACAAAACAGAACTTGCCGCACCGACAAAGTCAGAGCCAGTTGAAGTACCGACGGAAGGAGGATACGATAAAACAACAACAAGCGTAACGACCTATAGCGATGGAACCGTATTAAAATCAACCGAAATAGCGCACTTCTTCGAGGATGGCGTGGAGCGCAAAAACAGCGAAGGCGTCAATACGGTTGTTAAAAACACAGTCCACATCGAAGGGGCAAATTATTTCTATCTGATATTCCTGATCTTTATCCAAGTTATCTACATCACTTTGGTGTATGGACCAATTGCCGCCTTTTTGGTGGAAATATTCCCGGTAAAAATCCGCTATACCTCGATGTCCTTGCCATACCATATCGGAAACGGAATATTTGGTGGCCTGTTGCCGGCGGTTTCAACCTACTTAGCGAGCAACGCCAAACTATCAAATAACCCAACGTTCTATTTAGAAGGCTTGTGGTATCCGATCATAATATCGGCAGTCTGCTTTATTATTGGAGCATTGTATATTAACAAAAACATGGTAGCTAAAGATCTTGATTAACATGGAAGCACTAAAAAAACTATTAGGAATCGTTTGGATCGTCCTTGCAATTCTAACCGCATATTTCTGTATCGCCAAATTTGGTATCCCTAAAATTGTATCCGGACATCAAGAAGATGTTGTTTTCGGCATTATTATTCTGTTTATCCTGACACCGATTATATCCTGTGGCTTGGGAATATTTGGATATTATGCCCTCAAAGGCGAGTATCATAACGATAAAATGTAATTTTTCCTGGCTGACAGTCAGCAGGATAAGTCGGCATTGCAAATATGTTTTCGGAAACATTAAAAATTTGTTAATTTTGCCGTGGGTAAGTCCTTTACGACCAGCTCCCATTGACTCCCCCAGGTTGGGAACAAAGCAAGGGTATTTGGTTGAGCGGTGCGATAAAGGGGGCTTACCCATTTTTTATTTATAACCTACCCACACCATCCTTCATTTCGATTTCACCCTCTACATATTAGATATTTTTTGTTTATTTGTAATCCGATTAACAATAGTCTATGAGTTGGTTTAAACGAAACAAAGCAGGAATTCATACTGCTACAGAAAACAAAAAAGAGGCTCCTGATGGCATGTGGAACAAATGTCCCAATTGCAAAAAGCCCCTTTTAAACGTTGAGCAGGTAGAAAACAAGTTTGTCTGCCATTACTGCGATTACCATATCCGTATAGGTTCTACCGCCTATTTCTCTATATTATTTGACAACAACGAGTACACAGAGCTTTTCCCTAATCTTAAAGCTGGTGACCCTTTAAACTTCGTCGATTCAAAACCTTACAAAGACCGTCTTGTTGAAAGCCAAGCGAAAACAGGACTTAACGACGCTTTGCGCTCTGCTGTAGGTAAATTAGACGGACAAGAGATTGTTGTTGCTTGTATGGACTTCTCCTTCATCGGGGGGTCTATGGGATCTGTAGTAGGTGAGAAAATAGCACGTTCTATTGATTATTGTATCGAGCATAAATTACCGTTTATGTTGATTTCGAAATCAGGTGGCGCACGTATGATGGAAGCCGCATTCTCATTGATGCAAATGGCGAAAACATCAGCAAAACTAGCTTTATTAGCGCAGGCTAAACTTCCTTACATCTGTTTATTAACAGACCCAACAACAGGAGGTGTAACCGCATCATACGCCATGTTAGGTGATATCAATATCGCAGAACCTGGCGCATTAATCGGTTTCGCAGGACCACGCGTCATCAAAGAAACCATCAAAAAAGATCTTCCAAAAGGATTCCAAACTTCAGAGTTCGTATTAGAGCACGGATTCTTAGACTTTATTGTTGACAGAAGACAATTGAAAGAAAAAGTATCTACCTTCTTGAAGCTAGTCAAATAAGCAAGAAGCATAAAATATTACAAAGCCGTCTATTCAGACGGCTTTGTTGTTTTAGAAGCTTTTCCTGCACGCCACTTTCCCACACATTGAATCAACTGATTTCCCAATAGCCGTGACCTTAAGAATATCCTGATAGCACAGGATGGCTAATCCCTAACTTTTCTTACTTTTATAACTTAAACCTATATCAAACCCAATGAAACTAAAATCACTAACGCTAGGCTTCATTGCCAGCATTGCCATGTTGCAAACTGCTGTAGCACAACTTCGCTTACCACATTTCCTATCCGACCACATGGTTCTTCAACGTAATACAGAAATCAATTTCTGGGGATGGGGAGGTGCGAATCGACCTGTTAAAGTCATCGGATCATGGTTTAAAGATACTGTATCGACTAAAGTAGATTACAACGGCAAATGGACGGTTAAACTTCCAGCAGGGCAAGCTGGCGGACCATACCAAGTAAAAATAATCTCGAATAATGAGACCATCAGCCTTAACGATATTCTATTGGGTGATGTATTCCTATGTTCAGGACAATCTAATATGGAATGGGGCGGGAATCAAAACCTCAAAGAAATCATGGACGAGCTGCCGACGGCCAATAATCCCAATATCCGTTTATTACAAGTAAGCCGCATCGCAGCAAATTATCCGCAAGAGGATATCAACAATAGCTGGACTACCCTGAGCGCTGAAACATTGAAACCTTTCTCCGCTATCGGATACTTTATCGCCAAGGAACTAAATAAGGAATTAAATGTCCCAATTGGTGTCATCAATGCCAGCTGGGGTGGAACGGGTGCTGAAGTATGGACGCCAAACCACCTGATCGTCAATGACCCTTTTCTACTGAAATATGCGAAAATGCAGGATGTAAACCCCTATCGTCCGCACGAAGGTGGCGTTTTATGGAACAGCATGATCCATCCTTATGCCGGATACAACCTGACTGCAGCGTATTGGTACCAGGGCGAAAGTAACGTCGGGTACTACCCTAGCTATGACAAACTTATGAAAGCTTTAGTAACCGCCTGGAGAAATGCATGGAACAACGACTTCCCTTTCTACTTTGTTCAGATCGCACCATACGCATACAATAGTAAGGGTGAACCAAAAGGTGCACTATTGCGCGAACTGCAATCAAAAACTGCCCTCGAACTCCAAAAAACTGGAATGGTTGTCATCACGGACTTAGTCGACGATGTCAAGAACATTCACCCCAACCAAAAGAAAGAGGTTGCAAAACGCCTATCTGATATGACATTAGCAGAAGTCTACGACAAACCCATCAAAAACTATAAATCACCGATATACAAATCCCACGAAATCAAAGGGAATCAAATCGAGGTATCCTTCTACTACGCCGAAGGCGGTCTTAAATCCAAGGGTGATATCACCGAACTGGAAATCGCCGGCGCCGACAATAAATATTACCCCGCAAAGGGAACCATTAAAGGCGATAAGCTGATTGTACAATCCAAAGAAGTGAAAAACCCAGTGTCTGTCAAGTTCGGATTCTCCGAGACAGCTATGCCAAATTTGTTTAACAGCAGAGGATTGCCGGTTTCGCCGTTTAGGTTTTAGATTTTAGATTAGATATAAGATTAAAGACATTAGATTTAAGACAGTAGAAGGGTGTCAATATTTGAAGGAGTAGTTTGTTTTGAAAGGAAGGATAGTTTGTTTTTAACCAGGAAAAAAAGGATATAAGGATTAGCAGGATCCTGTCAATCTTTGCATCCTTCCTTTCCTGGTTCAAGACAATCCCCCCTTGCCCCCTCCTTTCCTGTAAAAAAAATAAACCATACCGGAAAAGTCTAAAATCTAATGTCTATTCTCTAATATCTATTGCCAATATGCCAAAAACCCAAATCGCTTCCTTTTCTTCAGGTAGTTCATATCGTGCTGATTGCTATAAGCCTCACGTTCAAAGGAGATATGGAAATACGCAGTATTAAAGTCTCGATGTTGAATATAGCGATATAAGAACTCGCTGAGATACCAGATATAGAAAGGGATGACGAGCAGCTCGAGGGCTTGGATAATATGTATCCTTTCGTGGTTTATAAGGATTTTATCCGCTTTATCGATACGATAGCGCAGAAAGATGAAGGGGAATATCGTAATGGCCTGTGCTTTTCCGAAGGAAAAAAAACGAGTCCAAAAGCTGCTGACAATCACCTTACCTTTCATGCTGTTAAATTTACAAAATAGGTACCAACTTTATAAAAGGCTCGCTTTTTTTGATTTTCAAAACTAGGTTGTATATTTGTTAATATCATCAACGCGGAAACACATGCCTTATAAAGATCGAGAAATTAATAAATTGTATTATACAATGGGAGAGGTAACCGAAATGTTCGGCGTTAATGCTTCACAAATCCGATTCTATGAGCGTGAGTTCGATATCCTACAACCTAAGAAGAACAAAAAAGGAAATCGCCTGTTCACGCAGAATGATATCTCTAATCTCAAGATCATCTTTAACTTAGTAAAAGATAAAGGGTACACCCTTCAAGGTGCGCGCGACTTCTTACGTAGCAACAAGAACGAAGCGAAAGAAAACCAACGTGTGGTAGATTCCCTAGAAAAACTAAAGAGTTTCTTAATTGAAGTCCGCGATAGCTTATAGGTCTAATAACGCGGATTCAGCTCAATCACTTCCAAATTTTCAATCTTATCGCCATTAATGTCAAAGCGCATCAGTGTTCTGACTTGATGCCAGCCTTGTTTCCCGGCAGCACCCGGATTGAGATGCAATAAACCTAGTTTCTGATCAAATTGAACCTTCAGAATATGGGAATGTCCGCATATAAAAAGCTTGGGCGGGTTTTTCTTGATCTCCTCACGAACCAAAGGCGAATATTTCCCTGGATAACCACCGATATGCGTCATCCAAACATCAACACCCTCACAGTGGAAGCGCAAGTTTTCTGGATATTCTAGTCGAATAGCCTTATCGTCTATATTACCAAATACGCCACGCAAGGGCTTAAAATCACGCAGTTGTTCAATGACCTCCATACTTCCGAAATCACCAGCATGCCAAATCTCATCGCAATGCTCAAAGTAGGTAAATACCGCTTGGTCCAAGTAGCTATGTGTATCCGATATCAGTCCTATCTTCATTTCTAAAAAGCTAAAAAGAAGGGTTTTAATAATTGTCTATAGGCATCTGAATGCTCGCCCCGATTCCTGTAGATCACAAAATTTTCCGATGAAATTTCTATTATCTGCGTTTTCGCGAAGCTTAAGATTAAGCGAATGGGCTCTGCGTCGTCGAATGAACGTATTTTAAGCTCCTCTAGCAAATGTAAACCCTGAGTTGCTGCCATGCTGACCAGAAAGTCTTTAAGCTCCACAGGAACGATTATCTGCAGTTTCCCAGTACTCTTTAAATGTAATGCGACGAAGCGTAATAAACCTTCGAAGAACGCAACATCCGTATGTTTGGCCGTTTTACGTCTAGCATCGGGGTTGTGCAGGGAATTGATGTAAAAAGGTGGATTCGAAACAATCAGGTCGTAATTAATTGAGGGATTCCAAAGGAAAATATCGGAGTTCACCAATTCTAAACGATCTACGAATGGAGATGCCGTAAAATTCTCTTTGGCGGTATGCGCGGCTAGTTCATCGATCTCTACCCCGGTAACCGTAGCGTCTTCAAAGCGCTGTGCCAACATTAAAGCAATCACACCGGTCCCCGTTCCAATATCCAAAATATGCTGTGGGGAATCTGCAGACGCATAAGCGCCCAGAATCACGCCATCCGTATTGATGCGCATGGGGCAATCCTGTTGATCTACCGCAAACTGCTTAAATTGGAAAATACTTCCCATCGATCGATTCCTTAATTCTTCAGCAAGCGCTGAATCTCATCCAACTTCATCAACGCTTCTACCGGTGTCAGGGTGTTGACATCCAGATTGTTCAGCATATCACGAATCTTCTCCAATACTGGATCATCTATCGCAAACATCTGCAGCTGATACGCCTGCTTCTGAATCTTCCGCATGCTATCCTTGATTTTCTCTCCACCGGTACGCTCCTGCTCCAAACGTTTCAAAATCTCACTCGCACGTCCGATAAGCTTTGGCGGCATACCAGCTAACTTGGCTACGTGGATACCGAAGCTATGCTCCGATCCGCCAGGAACCAACTTACGCAGGAAGATGACCTTATTGTTCACTTCCTTCACGCTGACGTTGTAATTCTTGATACGAGGCATGGAGTTACAAAGCTCATTTAGCTCATGATAATGCGTTGCGAATAAGGTTTTTGCGCGCGCCGCAGGATGCGAATGTAAATATTCTGCAATAGCCCATGCAATGGAGATACCATCGTAAGTACTTGTGCCACGACCAATCTCATCCAATAAGATCAGACTACGATCCGAAAGATTGTTCATGATGCTCGCTGTCTCGTTCATTTCCACCATAAAGGTCGACTCGCCCGAGGACAGGTTGTCAGAAGCACCCACCCGGGTGAAGATTTTATCCACTACCCCTAGCTCTGCTTCTTTGGCAGGCACGAACGATCCAATTTGAGCCATCAGCACAATTAATCCCGTTTGTCTCAACAAGGCAGACTTACCCGCCATGTTCGGACCGGTGATAATGATGATTTGTTGTGTCTCCGGATCCAGGTAGGTATCGTTAGTAATGTAATCCTCACCAATAGGCAGGTTCTTCTCAATAACGGGATGTCTACCGCCCTTAATATCCAAGGCTTTGCTATTATTGACTTCCGGTTTCACGTAGAAATTCTTCTCCGCGATGGTCGCGAAATTCAATAACACATCCAGTTTCGCAATCAATTGCGCATTCAGTTGAATCGGCTTGATATACTCCGCAATTGAAATTAAGAGTTCGCCGTATAATCTATTTTCTATTTGCTGAATCTTCTCTTCAGCTCCTAGAATCTGTTCTTCATATTCTTTAAGTTCCTCGGTAATGTATCGCTCCGCATTCACTAAAGTCTGCTTTCTGATCCAACCCTCAGGAACCTTGTCTTTATGTGTATTCGTAACTTCTAAATAATAGCCAAATACATTATTGAAGGCAATTTTCAACGATGGAATGCCCGTCGCTTCCGATTCGCGCTTTTGGATCTCCAAGAGATAATCCTTACCTCCAAAAGCCACCTTACGCAATTTATCTAAGTCCGCATCAACGCCATCAGCAATTACATTACCCTTGTTCAGCGCTACAGGAGGTTCGGCTTGTATGGTCGACTCAATCTTCTCACGTATCAAAACGCAAGGATTCAATTGCTCCGAGATAATGCGTAAAGACTCTGATGCCGGTACATCGCATAATGTCTTTAATTTCTCTACCGCGTACAGGGCCCGCTTCAACTGGCTTATCTCACGTGGGTTTGCTTTCTGCAAGCCTATCTTACTGATCAGACGTTCTAAATCGCCGACCTGCTTGATCTCGCCGATCAATTGCTCGCGCAATTCGCGGTGCTTATGGAAATATTCAACCACCTGCAGACGCTCGTTGATCGACTTTACATCTTTCAGCGGCATCACGATCCAGCGTTTCAGCAAACGCGCCCCCATCGGTGAGGAGGTCTCATCTAAAACGTCCGAAAGCGTAGTTGCATTTTCATTCTGCGAGCCGATCAACTCCAGATTCCGAATCGTAAAGCGATCCAGCCACATATACCGATCCTCCTCGATCCGCGAGATGTTCGATATATGCTGTAGATTACGGTGCTCCGTTTCATTCAAGTAATGTAGGGCTACACCCGCAGCGATGATACCAACTGGCAGTCGATCTATACCAAAGCCTTTCATCGAATTGACTTCGAAATGCTTCAACAAGCATTCCGTTGCATAGTCACCTGTATAAGGCCATTCGTCTAGCGTATAGGTATAATAGGAAGAGCCAAAATGCTCCACAAATTCTTTATATTGTTTTTTCGGAAGAATAATTTCCGTTGGTTTAAAACCTTGAAGCAATTTATCGATATAGCCAAAACTGCCCTGTGCAACCAGATACTCACCCGTTGAAATATCCAAAAAAGAGATGCCAATGCTCTGCTTATCGATAAACAGGGATGCCAAATAGTTATTCGATTTCTGTTGAACGATATTCTCGTTGTAGGAGACCCCTGGCGTCACCAATTCTGTCACCCCACGCTTCACAATTGTCTTGGTCTGCTTAGGATCCTCCAATTGATCACAAATGGCAACCCGCTGTCCTGCACGCACCAACTTCGGCAAATAGGTCTCCAATGAGTGATGCGGAAATCCCGCCAAAGCAGTCTCCGATTCCGAGCCATTCCCACGCTTCGTTAAAACGATTCCTAATATTTTGGCCGCCTTCATCGCATCCTCTCCAAATGTCTCGTAAAAATCGCCCACTCTAAACAACAATAACGCGCCAGGATACTTCGCCTTAATCGTGTTATATTGCTGCATTAAAGGGGTTTGCTTCTTTTCTTTTGCCAAGGTAGTCTCTTTATTTATCTAAGCTGTAAAAATAGGAGAATTGTGCCGATTTGCCAAAGATTTTAGAGCTGACATTAGATATGAGATTTTAGATGTGAGACATTAGAGGTACGACTTTAGATTTTAGATTTTACAACTTTGCAGGATTGAGAGTCGCGGGATGAAGATGGACAGGCGAGCGGTGCAGAGCAGTTCAAAAATGCGGGAAGATTATTGTTTATGACATGGAAATTAAAAAATACCTAGTAGCTTTGCATCAAAATTAGTGCAGATGGCTATTAAGCGTGCTACGAATACAAACAAGAGAAAGCAAAACAAACCAAAATCCAATTCCTCTTTATCCAAGAAGACCCTGAGTTGGGTTCTCAAGGGGATATTAGCTTTTTTTGCAATTACCATACTCTGGGTGATTGCCTTACGCTTTATTAATCCACCAATTACATATTTAATGCTTCAACGCGGTTTTGAACGTAAGGAAGCCGGTAAGGAATGGAAGATTGACAGGAAATGGCTCGCCTATGAAGATATGTCGGATAACCTGAAGCGCGCAGCAATCGCTGGCGAGGATGCGCATTTCATGACGCACAATGGTTTTGACACCGATGCGATAAAAAAGGCTTTTGAAAGAAATCAGGAAGGCAAGAAATTGCGTGGTGGAAGCACCATCAGCCAGCAGACGGCGAAGAACGTATTCCTTTGGCCGGAGCGCTCCTGGCTGCGGAAGGGTTTGGAGACATACTTTACTGGCTTGATTGAGTTATTTTGGAGCAAGAAGCGGATATTGGAGGTGTACTTAAATGTTATCGAGATGGGGCAAGGCGTTTATGGCGCTGAGGCTGCCGCACAATACTACTTCCACAAATCGGGCAAAAGCTTAACGAAAAAGGAAGCAGCGCTTATCATTGCCATTTTGCCAAGTCCACAAAAGTGGGATGCAAGAAGACCATCGGCCTATATCAATCGAAGAGCCAATAGCATTGTTCGCTATATCAATTATTATAAAATCCCTGAGTAAGCAGCTCAGGGATTTCTTTTTCTATTTATAGATCTCTACACTTATCTTTCCATCTTCGGTCACCGTTCCGCGGTACATGCCTTCGGTATTGAATGGCATGGCCACCTGACCTTTATTATCCAAGGCGACCAAACCTCCATCGCCACCCATCTTACCTATACGATCGATGACCTGCTGCGAAGCATCCTTCAAGGAAGCTTTCCCATATTTCATTCGGGCAGCAACATCATAGGCAGCATTTGCACGAATGAAGAACTCACCCCAGCCGGTACATGACACCGCAACACTGTTATTATCAGCATAGGTGCCCGCTCCAATAATCGGAGAATCACCTATGCGCCCAAATTTCTTGTTCGTCATCCCGCCGGTAGAGGTTGCAGCGGCTAGATTACCTTGTTTATCTAATGCGACAGCGCCCACAGTTCCAAATTTCTCATCCTTTACGAATGGAGCAATCGATGTTTGCGGATTTGAATGATCTAATTCCGTCTTTTCTGCATCGCGTTTCAAGATATTCTGCAAAGCATCATAACGTGATTTTGTCCAGAAATACGAAGGATCGACGATGGTCAGGCCCACACGCTTGGCAAACTCCTCAGCCCCTGCTCCCATCATCATCACGTGTTCTGATTTTTCCATCACAGCACGAGCTGCCGATATCGGATTCTTAATTGTTGTAACCCCCGCAACAGCACCTGCCTTCAACGTTGCGCCTTCCATAATCGATGCATCCATTTCGTTCTTCCCCTGATTGGTAAATACAGCACCCTTCCCTGCATTGAACAAAGGGGAATCTTCCATTACATGTACCGTGGCTTCCACGGCATCTAAACTCGATTTACCCGCCGCCAATTGTTTATATCCAGTCTCCAAAGCCTGCGTCAAAACCGCTATATAGGCCTTTTCAAGCGAATCGGTCATATTTTTCTTCAAGATGGTTCCAGCACCACCATGGATGACTAAAATATATTTTGTGGGTGCTTTTTTCTGTGCAAAACTAGAGGAAGACAGCGTCATAATGCCTAAAATTAAAATCGCCATAACGGCTGAACGTATTTTCATGTGAGGTTTATTTAAGTCCAAATTAGCAGTTTTTTAATATAAATGCGAATAAATAGAAACAGCGACCTAAAAAGAGTCAAAACCTTTTATCGCCCAATATAAACCCAAATCAAAGCCCTTTCAGAATGGTTCTGAATTGGTTATGTATTGGGAGAGCAATGGGTTTACGAGGGGATTGGGTAGTAGTTGGTTTATTAGATATTAGAGGTTAGATATAAGACATTAGACTCGTCTTGAACCAAGAAAGGAAGGATTTTAGGATTGGCAGGATCATGTTGAAAGAAAAAATGGGGTTCGTTTCTGAACCAGGAAAGGAAGGATAAAAGGGTTGTCAGGATCAGATATTTGTGGGATGATGGTGTAAAAAATGTACGTATCAGGAGCCCTTTAGTGAAAGGGCTCTACGCGGTTCGTCATAATTACCACCTATATAGTCCAAAACTGTATAGAAGCCTACAGGACGCCAATGCGTAGAGACGTTTCACTAAACGTCTTCAAAATGAATAGAACGCTGCCCTTCCCATCACCCAACGCCATACACGATCCTGCCAACCCTTGCATCCTTCCTTTCCTGGTTCAAAACAAACGTCTAAATACTAAATACTTACTACTAACCACTACAAAAAAAAGCTGCCCTTTCGGACAGCTTCTTGGTTGGAGAATTAACCCCCGTAGTTTAATATATTACTATTGTTGTTTGTTTACAGTTAACACAGCTTTGTTGTTGCCTTGCGATAGGTCGACTTCCAATACATAGGTTGCTCCTGCTTCTAATTGCTTGCCATTGACAATACCTAAGTTTCCAGGATCGCGTCCATTGCTACCGTTTCCAACGAAGATAATATCGCTCGTCGTAGAAATATCCGCGTCTTTAAATTCTCCGCCCCATCCTTTTTGATGGAAGAATTTAAAGTTGATCGAGTTCGCTCTGATCGACGTTCCGGCAACCACTGTTACGCGATATTTCTTGCCGCCGATCGGTGCTAAGCAAAGTGCTTTATCGGTGTTCCAGCCCACTTCATTGCTCGCCACACTCGGTTTACCAATACCTTCACCAATAATCCAGATTGCTCCTGTACCATCAGCATTCAACGAAGCCAGATTACTTCCATTCATCGCTTCGACGATAAAGTACTTCTTCTTCAGATCTGCGGTGATGCGGTATCTTCCTTTGATGGCGTTGAATAAGAACTTATCACCGTCTTTACGTAAGAAATCGCTGTCAACCCACCAAGTGTCTAAGCCCTGAAGACCTTCGAAAACCAGCTCCTGATCTTTGTCCATATCCATATCGATGCTATAAACATCTTCTGCAACCATCGTCATATCCTCGCCGTTCAATTTGTAAGCAACAAATGGACTTGCTTGATAAGTCATGGTATTGAAGCTGATCGGGTATACGCCCTCAATGATATTCGAGAATGGAATATTAGCCGTCACTCCTTGGGTTATGGCTTCGCCATCCCAACCAAATTGTACGGTGTTGCCGTTCGCCCCAAAGGCAGGTGCTTCGATATATCCGTTCACTTTAGTAGCGAAATTATCAGATACCTCATACTGATTCGCTCTTTTACGCAACATTTTATAGGTTTTACCTTCAACAATTAAGTTCAAGAAAGGGAAATCCGGTCGGGTCAAAGGTAAATCAGCAAGCGCTTCTGTTTTTGTAAGCTCCACGTTCTGCACAGTAAAACGTAAGGTCGCTGTACCGTTTGCAACATTCTTTAAGAATGGAACAAATAGTTTCCCTTGGTATTCTCCGTATTCTTTGGTGCGGATTGTCTGGCTCGCGACAACATCCTCACTGTATAAAAGCTCGACTTTTAAGGTCGATAAATCGACCCCTTGATCCGCGACCTTCACTTTATAGCTAATGCTATCCGCAAAGAATGCAGCATTCGGTTTAGTAACAATCTCAATGGTTGGACTACCACCCCCAGTAGGCACAATGAACTCTTCTTTACATCCTACAAGGATCGAAAAGAGCATCAATAAATAGGAATAATTGATTAATTTTCTCATGGCTTCCAAGTATAAGATACAACAGAACTTGCAGGTGCTTCATAGCTGAAATGGTTCTTACCATCATTCAAGGTTACGCGACTTGCCTCGCCTGTGTCATTCAGCAATACAAAGGCATAACTGCCATCAGTGTTTTTGAACGCTGAGTATACTAGGCCATTAGCCGAATATCCCTCTGTTCCTATTCTAACCGCCCCCGGTTTAACAACTGATGACAGATGCCCTATGATATAGTAGTGTGAATTTTTGCGTATAGTTTTGTAGTCATGCTTGCTGATATCAACAGCGCCATAACAAGTCTGGCAACCGCCTTCGCGATTAGGCCCTTTATCGGTATCAAGCATCAAGTTCCAAACGATTACGCCTTTAGCCCAGTTATTCACTGTGCCTAAAGCAACCTCGCGCATATCCTCTGTCAGACGTTTCGCCAAGTTGTTGCCATCATTCCAAGTACCGATTGACGTTTCTGTAAAGATCAATTCCTTGTTTGGCGCTTTATCGTGGATATCCAATAGTTCTTTTTTATCGCCACCATAGTTGTGGTAAGCCGCTCCCGCAAAGAATGCTGCTGCTACCGCATCTTCATAGATCTTAACCGGATAATCCTGCTGATCGGCCATATCATCATAGTTGTAGTTATGGTCGAATGCATAGATTTTCGTTGTCAATCCTGCCGCCTTTAATTTCGGGCCCAGGGAAGTTTTTACAAAAGCAAGTTGCTCTGGCCAGAACATGACCATTGAAGCGGAGTTCTTATGATTCAAAGGCTCGTTCTGAGGCGTAATCGAATAAATTTTGATACCCTCTGCTGCCATCGCTTGAATCCATTTTACGAAGTATGTACCATAATCTTGATAATATTTCGGATTTAAGTGTCCGCCGGTCCATGATTCATAAGGCGCAAGGTCAGCCAGGTTATTCACCTTCATCCACAATGGAGCTGTCCATGGAGAACCCATGATCTTTAAGCTCGGGTTGATCGCTAAAATTTCTTTTAATACCGGGATTACATATTTTAACTCCTCCTCCTGCAATGCGAAATTCGCGATGCCTGGTTTATCATTCAAGGTGTACTCGCTCAAGGAGAAATCCGAACAACCAATTGCTATACGAATATAACTTTGTCCCATGCCCTCTGTTGGAGAGAAGGTCTCTGTTAAGAACTTCGTACGATCTGCCGCCGTCATTTTCAGGAGGTTGTACGCTGTTGAACCCGTAATCGCCGAGCCAAATCCATCCATCGTTTGGAACTTCGTTCCCTCGACTAATTTGATTGTCTTCGGCGACATATTCGATGTTTTGCTGAAGTCCACAAATGTTTTTTGGAAATCATGGCTTAGCGATGCCGTTGTTGTATAAATTTTTACATCCCCCGATTGTGGGCCTGTTGGCGGCTCCGGCGTAACATTGATGGCATCATTGCCACAAGCGGTCAACACTGAGCTATATATAGTTCCGAATAATAATAGTTTCTTGATATTAAGCATAATTCACAATTTTAATAACCTGGGTTTTGATTGATTTTAGGGTTCTGATCGATAATCGCCTGTGGAATAGGCATCTTATACGAGTTTTCATTGAAAGGGTAGATCTGTGGTTTACGTCCTGAATCTTTCGCAAAAACACTGTTCATCACAGATTCTACTTTGTCTAAGCGTACCAAATCATACCAGCGCTGCCCCTCAAATGCCAATTCTAAACGTCTTTCTTTCAATAGCGCTTCTAACATCGCGTCTTTGCTTCCACGGACGCTGCTGGTCAACTTAGGAAGCTTAACACGAGCTCTTACCTTATCGATAATTTCCGCTGCCGCTGCTAGGTTAGCCGTATTTCCCATAATTAGGGCCTCCGCTTTTAGCAAGAGAATATCCGCATAACGGTATTTAATGATATTGCTAAATGCAGAACGCGTTTTGTACATAAATGGATAATTGCTCGATGGGTAGTAGTTGCTCCAGCTGGTCTGATAATAGACGATTGACTCGCTATAGCGGATCTGATCGTTCTCAGTTTGGAAAGCTTTGATCAAGTCGCGGGATGGAGTTACCCATTTTGCCCAGGTAAAATTACTATCCCAGTTTGATAAATCGCGTCCGAACATCCAGGTCACCCAGTTTCCATTACCCTGTGAGTAGTGCGCTTCTAAGATTGCCTCTCTTGTGTTTCGTTTCTTAGGATCTGCAGACCCTTCTACAACGCCAAATAAATCCGTGTAGTCGGCTTCCAAATCGAAACCATCAGCCGCAAGATCATCTGCATATTGAATTACTTTACTGTAATCACGTACAGGCTTCTCGGCATACACTTTCGCAAGGATCGCTTTCGCAACTGATTTCGAAAGTTTCGTTTTATCGCTGCTATTATTTGATGGCGCGTAAGGAATCGCTTCGGTCAAGTCTTTCACGATTTGCTCGTAGGCTTCTTTCTCTGTTTTTTGTTCCGGGAAGTAGTCATCATAAACCTCTTCCAATGTCTCCTCTGTAATATCGCCACCTACAGTTGTTGTTACTGGGATATTACCCCATAACCTCACCATATCGAACATGATCATCGCGCGGAATATCTTTGCCTCAGCCTTATATTGGTTGCGTAGCGTCGTTGTTAATGACTGATCGGTTACCGAGTCGATATTCACGATCAATACATTCGCCCGACCAATATCCTCCATAAATCTTCTCCAATCACGCTCGATTACGGAATTAGAACCCTCGATGCCATTATTCTCAAAGGGAACGACCTCTGCCCCTGTTGTACCTGCGTAAGCATTATCAGAGTGAGCTTCAGCAATCAGTAACTGATCCATATACCAGTGTTCTTGTCTATCCCGCAATTGGTTATAGATAGTGGTCATCTGGTTATCCACCGCTGCCTTATCTTTGAATACGACTGTTTTTCCTTCCTCGTTGATGCCTTCGGTTACATCAGAGAAATCTCCCAAAGGATCTTTATCCAATGAACAGCTAGCCATGAAGCCTACTGCACCTAGCATTAACAATATATATTTGAAATTTCTTTTCATCATTAGCAAGTTTAAATCTTAAAACTCCATGCTTAATCCCACAACAAAAGATTTGCTCTGCGGATAAGTTCCCCAGTCAATACCTTGGATTGCTCCATTATTTCCCCATTGATTTACCTCAGGATCGAATCCTTTGTATTTCGTTAGGGTGAATAAATTGGTCGCCGATACGAAAGGCTGCAATTTGTTGATGCCTGCTCTATTCAATACCTCAGATTTGATATTGTAAGAAAGTGATACGTTTTTCAAACGTAGATAACTACCATCTTCCACGAAATAAGTAGAGTTTAACATATTGAAATTCGCTTTTGGCACTTCTGTAATCTGTCCAGGCACTCTCCAACGTTGTAAAACCGCTGTTGTTTGATTCTTGCCATCATACATACCTTCCGTTTCCATACGGGAGGCATTGAAGATATCATTGCCCTGAGAACCTTGGATAAATAAACTTAAGTTGAACCCTTTGTAAGATAAGTCGTTCGTTAAACCATAAGTAAATTTCGGATTAGGATCTCCGATGAAGGTACGATCGGATACCGAAAGTCGACCATCGTTGTTTAAATCACGATACTTGAGCTCGCCAGTTTCCGGATCAACGCCATCACTGATATATCCATAGAAATTACTCATGGAGCGTCCCGGTGTATTACGAACAACATTGGCATTGACAACATCTGATGTTCTTGCTGCATCATAAATCTGTTGGAAATCTAGATGCTCAAGTCTGTTTTTATTAAATGAGATGTTAAAGTTGGTATTCCATTTAAAATCGCCAACCAGATTCTTGCTATTCACATTGACCTCAAAACCACGGTTGCTCATCTCTGCTTCGTTACGACGGATCGTATTAGCAAAAGATTGACCTTCTGGAAGGCTGATATAAGTCAACATGTCAGTAGTGTACTTGTAATAGTAATCCATGTTCACTGTCAGACGTTGTTGGAAAGCTGTGAAATCTAAACCTATGTTGGTTTGTGTAGTGGTCTCCCAAGTTAAGTCGCGTGTTCTTAAGTTCGCCGGACTGATAGTCGCCAAAGCATTTTGTTGGTTCTCTAGCCACCATTCGATACGACGGATATTGTATTGCATCAAGTAGGAATAATCACCGATTCCAGACTGATTACCGGTTTTACCCCATCCTCCGCGGATCTTTAAGTCGTTGATCCAAGATACATCCTGCATAAACTCTTCAGATGACAAGCGCCATGCTGCCGAGAAAGAAGGGAAATATTTCCATCTATTTTCCGGGCTTAACTTTGAAGAGCCATCACCACGGAAGTTCGCTGTCACAAGGTATTTACCGTCGTAGTTGTAAGACAGGCGGCTAAAGTAAGACATGGTTGCCCAATCTGATGCGCCAGACCCTGTGTTGTCCCAGATAATCTTGTTAGCAGCGTTTAACGTTTGGATGATATCATCACGGAAGTGTGAGGCGTTGATATAGCTATTGGTATAGTCTGAACTTACCCAAGAGCTACCAACCATGGCTTCCAGGTTATGTAAGTTGAATGACTTGTTATACGTCAATACATTATCGAAAGTCAACACGGTATTCATATTGCGGCCGTCGAATGCTAAACCACGGTTCTCTCTACCCCATGCCGTAGAATATGGATCTAAGAACTGCGTATTCAAGCCATTTCTTCTATCTAGGGCGAAAGATGTTCTGAACTGCAATTCCGGCATAAACTTCACCACAGCACTACCAGCAGCTAATAAACGGTTCTCGCGGTCGCGGTTATTCTTGCTTCTAGCCATATTTTCTAATGGGCTCGTGATATTATTGATACCGTAGAATTCGTTGAAATAGCGATTAGGTTCATAAGGATCCCAAATCGGCGCGTAAGTTGGAGTGTTGATTACTGACAATACCGTACCGCCACGGTTAGAACCTAAACCTTCTGACACACCATTGCGGTTATTATCGGTATAAGAGAAGTTTGCATTGACCGTTAACCATTTACGGATATCGTTTTCAATGTTCGCGCGGAAACTATAGCGTCTGAAGAAAGCGGTATTCAAGATCCCTTTCTCATTCAGATAACCTCCTGATAGGAAATATTGCAGCTTTTCAGTACCATCAGAAACGGAAACTTGATAGTTCTGGGTTACGCCTTTGCGGAAGGCTTCATTAAACCAGTCTGTTTGGTCTGTAAGGTTTACAGGAAGATCAACTAAACCGATCTCGTCCATCAACTCTTTATATTGTGCCGTATTCAACGGATCGATCTTACTGGTGATTCTATTTTGGGTCGTTTGCAGATTCAGACCAATTTTCGCGTCTCCAACGCGACCCTTTTTTGTAGTGATTAGTACCACGCCGTTCGCTCCCATCGAACCGTAAATAGCCGCAGAGGATGCGTCTTTAAGGATCTGCATATCTGCAATGTCGGTTGGAGCTAAGAAATCGATATTATCGACAGGCACTCCGTCAACGACATAGGTAGGGTTGTTACTACCGTTAAAAGAAGTTGTACCGCGAATACGGATTGCTGTCCCGCCTCCGGGAGCACCACTCGGTTGAGTGACTGTAACCCCTGCGGCACGACCTTGGATAGCTTGTGCAGCATTGACAATCGGGCGCTCGTTGATATCTTCTAAGGATACCGAGGCAATTGCGGTCGTGACATCCTTACGTTTTACTGAGCCATAACCAATAACGACTACATCTTCCAGCGCATTCGTTGAGGCTGTCATACTAATTGTCATGTCTTCAGATTGTGCGATGACTTCCTTATTGTCATACCCTAAATAGGATACGCGAAGTCTTGCGTTGTTCGGTACGCCTGTCAATGTGAATCGTCCTTCACCATCTGATGAAGATCTGATATCCCCTCCAATGACAGCAACCGTTGCCCCAGCGATAGGCTCCTGGGTTGTTGCATCTATTACTCGACCTTGAATCGTATTGCTAGCCTGACCGAAAGCCAAGGAACCTAGCACAGTAAACAAGAACAGGAATAGACCAAATGTTACTTTTGTAAAAAGCCTCATAGGATTTATAATTGTTTGTTGATTTAAAATAACTTAGGTAGAGTCTCCTCTTAGACAAAAGTAGAGAGCAACTATGCAACTTCAATCGATTTCAAGGAGGCTAAACTAAAAAAGTAACCCATTTCAATATTAACCTATTAAAAAACAGATTGTTAACGATGAATTACAATGGATAAAAGTAACCCTATTTTAGTGCTAAA
This sequence comes from Sphingobacterium hotanense, assembly GCF_008274825.1. Taxonomy (NCBI): domain Bacteria; kingdom Pseudomonadati; phylum Bacteroidota; class Sphingobacteriia; order Sphingobacteriales; family Sphingobacteriaceae; genus Sphingobacterium; species Sphingobacterium hotanense. The sequence goes on from NZ_CP030848.1 coordinate 3,915,919, forward strand.
GGTTAAGATTTCCTATGCTTTTGATACTTTCTTCGAAGTCTTCTTTCGATCCTTCGACTTTATTTCGAACCTTTACGCGGTAGTTATAAACCGTTCGCAAGGAGTATCGAAGGAAGCGAGCAATCTTGGTAGAGTCTGAAATTCCGAGTCGGATTAATGCAAAAATTCGAAGTTCAGAGTTCAACAATTCGTCTTGCTTCAGCACTATCCGCTCGTCTTCTTTCAGCAACTTATTGAAATCTTGAATAAAGGTTGGGTATAGGTTTAGGAAAATAATATCAAAGTTATGGTAAAGGTCTTCCAGCTCGCCTTTAATAAAGTTTGGCGACTTCAGTTCTTTGCTGATTTCTTCATACTGTTTATTCGACAATTTCTTCAGCATACCTTTTCGACTGGAGTCGAGTTTATCAATGTAGGACGAACATATTTCGAAAAACTGCGCCATATATTCCTCTTTGAGGTGATTTGCTTCCTGCAGATCTCTATTGGTTCCCAGTAATTGCTCGTTTAAGCTAAACAGCTCCTCATTAACCTTTTTAAGATCTTTACGGACAACCTTCAGGCGTTTCATTTGTAAGTAGACAATCACAAACACGACGAAGAGCAAAATAGAGAGCACGGAGATGATATAGAGAAGTGTCTTCAATTCATTCTTGCGTTGAGCCTCTTTCTCTTGGAACGCGGAATTGATAATCGGATAGAAGGAGGAATTTTCAACGGTACGAAAGCGGACATTACAGAAAATCGCATCTTCCATGGCCTTTTGGATAAAAATATAGGCCATATCTATATTATCCTTTTCGAAATAAGCCAACGCTAGGCTTTGTAATGACGCATTATCACGAATACTATTCTTAATATCGGTGAGTGCAGACAACCCAAAGTAATAGATTTGGCCATCCAGGTCGTTCCGCTGTTTATAAATTAATCCAATCAGATAGGCAACGACCGCTCTCTCTCTATTCGTTTCATCCAATTCGGTCAGAAGTTCCTTCAATTGTTTTTCAGCGGTTTCCTCATCATTTCCAAAAAGGTTCTTGGTTGCAGCAGATAGCCTGTACTCGTAAGAATCTTGGTGCAACGTGGTTACTAAGGAATCTCTATACCGACCACTATGGTAAAAGTATTCATGGAAGTTCGTGCTCTGACCGTAATGTGAATAAAAATCAGAATATGTTCTAAAATAATTGCTCAACTGGTCCGCAGACAGGGTTGCACGGGGAATGGCTTTAAGAATATCATTTGCCTCAATGAAACGACCTGCATAGGAATACAGTCCTGCTAATTGTATAGACGATTCATATTGTAACTTCGGATTCTTCAAGCTATTTGCAAGCTGCTCGTTTGCAGAAACATAGCGAATAGCCGAATCGATTTGATAGGATTGGTAAGCATGGAACAAAGCCTTTTGAAGTTCATAGCGCTCGCTATCAGTCTTCGCCTGTTTTAATCGTAATTTAAGTTGATTCAGCTTTCCGACCTTTTCGCTATCGTAAGCGGTCTTCCGGCTTAAGGTTTTGTTGAGTTCTCGCTCGATAGAGTCCAGCGGAAACTTTTGATTATTACCTTGAGAAAAGGCATGGGAGTAGCACATAACTATCAAAAGACAGCTATATAAATAGAATGAGTATGATTTCTTACGTTTAATCCTCATTTTCATTATCCCACCAATCGCTCTTCAGATCATCGATTTCACGACGATCTTTCTTCGTTGGCCTTCCTGTTCCTCGATCACGCTTCAATACTGGGGCATGGAAAGTTGATTTGAATGCATAGGTTTCTTCTATCGGTGTATGGTCTTCGTAGAATTGCACAGCAGTCTTTGCGTCTACACGACGTTCCAACAAGCCTGTCACTAAGATGACCTTGCGCTCAATCCCCTTCTGTATTTGGTAGGTCTCGCCGACTTTAACCACATAAGAAGGCTTCACATTTTGTCCATTCAATTTCACACGACCAGCTTTGCAAGCCTCAGTAGCTAAACTACGTGTCTTAAAAATACGAATCGCCCACAAATACTTATCGATCCTTAATTTTTCTGCTTCTGCCATTTAACAAAAATATACATATCTTCTTAATTTTAGCCTGTTTTTGACCGACATATCAGTAAAAATCTCCATATTTGTGATTAACAAAATTTAGTTTACAATAGTTATGATCGACTGCACAATCCTTAAGAAACTAGTTGAAGAAGCTTGGGAAAATAGACAATTATTAGAATATAAAGAATATTATGAAGCTGTTGAATTTGTGATTCAACACTTAGATAAAGGTGAACTTCGCGTTGCTGAGCCCATGGGCGAAACATGGTTCGTTAATGATTGGATCAAGAAAGCTGTGATTTTATACTTCCCTATCCGCAATATGGAAGTAATCAAGAATGAGCCTTTTGTTTACCACGATAAAATGAAGTTGAAGACTAATTACAAGGAACTAGGTGTTCGTGTAGTTCCTGGTGCTTCTGCTCGTTATGGTGCTTACCTGTCTAAAGGCGTGATTATGATGCCTTCCTATGTTAACATCGGTGCCTATGTAGGCGAAGGAACTATGGTTGATACGTGGGCTACGGTTGGTTCTTGTGCGCAGATCGGTAAAAATGTACACCTAAGTGGTGGTGTTGGTATTGGTGGAGTTTTAGAACCTGTACAGGCGGCACCAGTTATTATTGAAGACAACGTATTTGTAGGTTCGAGAGCAATCGTTGTAGAAGGCGTTCGTGTAGAGGAAGAAGCCGTATTAGGCGCAAACGTAGTTTTGACCGCTTCAACAAAAATTATCGATGTTTCTGGACCGGAGCCTAAGGAGTACAAAGGTTATGTTCCTGCGCGCTCGGTTGTAATTCCAGGTTCTTATACGAAGAAATTCCCTGCAGGTGAATACCAAGTTCCTTGTGCATTAATTATCGGACAGCGTAAAGAATCAACAGATAAGAAAACATCATTGAACGACGCTCTACGTGATCATAACGTAGCGGTTTAATTGATTTGGGGTCATAAGAAATGAGAATTCCGTACGACAAAGATGATATGAAGCAAGCCTTGGACACCTTGAAGGCTGGTGGAATCATCTTATATCCGACTGATACGATCTGGGGTATAGGTTGCGATGCGACGAATCCAGAAGCCGTCGAGAAGATCTTTGCATTGAAAGGTCGCGATAAGGGGAAGAGCATGATTGTTCTTTTAGGGAATGATTATCAGCTCGAGGGCTATGTACAGGAGGTACCCGAAGTCGCTTATCAATTGATTGAAGTTGCGGACAAACCATTGACCATTATTTATAACAAGGCGAAGAACTTAGCGCCAAATGTTGTTGCTGAAGATGGTAGTATTGGAATTCGCGTGGTTCAACATCCATTTTGCGAGGAGTTGATTCAACGTTTCAGAAAGCCAATAGTTTCTACCTCAGCCAATATCTCGGGCGATGCAACCGCGCAGAACTTTGCGGAGATCGCTGATGAGATCAAAGAAGGCGTGGATTACGTTGTGCAATATGGTCAAACGGATATGAGCAAACATCAGGCTTCTACAATTATGAAGATCGATGCGAGCGGCAAGTTTGAATTTATTCGAAAATAGATATGAAAAAGTTAATTACATTGCTAGTTTGTGTATTTGCGTTTATCGGCATGAGCCATGCGCAAAGCAAAATCCAACCGGCTAAAGTTGGAGTAAACTATGGTAAGAAAATCGACAAAAACGGCGCAGTTTCTGTTAAGAAGCTAGAGTCAAACTTAGCGAAAAGCAAGACATTCGACGGTAAAATCGAGGGTCAGGTTGTTCAGGTATGTAAGAAAAAAGGATGTTTCCTAACGCTGAAAAGAGAAGGGGACCAAGAGCCTATCATGGTACGTTTTACTGATTATGCATACTTTGTTCCTGAAGATTTAATCGGAAAAACTGTCGTTGTTGCTGGTAAGGCGAAAGTTAAAGAAACAACTGTTGAATGGCAAAAACACTATGCTGAAGACATGGGAAAAAGCAAAGAAGAGATTGCCAAGATCAATAAACCAAAACAAGATATCTCTGTGGTAGCAGACGGTGTACTTGTCGTAAAATAAGCAGCTCGAATTACTGAGTCTAGTTTTATGAAATGCTTAAGAGCAATTCATAAATTGTTCTAAATACATATTGAGAGCCCTTTTGTTAAAGGGCTCTATACAATTACAGCAAGAAAAGCGCGATTTATTGAATTAACTAATTTCATTATCTCCCCTATCTCCATGCCTATCTTCCAAACATCTCCCGCCCAAAGCATCAATCTCAAGGGTCGTTTAATGACCTTCGATCGTCCGAAAATTATGGGAATATTGAATCTTACTCCCGATAGTTTTTACGATGGTGGAAAATACATTCAAGTCGAGGCTGCATTGATTCGGGCACAACAGATATTGGAGGAAGGTGCTGATATTATCGATATTGGAGCCTATTCTACCCGCCCTGGTGCAAAAACCATTGACGCAGCAGAAGAAATAGATCGTGCGGTGCCTATCATCGAGGCCATTGCTGTAAAGTATCCTGAAGCCATACTTTCCATTGATACTTTTCGTGCTGATGTAGCCGACGCCTGTATTCAGGCTGGTGCACACATCATCAATGATGTGTCGGGAGGCACATTAGATGAGCAAATGTTTGAAACCGTAGCGAGGTTACAGGTGCCCTACATCCTGATGCATATGCGCGGGACACCACAGACAATGCAGAGCCTAACAGAATATGAAGACGTTGTGAATGAGGTAGCCTATTTCCTTGGCGAGCGAGTTGCGACACTCCGTGCTTTAGGCCTTAAAGACATTATTCTAGATCCCGGATATGGATTTGCGAAGACTATCCCTCAGAATTATGAACTATTATTACGTGTTGATGAGCTTCATTACTTTGGATTGCCTATCTTAGGCGGAGTTTCGCGAAAGTCTATGATCTACAAAAAACTAGATACGACAGCAGACCAAGTATTAACGGGTACAACCGCCCTGAACACCTTATTGCTCGAACGTGGCGTCCAGCTACTTCGAGTGCATGACGTGAAGGAAGCAAAACAATTAGTTGATTTATTTTTTACTTAAACCCCTATTTTGAAAAAGACCGGAGATATCATTACCATCGGATTTGCTCTATTTGCCATGTTTTTTGGAGCTGGCAATCTTTTATTACCACCATTTATCGGCTTACAAGTTGGAAACCACGTTTGGATAACCATACTCGCCTTCGGATTAACCGGCATTTTACTACCCTTCTTTGGAATTTTATCTATCGTCAATTCGGGCGATACGTTCAATGATTTAGGAAATAGAATCAATAATGGCATAGCACCAATCTTAGGAAGTGTGATTATGCTTTGTATTGGTCCAATGATCGCCATTCCACGAACGGCCGCGACGACCTATGAAGTCGGCGTCCTGCCATCGTTTCCCAATAGTAGCCCTATATGGACATCTATCATCTTTTTTGCAGTGACTTGGGTATTAACGATCAAACCGTCAAAGGTGGTTGATATTATCGGTAATATTCTTACACCCGTATTGCTCGTGCTCTTGCTCGGCCTTATCTCTATTGGTGTATTTTCGCCGATAGCAGATTATAATGCTCAATCTTTAAATACAGGCGAATCATTTACTTTGGGATTCACCGAGGGCTATCAAACATTAGACGTATTGGCTTCTGTTATTTTCGCAGGCATTATCATTGCGGCGGCTAGAACGAAGGGCTACAACAGTGTAAAATCTAAAAATCAAGTGGTAATTGCTGCCGGCTTATTGGCGGCGATTTGTCTTTTCCTGATTTATGGTGGACTGATACAGTTGGGCGCGACCTCCGGAATTACAGATCTAAACATGAAGCGTTCGGAGCTATTGATTCATATATCGAAGTCCGTTCTAGGCCATTATGGCATGATCGCGATCGCATTGAGCATCGCATTAGCTTGTCTAACGACAGCCATTGCTCTCACCTCTGCTGTCGGAACCTTCTTTTCCCAATTGACAAAAAACAAGCTTTCCTATAAACTGCTCGTGACGGTGTGTTGTATTTTATCATGCTTGTTGTCCATTACTGGGGTGGATAATATCATCTCTCTCGCGTATCCGATTTTGATTTTTGTTTATCCTATCGTCATTACCTTAGTTCTTTACACCGTAGTTTTTGGACCCTTCATTACGCATAAACTGCCTTTTGTAGGCGCTTTGCTAGCTTCGACAATTATCGCAGCATTCAATCTTTTGAAATACTTAGGCATGCTGAATGACTCAACATTAGCTATTTTGGATAAGATTCCGTTTTTTGCCTACGAATTGGGTTGGGTAGTGCCTTCGGCGATCTTCTTCCTGATATTCCTAGTGATCGATAAAAGCCTATCGAAAGAAGGTTAATCATATAAAAAAATCCTGAGGCGGGGAACCTCAGGATTTTTACCAAACCAATTATTAACCTAAATTATGAAATTTTTACTCTTTTACTTTTGCTTTAATACATAAACGCAATTGCTATGCCTTTCGTGTCTGTAGTAGCTTGAATTAACAAAATTTAACGGTTGTATTTAGATATGAGACATTAGATATGAGATATAAGAGTATGGTTTCGTCTGAAGTATCCGTTTAAATATGGTCTTGAACCAGGAAAACTCTAATGTCTAACATCTAATATCTCACATCTATATCCGCCATAGGTCTAAATACTAAACTGATATATGAATTTGTAGAATTATAACTGCGTGGAATAAAAATCAAGAAGACCACAACTTTGTTTCCATTATAGTATTAATTATAGAACATAATTATGGAAAAATTTTGTGGTCTTGATGTACATAAAGATAGTGTTTTTATGTGCATTCTAAGTGAAAACAACGAAAAGTATGAAGAGGTTTTTAAGACTTTAACCCCTGACCTTGAACGGCTTCGTGACACGCTTGTTGATCATGGTGTCGGACTTGTTGCCATGGAGAGCACCAGTATCTATTGGTACCCGTTATGGAATATTCTAGAATCGGATTTTGATGTTAAATTGGTCAATCCACTGTTCATCAAGCAGGTTCCTGGAAGGAAGTCCGATGTCAAGGATGCCGAGTGGATCGCTACGGTTTTGATGAAGGATCTGATTAAAGGGAGCTTTGTTCCTCCTAGCATCATCCAACAATTGCGTCGCAGTGAACAGGAAATGGATGAGATGCTTCAAAGATGCAACATCCGTTTGAGTAATTACGTCTCTGATATCGGCTGCAAGTCCATGAAGAAAGTTGTTCAGGCTATCGCTAAGAATCATTTGAACCCGGATTATTTATTGAGCTTGGTCCATGCTCGGATTGTTAGGAAAAGCGGCGCGGAAACGATCCGAGCTTCGCTTACAGGAACATTCACTTCAGTAGACATCGAGATATTGAGGATGATCGTGGAGGATATCAATTTCCACCATGATCAGCTCGAATTCTGCAAGAAAGAGTTACTGAAGCTATGCTATCAGCATTTCAATCTTCAAATGGAACTATTGGTGACCATACCTGGAGTGAAAGAGCACGCAGCTGCCTGTATCATTTCTGAAATAGGGACGGACATGAAATTCTTTACATCGGCAACAGCCTTAGTAGGCTGGACCGGTCTTAGACCGCGGAACGACCAAAGTGCGGGTAAGATTAAAGGAAGAAAGACCCTACACGGAAATAAATATCTTCGCTTGATGCTCGTACAATGTGCTTGGGGAGCATCCAGAACAAAGGGAAGCGCTTTTATGGCGCGATATCAACGATTCAGAAAAAGAATGCACCACAACAAAGCGCTTATAGCAAATGCTAGAAAGCTGTTGGTGATAATTTGGAACATATTAGCCAAAAAGGAACCCTATTTTGCCCAAGCAATCTAGCAGGCCTTTTAAAGGAAAGTACCAAGGCCCTAGTATTTATGGTGGACTATACCCCGATTTCTAAACTGGCATAATAAGGAACTTTCTGGCAAGAAATTGCGTGTGAGCTAAAAGCTCGTAGAGGAAATTATTATTATTTAAAAGCGGACTAGGCAAATGCCTGGTAAAGCAAGACTATGCCTAATCAAATAGAAACAAGCCTTTAGATGATCTTTAAAGGCTTGTTCGATTAGTATTTATAGAGGAAATACTAACTACTAAATACTATCCTCTTCCCTACACCATAAAAAAAGCAGTCCAAACGGACTGCTTTTTTTATGGTGCAGAGAAGAGGATTTTAACGGATTCCGCTTCCCACTGATATTTCTGATGTTGGATTAACAAAGTCTAAGCGACCGTCTGCATCCTCTGCCATCAAGATCATTCCTTGGGACTGAATACCTTTGATTTCCCTAGGTTCTAAGTTTACAAGTATGGAAACTTGTTTACCTACGATTTCTTCAGGTTGGAAGAATTCTGCGATTCCGGATACCACGGTACGTTTGTCGATGCCTGTATCGATGGTTAATTTCAGTAATTTTTTTGTTTTCGCTACTTTTTCAGCCGTTATGATTCGGCCGACACGGATATCCATTTTTACGAAATCATCGAAAGAAACATTTGCTTTTTGAGGCGCTTTTGGCGCTGCTAAGGCATTTGATGCTTTCGCTTGTGCTAGTTTATTCAACTGGAACTCCACTTGCTCGTCGGTAATCTTATCAAATAACAGCTGCGTTTCGCCCAATTCATGTCCAGACACTAATAGATCTGCTTTTCCTGCAGTATCCCAGTCGCTTTTCGCTAGGTTCAACATTTCGAAGATCTTGGTACTGGTGAATGGTAAGAATGGTTGTCCTAATACTGCAAGGTTTGCAACGATTTGTCCAGCCACGAATAAAACCGTTTTAACGCGTTCTTCGTCGGTTTTGATTGTTTTCCATGGCTCTTCATCCGCTAGATACTTATTTCCTAAGCGTGCAGCGTTCATAAACTGTGCTAACGCCTCGCGGAATCGGTATTGCGATAGGGATTGTTTGATTAAGTCAGGGAAGGTCGCTAATTCTTTCAATACTTCTTCATCGGCAGCGGTTAATGGAGAACCCATTAATACTTTTCCGTCGAAATATTTATGCGAAAGAACCATGACGCGGTTTACGAAGTTACCGAAGATGGCAACTAGTTCGTTGTTCACACGTGCCTGGAAGTCCTTCCAAGTGAATTCACTATCTGAAGTTTCAGGAAGAATAGAAGTCAACATATAACGAAGCTCGTCTTGTTTACCTGGGAATTCCTGTAAGTATTCATGCAACCAAACGGCATGGTTACGAGACGTCGAAAGCTTATCGCCTTCTAAATTCAAGAACTCGTTTGCAGGTACATTTTCTGGCAATATATATTCGCCATGCGCATGTAAGATAGCAGGGAAAATAATACAGTGGAAAACGATATTGTCTTTACCGATAAAATGGATTAATGTAGAATCATCGGCTGTATTGTCTTGTTTTTTCCAGTATAGTTCCCAGTCTTTGCCCTCATCGATTGCCCATTGCTTTGTAGCAGAGATATAGCCAATTGGCGCATCTAGCCATACGTATAGTTTCTTACCTTCTGCTTCTTCCAACGGTACATCAACGCCCCAATCCAAGTCGCGCGTCATTGAGCGTGGCTGTAATCCGGATTTCAACCAGGATTGGCATTGACCGAATACATTAGATTTCAATACGTTTTTCTTGCCATCGATCAACCATTTCTCTAACCAAGGCTGATACTTGTCCAAGGGCAGATACCAGTGTTTAGTTTCTTTAAGAATTGGTGTATTACCGCTTAAAGTTGACTTAGGATTAATTAAGTCTGTTGGGTTAAGCGATGTCCCACACTTTTCACATTGGTCGCCGTAGGCACCGTCATTTCCGCAATGCGGACAAGTTCCTACAATGTAGCGATCGGCCAAGAATTGATGAAATTCTTCGTCGTAGTATTGTTCCGAAAAGCGCTCAATAAACTCTCCTTTTTCATATAGATTCAAAAAGAACTCTTGAGAAAGCTGATGATGAATAGGTTCGGAAGTACGGTGATAGATATTGAAAGAGATTCCGAATTCTTCGAAACTTTCTTTGATCTGCTGATTGTACTTATCAATAATTTGCTGTGGCGTTACGCCTTCTTTTTTTGCTTTGATGGTAATCGCCGCGCCATGTTCGTCAGATCCACAGACATATACAACATCCTTATTGTTTAGACGTAGAAAACGAACAAAAATATCTCCGGGAATGTAAGCTCCAGCAAGGTGACCAATATGTAATGGACCATTGGCATAAGGTAATGCCGAGGTAATGGTATAGCGTTGTTTATTAAAAATATCCAATGTAAATAGCTGATTAAGATTAAAAAATTGTACTGCTATGTATCGTACAAAGATACGTCAAAATGTACTATTCTAATACATCTCAGCAGTATTAGCTGCAAAAAATCAGTATATTGGATTCAAATTTTATCATTAAACGAGTAAAAACATGCGTAATTCAAAAACTGACATTGGCTTATTAATTATCCGGGTAGTTATCGGTACGACGATGATTGCATTCCACGGGATTCCAAAACTAATGGGGGGTGTTGAGGGCTGGACGAAGATAGGTCAATCTATGCAAACAATTGGGATTAACTTCCTACCAACGATGTGGGGTTTTTCAGCAGGATTTACGGAAACTGTAGGTTCATTTCTATTGATTTTAGGATTGTGGACTCGTCCTGCTTCTTGGTTATTAGCATTTACGATGCTTATTGCGGTTGTCGTGCATCTAAGCAAAGGCGATGGCCTTTCAGGCGCTTCGCATGCCATTGAATTTCTTTCGGTCTATGTAGCATTTGCGACCATGGGGCCGGGGCGATTGAGTGTCGATAAAAAATAATAAATAAAAAGCCTCTCGGATTGAGAGGCTTTTTATTTATTTCTTGAATACCGTTGCGTGCCAACTTTCTTTAAATGGAACTTCCCATTTTGTTTCCAACTCGTCTGCAGATTGAATTAGATTGTTATAGACAATTGTATCTTCATTGATCTCCCCTTCCTTATACAGGGCGGCAAATACATCACGCGACACGAGTTGAATATTACCCTCGATATCTCGATAAGACAATAACATACGGTTGAAAAGATCGATTTGAAGATCCGCTTCTAGCTTTTTAAGCATGTGGACCGATTTGTCAATCGAACAACCTGTCGCCTGCGCTAGTTCTTCGTCTACTGTCAGTATTACAAAAAGATTATGCTTTATTTCCGCATTCCCAGCCAATTGGCTGCCATGGGCAGTCCATTCTGCAACAAAATCTTTTAATTGTGCCTGTGCCGTTTCCAGCTCTGGCTGCGTAAAGAAACGATCAGCTTGATAAATCCAAATCTTCTTCATAGGGTCCCCTTTCTTAGTGAGTATAATAAGGTGAAATCATCAAGTAGACAATAACACCAGTTACAGCAACATATAACCACATTGGATATGTAATGCGGGCAAGCTTCTTATGGCGTTCGTACGCTCCAGCAATACCTCTCACAAAAGTAAACAATACGAATGGGATAATAATCACCGACAAAACGATGTGTGTAATCAGAATGAAATAATATACATAACGAATAGCTCCTTCGCCAAGAAACTTGGTAGATTCCGAGGTCATATGATAGGCTACATACATCACTAAGAACAAAGCTGAGCAGACCATACACAGTTTGATCAAATTTTCATGAACCTTTGCATTTCCACGTTTGATGGCGGCAACAGCAATAACTAACAATACGGCTGTAATACCGTTAATCGTTGCATAGATCGGGGGCAGAAAACCCAAAGGCTCCACATCGAAACCCATACGCTTTAAATTAACACCAAACAACGCTGCAACAGCTAAAGGAATGATGATGGAAAGTGTCCAAATGATTCCTTTATATTTTTTTTCTTCTTCGGTCATTGCCATGTTACTTCCTTTCTACTTTAAGGGGATTATTTCTGATTTCTTCAACCAACTGAACTTTTATTTCATCCTCTAAACGAGCCGTCTCCGTTTTCAAACTGATATCATAGATACCACGAATGCGGCGCTTTGAATCTAAAAGAACGAAATTGCTTCCGATAACAAAGCTGCTGCTATCACTCGGATTGATCATCCCTTCAATCATCAATTGCTCACGCGCATAGCCCAATATGTCTTCCTTTGGCTTGTAAGCGACAAACCAATTGGGATTCCCAATTTTAGCATAAGGTGCAACAACACGCTCTAAATCGCTCTTGGTATCCCGCGGATCTACACTGATGGAGTATAGGCGAACTTTCGGGTTATACTTGAATCGCTCTGCGATACTGCTCAAGTCGTGAATTAGCTGCTTCGATAAGGCAGAGTCACGAGAATAGAATAAATGTGCAACAGAGATAATGGTGTCCGATTGAAGAAAGGGAACATCATTACCATTCAAATCAATTAAATTCAGTGGTTTCACTTGGTGAAAGACTGTGTCTGGAATCTCTCGTCCCATTACACGGTTCATTTTGCCCGAGAGGCTTTTCTCACCAAATACTGGTAATCTTACGTACTCATTAGAGCCCATATTATTAACCATTATATATAAAAATCCTGGCACAAATAGTACAAGTGCCAGGATTATTAATTTTGATATGTTCTTAGAACGAGTATTTTTACTCATTACAAGCTTTCTTATTTGTGAGGGAAAATAGGTTGGTGAGTCATTGCACCGTGTAAGAAATCACCTTCTGTAAGAAGCAAGATGATGAAATACACAATAAATAAAAACACTATACTACAGCAGATTATAAACCCTGATTTTTCGAACTTCAAGTGCATGAAGAAAGCAACAATATAAAATGCCTTTACTAGTGTTAGCACAATATAAATCACATTCACTAACATTCCTTTTTGAAGGACTCCCCAGTGATGTACAAAACCTAATGCGATTAAGAATTCTAACGCAGTTAATGCTAATAAGATAAAGAATACGGACCAGATACGTTTTTTATCCATTCCTTCTTCATGTCCGTGCGCATCGTGTGCAGCAATATGATCGTGATTACTCATTATATCTTTGTTATTAATATTAGTCCAAAAAATTAGATTAAGTAGAAGAAGGTAAATACGAATACCCAAACTAAGTCTACAAAGTGCCAGTAAAGACCAACTTTTTCTACCATTAGGTAAGTACCTCTTCTTTCAAAAGTATTGTTTAATGTCATCGACAATACGATGATATTTAACAAGATACCAATGGAAACGTGGAATCCGTGGAAACCAGTAATGGTAAAGAACAAGTTAGAGAATTGCAATGCAGCAGTGTAAGATATCTCCTTAGTGAAATAAGGCTGTAATGCATTGACAATTGCGTCAGGATCTGTTAAACCTGTAGCTGGGTTACGACCGAACCAAAAACCTTGGTGATGTAAGTGAGACCACTCAATAGCTTGACAGCCGATGAAACACAAACCACCTAAAATAGTCCATAACATCCATTTTACGACTTCGTGCTTCGAATTACGGTGTCCAGCTTCTACAGCTAATACCATCGTCACGGAAGACATAATTAAGATAAAGGTCATGATACCTACGAATACTAGGGGTTGACCTGATTCAGCGATTCCTGGGATAGATTGGAAGATCTTATCTGCATCAATCCAAGTAGGTTGAGCGAACTTTTGAGCACCATAATAGATTAGGAATGCAGAAAATGTAAATGCATCCGATACTAAGAAAAACCACATCATGATTTTTCCATACTCCAAATTCCATGGAGATTTACCTCCGCTCCAAGGGCCCTCTTTTACCTTATCCAATTGCGATACTGTTGTACTCATTGTTTAGTGTTATTGATTCAAAAGTAAGAAAACATAAATATATATCCATAATAGATCTAGAAAATGCCAGAAAATAGCGGCAATTTCCATCCGGAATACATTGTTGATATAAGGGATGTTTTTTAGCACTCCAAAAAGACATCTTGCCAATACCAATATTCCAGCAATAATGTGCGCCAAGTGTAAACCTGTAAACACATAAATAAACGACTGTGAAGCGTTTGAATTCACAAAGGTGATATTTCTTTCCGTTAAAGCAGACCAAGCGTCTACCTGTAAGAAAAAGAATACTACACCCAATGCAATCGTAATCCCTAAGAACAGCTTTTGCTTAGCGAAATTCTGAGCTTTCACTGCGTTATAAGCTAAGTGCATCGTTAAACTACTAAGCACGATAGCCGCAGTGCTATAGATGAACGCGTACGGTAGAATTGTTTTGATTCCTTTATCCACTCCACTCGCCGTGTAAACTATAAAACCGCTGGAAAGAGCTGCAAACATCATAAACATGCCAATCATTCCAAGCCATAAATTAAACTTTTTGGCTTTTCTTGACTTAACTGCTTCCTCGCTTAACAAACTCTGATTATCCATCGTTAAATTCAATTCCATTTAAACTTAAAAAGGTTTAAAATCTAGTAATAAGACCAATTGTGTGATCGGTAAATAAGCAAATGATGTAAACATAATTCGCTTAGCGGTACTAATTTCCATTTTTTTAAGATGTTGGATACCATACCAGGTGAACATCAGTGCGCCAATCAATGACACTATCGTAAAGATCCATCCTCCGAATCCGAAGTACATAGGCAAGAAACCTACGGGGATCATTAATGCTGCAGAAATAAAGATCATCCATGCGGATCCTTTATCTTTTCTCGTCGTTGGCAACAATCTAAAGCCTGCACGCTTGTAATCATCATCTGCTACCCAAGCAATTGCCCAGAAATGTGGAAACTGCCAAAAGAACTGTATAGCAAATAAAACTAGCGGCGTAATCACCACAGCCTTCTCACTAACTGCAGCATATGCTAAACCGAATCCTGAAGACTCGAAAGCCGCATAATATCCGATTAGGGGTGGCAAGGCGCCTGGAATAGCTCCAACCCACACCGCAATTGGCGATTTCTGCTTTAATGGTGTATAAACAAATGCGTATAAGAAAATGGAAAATACGGAGATCAATCCGGCGATGAAATTTAAATTCACCAAAACCAATGTACCAGCAATTCCCATAAACACACTCAAAACCAACGCTTGCCCTGTAGTCATTCTTCCAGCAGGCAATGGTCGATCCATTGTGCGCTCCATCAATTTATCTAAATCCTTCTCGATGATTTCATTAAACCCATTCGCGGCACCGGTTACTAGGAAACCTCCAACAGTTAGCAATGCCCAATTAAACCAGATTATATCTCCTTGTTGTGTAGCACCAATTAAAAATGAAATCGACGCTGAAAAAACTACCGTTAGAGTAAGTCTTAACTTAACAAGTTTGTTAAAATCTGAAATAAATTCCTTCATAATCAAAATAAATCCTAAACCGTCGTATGGCTTAAAGCATCTTGCTTTGGCTTACTCACGAGTAGCATTAAATAATATTGTGCCCCAAAGAACAAAGTCGCTACTACGAGATGCACTGTTTGTGCAACGGCAGGAACATGAAACCTCGCTAAAATAATTCCTGTTAACATTTGTATACAAACCAGCACAAAGGCAATCAGTGCAAAACGATATTGCTCAGTCGCTTTCACATATACGGATCTAGTTTTAAAAAACAGATAAGCCGTAATAGCAAGTGTAACGTAAGCCAGCACACGGTGAATATGATAGTTTGCACCTATCGACTCAATCCATGAATCACGTTGTATTTGCTGTGCATTGAGATGGTCAATGGCCTCTCTTACTTCTGTTCCATAAACGACTTGGATTACCAAAAGAACGATGGAAACTACCGAAA
Source organism: Sphingobacterium hotanense (assembly GCF_008274825.1). Taxonomy (NCBI): domain Bacteria; kingdom Pseudomonadati; phylum Bacteroidota; class Sphingobacteriia; order Sphingobacteriales; family Sphingobacteriaceae; genus Sphingobacterium; species Sphingobacterium hotanense. Next base: position 3,931,614 of record NZ_CP030848.1, read on the forward strand.
GAATAAAAATGCTTCGGTCTCTGGAATTAGCGTGCAGAAGCGACTTATCGCGTAAGGTTACTGCTAGGAAATAAGTATGAATACTTATACACACAATAACAATAGCAAGAAGCATATGCACCGTAATTACCCAAGGAGTAAGGTTAGTAGAAACTACTATTGAGCCTAACCAAGCTTGTATAACAACGACAATAAGATTAAGAACGCTCCATACGGTGATGGACTTTTTCTTTTTCCAATAGGTAAAAGAAAAGAGAGCTGAAAACAACAAACAAAATCCTGCAACAACGCCCGTCAGACGATTGATATATTCTGTCCAAGTCTTCACAGGATTGAACTCTTCATGTTGAAGAATAGTTTCATCATGACGAATTTGATCTGCTAAATCCTTGTAACCAAAGAACTCAATCATATTGGCAAAGCGTGTGTTCTTCTTAACGCGTCCCTCTACATAATGTTGCTCATAGCCTGCTGGCAGTTGAGAAATATCTGTAGGTGGAATAATGCGGTTAAAACACTTAGGCCAGTCCGGACAGCCCATTCCTGAACCTGTACTCCGAACAATTCCGCCTGCTGTAATCACTAAAAAAAGAACGAAGATCGTGATCTTTGTTGTGCGAATAAATCGCCTCTCAGCTGATGGGAACATCAATATCCCTCCCTTTACAAAATTTTATCGTATAAAAGAGAGGTAGGTTTTACCCTACCCTTCTGTTTCTCTGTTATGCTCTTTGTCATAAACACGCTGAGCAGCAATTCCTTCTTCATTACCTTCCCAATCGTGGATCAAGTTAGAACTCATCGTTTGCGAATGTGGAACGTTTTGAGGAATAAAGTCAGCATCATGACCTGGCTTACTGTAGTCATAAGGCCAACGGTACACTGTAGGGATCTCTCCTGGCCAGTTTCCGTGAATATGTTCTACAGGTGTAGTCCATTCTAATGTATTTGCATTCCAAGGGTTCTGAGGAGCACGTTTTCCACACCAGATTGATGCGAAGAAGTTCCATAAGAAAGCGATCTGACCAACAGCCGAAACAATCGCAGCCCAAGTAACCAAAATATTAACTGATACCCATTTCTCCATGAAAGGGAACTCAGTGAAAGCGTAGTAACGACGAGGAACACCGTCGATACCCATAAAGTGCATCGGGAAGAATACCAAGTAAGCACCAATGAATGTTAACCAGAAGTGGAAATAACCTAAACGCTCGTCCATCATACGTCCGAACATCTTTGGATACCAATGGTAAACACCACACAACATACCGAAGATCGATGCAGAACCCATTACCAAGTGGAAGTGAGCAACAACGAAGTAAGTATCGTGTAAGTTGATGTCTAAGGCAGCATTACCTAAGTATAAACCTGTTAAACCACCAGATACGAAGAATGATACCATACCGATAGCAAACATCATCGCTGGAGTAAAACGGATATTACCACGCCATAGCGTAGCGATATAGTTAAATGCCTTTACCGCTGAAGGAACCGCAATAATCAACGTCGTGATCATGAATACCCCGCCTAAGAAAGGACTCATACCCGTAACGAACATGTGGTGACCCCAAACGATAAATGATAATACAGTAATACCTACTAAAGAGTAAACCATCGCGTGGTAACCGAAGATAGGTTTACGTGAGTTTGTAGAAATTACTTCTGATGTTAAACCTAATGCAGGCATAACAACGATATATACTTCTGGGTGCCCTAAGAACCAGAATAAGTGTTGGAATAAGATTGGAGAACCACCTTCGTTAGGAAGAATGTTACCACCAACTACTAAGTCTGATAAATAGAATGAAGTACCAACCGAACGGTCAAAGAACAATAATACTACTGCAGATACTAATACTGGGAATGATAATAAACCTACGATTGCAGTTAAGAAGAACGCCCAAATAGTTAAAGGCATTTTCCATAATTCCATTCCTTTCGTACGCATGTTTAATACAGTACTGATGTAGTTTACACCACCTAATACCTGAGACGCAATGAATAAGGTCATACTGATTAACCATAAGGTCATACCTAATCCAGAACCAGGGATCGCTGTAGGAACAGCAGATAATGGTGGATAAATTGTCCATCCTGCAGATGCCGGACCACTTTCAACGAAGAAAGAAGCTACCATGATCACACAGGCAACAAAGAAAAACCAGTAAGAAAGCATGTTCATTAATGGCGATGCCATATCACGTGCTCCTAATTGGTAAGGGATTAATAAGTTACTGAATGTACCAGACAAACCCGCCGTTAATACGAAGAATACCATCATCGTACCGTGGATTGTTACCAAGGAAAGGAAGAAATCGGGTCTAATACGACCACCTTCAGCCCATTTGCCTAAGAAAACCTCCAAGATAGGGAATTCAGCGTCTGGCCATGCAAGTTGAATACGGAATAAGATCGACAAAAGCATGGCAAATACTGCCATCACAATACCTGTGATCAAAAATTGCTTTGCAATCATCTTGTGATCCTGACTGAAGACATACTTCGTCAAGAACGTCTCATGATGATGATCATGACCGTGATGAGCTGCGTCGTGCGATATAACTGTAGTTGACATATTCTAATATAAATTCTCTCTGTTCTATTAATTTAATGAAGCTGCAATACGGCTCTCCTTAATTGTATTGTCTTCTTTTTGTGCGAATTCTTTTTGAAGATCTTCTGTAAAGAACTTAGCTTGTTTGCTTAACCATTCTTTATATTCTGCTTCTGAAACCACAATAACCTTTTTCTTCATGTTATAATGGCTACTTCCACAGATCTTAGCACACAACATATAGTAGTCGTAAGCTGGATCATTCTGACGATCACGCATCTCTTCTGTAGTTACCGTTGGAGTAAATTGGAAGTAATTCGTCATACCTGGTACCGCGTTGATTTGTACACGGAAATCAGGAATATAGAAAGAGTGAATGATATCTTTTGATAAGATGTGGAAACGAACTGGCTTATTAACCGGGATTACGATTTCATCACCTTTAACATCATCCCAAGAACTTTTATCGTTGAAATCAATACCATAAGAGTTCGTTGGAGTCGTCAATTTATAATTACGTTTACCAATTACACCGTCATTACCCGGGTAACGAACTGTCCATTGGAATTGCTCTCCTAATACCTCAACTTGTAAAGCTGACTTCTTAAGATCCTCAGGAATGTTCGTAATTGATCTCCAAGTAAAGAAACCGAATAATACTAAGATAGTTAAAACAACAGCAGGAACGATTGTCCATAATCTTTCGATAGCATCATTGTGCGGATAGTAATACGCCGTACGCTTCGCACGCATTCTGTAGATTAAACTGAACGTCAATAATAAAATGTGAACTAACACTAGAACGATGGTGATAATAACCGTCGTAATAATGAACATTCTATCTATATCCTTACCGTGTTCTGTCACTGCTTCTCTCCATGCCCAGCTTCCCCATACTGCGTATGAATAATACGTGAATGCTAAAAAGGCAATAAGAAAAACAAACAGTAAAACTGCTTGAATAGTATTGTTTGCTAATGGATTGTATTTACCATTAACCTTCTTTGTCAATGAATAAATAGAAAGTACTTTAAAAACTACCCCTACAACTGCACAGGCAATTAATAAAATGAAAACATAATACAACAGGTTTTTGTAAACCTGTGGATCAATTTTCTTTTCTTCTTTTGGAGCTGCCGCCGCAGAGCTAGACGATGAAGAACTAGATGCTGCTGCTACAGTCGTCGAATCAGTCGCCGCCGGAGCCGCTGCCGAATCTACAACTGCAGTTGCCGCAGAGTCTGCCGGAGCAGCTACAGCTGCTTGCTCAGTTTGTGTAGCAACGGTAGCCGTGTCCTGAATGGAAGCAAATAGTGGCGTAGCCAACATCAAGTTGATCGCTAATAAACCTCCGATTAAGGACTTGAATCTGTTATTTAATGTAAACTTCATTTTTTTATAAGACGTTTGAACGTTATCCCAACTTTATCTTTTATTAAATCTGATGATGTAAACTTTCATCAAGAAGCGGATGGTGCTTCGGAGCTAATGCATGCTTACTCAATTTAGACATTACTAAGAAAGTAAACAATCCAACAAATCCTATAGCAGTACCAATCTCTACAAAACCAAATCCTCTGTGTGATTCAACTGTACCAGGCATAATCATAATGTAGTAATCTAACCAGTGACCACATAATAACATGATCGCTACGAACAACATTACATTACCCTTACGCTTAGCATCTCTATCCACTAATAATAATAATGGCGCCACAAAGTTAATAATAATGCTCAACCAAAACCAAGGTTTGTATTCAGGTTCCCAACGTTTATAGAAATAAACTGTCTCTTCAGGAATATTTGAATACCAAATCAACATGAACTGAGCAAACCAAACATAACACCAGAAGATAGAGAAACCGAACATTAATTTACCTAAATCGTGTAAGTGGTTTTCATTAACCCATGCCATGTAACCTGCTTTTTTCACAAGAACAAGGATGATAACGATTGCTGCGATTCCACTAACCCACATTGCTGCGAAGTTATACCAACCGAACATGGTCGAGAACCAGTGCGCCTCTAAAGACATGATCGTGTCGAAAGACCAAATTGGTGTAGTGAAACCAAAGATTACTAAAAAGATAGCAGACAATTTAAATCCTTTTTTGTAAGAGTTTAAACCACCTTGTAAATCTTCATTGTATGAAAGTTTAGCTAAGATAAAAGCGAAAATACTATAGCTTCCCATGAAGATGATCTGACGGATCAAGAATCCCGGTACATTTAAGAAAGCTGCTTTACCCGCAACCAACTTATCATAGTTAGGACTGCTAGGATCTGTTAATCCATCTGCATGCCAGTGGTGGTAAAGGTTATGTGTAGTTAAACCCAAAGCTACAATCACTAATAATAAGATTGAAGCGATTGGTAAAATACTAGCCATTGCCTGAGGGATACGAATTAATCCTGCAGACCAGCCTGATTGAGTTACTAATTGTAATGCAACAAAGAATGCTCCAGCTGCACACACACAAGTAAAATAATAGCCCATCAATAATAAATTGGCATATGTACGCTCAACCATGATATGGTCACTGGAAAGTAAGCCAAGTGCAATTGCGGCAATTCCTACAACGATCGCAACCAAGCTCAACACCTTAGCGATGCCGGCGAATTGAAATTGCTCGCTGAAATTATAATCGTGATGATGATTGTGAGTTCCCATTTATAATATCGATGTTAATTATTTTTTTTGTAATTCATGAACGTACATAACCACTTTCCAACGCTCTTCTGGAGTCAACTGTGAAGCGTGAGCTCCCATCGAGTTGTATCCATAAGTAATGGTGTGATAAATCTTTCCGTCCGTTAATTCTGACATTTTACCACCTCTTGAAGATGGAACTCCAGCAGACTGATGGTATGATGGCGGCGGAGGGAAGTTCTCTAACGATCTTGTACCTCTAGAGTCAGTAACTGATCTATCCTTAGTAATAGGGCCATCTCCTGCTCCATCCTTACCATGACAAACTGCACAATAAGTTAAGAACAACGTCTCACCTTCAGCTAAATTCGCTTGAGTAACTAACAAAGGATTCTTAACCTCTGCACCAGCTAACTCATACCCTTCAACTGTATTCGGATAATCAAAACGCTCAAACCCGATTGGCGTAGTGCTCGCCGGAGGTAATTGCGCTGTCTGCTTATTTTTAAAATTATCATTTGGCTGATCCGGATTGAATGCAATTGGATCATACATATTTCTCGAGAATTCTAAACCTGTACTGCGTGTCGTACCATCTCCGCAGGCAGAAACCACTGCAGCTAACGCGGCAGCAACACATACAGTTCCAAGAAAATTCTTCTTATTCATAGCTAACATATTTTCTTTCATTGTATTTAACTTCTACTGCTCCCGCTTCTTTCAATAGACTATCGATCAACGCATGATCAGTATTTTCACGAGCATCAACTGCAATTATAAATCTGTCATCCGTTGCACGAAGATCCATCACACGTGGAGCACGTCCTGGGAATAAGTGGTTGCGATAGAAGAATGTAGCAACCATTCCTAACGCACAGATTAAGATTGTAACCTCAAATGTAACCGGAACAAAGTTTGGCAATGGCAATGATGGCTTACCACCAATGTTCATCGGCCAATCATAAGCCATTGTGTAGAACAATAAACTGAATCCTAAAATTGTACCTGTTGCTCCGAATAAAAATGCAGCAATTGGTAAACGTGATGGTTTTACGCCCAGCTTAGCTTCAATACCGTGGATCGGCATTGGTGTAAAACAATCATAAATGCTAATGTTATTTGCTTGCAACTTGTCAATCCCGTGCATCATTTCATCAGGATCCGCAAAACTACCTAGTATATATTTTGTATTGCTCATTGCTACTATTTTTTACGTAATTCTTTAATATCCTCTTCTGTAACTGTATCGTATTTCTCCAAAGAGTTTCTGAAGAACTCAACTTGATCCTCAGGGAATGCGCCTTCTTGAACAAGCTTAGTTTTCTGTTGTAAACTCGCGCTCTTCAACAATAACTTAACCTCTGCAATAGCAATACCTGGTAAGAAACGAAGGAACAATAAGAATAAGGTGAAGAATAAACCAATTGATCCAACGAAAATACCCACGTCAACCCAAGTTGGGTAGAACATCGCCCATGATGATGGTAAGTAGTCACGGTGTAATGAAGTAACGATAATTACGAAACGCTCAAACCACATACCGATGTTTACCACAATTGATAATACCCAAGAGATTGGAATACTTGTTCTAATTTTCTTGAACCAGAATAATTGTGGCGAAATCACGTTACATGTCATCATCGCCCAGTAAGCCCAAGCGTAAGGACCCGCAACACGGTTTGCGAATGCATACATTTCATATTCAGAACCCGAGTACCATGCAATAAATAACTCTGTTAAGTATGCAATACCTACGATAGATCCCGTTGTCATGATGATCTTATTCATCGCTTCAATATGGAACATCGTGATGTAGTCCTCAAAGTTCATTACTTTACGAAGGATTAACAATAATGTTTGTACCATCGCGAAACCTGAGAAAATCGCTCCAGCAACGAAGTATGGAGGGAAGATCGTCGTGTGCCATCCTGGAATTACGGAAGTTGCAAAGTCCATGGATACGATGGTGTGTACCGAAAGTACAAGAGGTGTAGAGATACCAGCTAAGATCAATGAAACGATCTCAAAACGCTGCCAAGTCTTTACTGAACCATTCCATCCGAAAGAAAGGATTGAATAGATTCTACGTTTTAAACCAGAAGCACGGTCACGAACTGACGCGATATCCGGTAATAGACCACAGTACCAGAATACTAAGGAAACTGTGAAATATGTAGAGATCGCAAATGCGTCCCATACAAGTGGTGAGTTAAAGTTTACCCATAAAGATCCGAATTGGTTTGGCAATGGGAAAATCCAGTATGCTAACCAAGGGCGTCCCATGTGAGCAACAACGTATGTTGCGGCACAGATTACGGCAAAGATTGTCATCGCCTCTGCCGAGCGGTTAATCGAGTTACGCCAGTTTTGACGGAAAAGTAAAAGTACTGCGGAAATCAGCGTTCCGGCGTGACCAATACCCACCCACCATACGAAGTCGGTGATATCCCAAGCCCAACCTACGGTTTTGTTCAAACCCCAGGCGCCGATACCTGTCCAGAAAGTGTATCCAACACTTACTACCCATAACATTGCTCCAAGGACAGCTACTGTAAAGCCAATCCACCAAGCTTTGTTCGGTTTATTTTCAACCGGTAGCAAGATATCATCTGTAACTTTTGCATACGTGATATTCTTGCCGGTTACTAATGGTTCTCTTAATATTGATTCGTTATGCGATGACATAGTTATTTTATTTCAGTATTGAATAAATTACGCTTCAAATGTGTTTCTTACCTTAGTCATGTAACCAATATTTGGTTGCACGTTGATCTCTTCTAGTACGTAATAAACACGCTCGTTACGTAGTGCTTTTGAAACTTCTGATTCTGGATCGTTAGCATCTCCAAAGATAATCGCATTTGCCGAACATGCTGCTTGACAAGCCATTTGAATATCTCCGTCCTTAACTTTACGATTTTCGATCTTAGCTTGCAATTTACCAGCTTGAATACGTTGGATACACATTGAACATTTCTCCATAACCCCACGAGAACGTGTCGTTACATCAGGATTCAATACTAATTGTGTAAATTCGTTATTCAAGTAGTTGTCAAAGCGTGAATCATTCCAGTAGTTAAACCAGTTAAAACGACGTACTTTATATGGACAGTTGTTTGCACAGTAACGAGTACCGAAACAACGGTTGTAAGCCATATGGTTAAGACCTTCTGAAGAGTGAACAGTCGCCAATACCGGACATACAGTCTCACATGGAGCATGCTCACAGTGTTGACATAACATCGGTTGGTGAACAACAGTTACATCTTCGTAATCTAAACCGTCTGCTTTCGCAATCTCTTTTTCTTTTGTAAGCTTCGCTTCACCACTGTTGATTGTGTAGTAACGGTCAATACGCAACCAGTGCATCTCACGACGACGGCGAACCTCGTCACGACCAACAACCGGAATATTGTTTTCTACGTTACATGCAACGATACAAGATCCACAACCTGTACAAGCGTTCAAGTCAATTGCCATCACCCAACGGTGACCTGGTTGCTCAAACTTGTTCCATAAGTCGTAAGTCTGATGTGTATCAGCAAAACGACCTGACTCTGAATTTGGATCTTTTAAATATTTAGCAAATGAAGTTTCACGAATAATGTTACGACCTTCAATCGTGTGGTGAGTTTGCGTTTGTGCTAATTCGTAGATTCCTGATGCTTTCGAAACAGTAGCTTTAGCTGTAAATTGAACAGTACCATTTACTAAGCTTGCGAATGGATAAGCATTCACACCTACATTATTACCTGCTTTACCTACTTTCGTACGACCATAACCTACAGCAATGGAAACCGTACCTTTAGCTTGACCAGGCTGCAATACAACCGGTAAATCTACTTTGTAACCATTAGCTTCAACAGTCACTTTTCCAGTTTCTTTAACCCCTAGTTCTTCAGCATCCTGAGGGTTGATAGCTGCATAGTTATCCCAAGTTACTTTTGATACTGGATCTGGCAACTCTTGTAAGTATGCGTTATTTGCATAACGACCATCTCTCAATGTAGTAGATTCGTATAATTTCAATTCTACCCCACCAGCGATACGTTTGCTATCGTTCGCAATTGCCGCAGCTACAGCATTCGCATCAACAGCAGCGCTGTATGATGATCCTGTCGTAGTTCCTTTAAATACGAAACCTTGTTGTAAAACGTCTTTCCATGTTTTTCCTGTACCCGCTAAGATATTAGCTTCCCAGTATTCTTTCACGAAATCGTGGATTGGTTTATTAACACCTGCCCATACTAACAATGACTGTTCAGCTTGGCGTGTGTTAAATACAGGATTGATAGTAGGTTGAACGATGGTGAATAAACCTTCTTTTGCAGAGGAGTCACCCCATGCTTCTAAGAAAGTACAGTTAGGAGCGATTGCTTTCAATTCTGAAGCTGTCTCATCTGCTCTATCAGCGAATGATACCGAGTAATCGATTTTCGCGATCGCAGCTTTTACATCATCAACTTTGAAATAATCATAAACCGGGTTGCTATTCAAGAAGAAAGCAACACCAACTTGACCAGCTTTAGCAGCAGTTAAGAACTGTTGGAAAGCAGCATCCGAACCTTGATATTGTTTTGAGTAATTATCTAAATCGATAATCGCTCCATATGCGCCTAATGCTGAGTTGATCGCATTTACTAACAATTGAACGTTAGTATCATTTGATCCGGCAACGACTAAAGCAGCACCTCTAGCAGCAACTAATTCTTTCGCAGCTAAAGTGATTACCTTTTTCGCTTTTGCATTGTTCGTACCACCAGCTACAGATTGTCCTGTGATTTCATTGTATAATGAAACTAATACAGCACCTTCTTCCGATGGCTTAATCGCAACACGCGCATCAGCATTCGAACCTGTCATCGATAGACCCGATTCGAATTGAATATGACGTGACATTTTACCGCCTTTCAACGATTTATGATCACGGTTTTTAATATAATCTTGTGTGTGCTCTTCCCCTGCTACCCATGAACCTAGGAAGTCTGCTGCTACTGAAACAACAACCTGCGCTTTGTCGAAGTGGTATGAAGGGATAACTGCTTTACCAAATGCTGTTCTATTTGCTTCGATAATACCGCTGTAAGAAACAGCATCAACTTGAACTAAATTGGTTGAAGGGTATTTCGCAGCTAAAGCAGCGATAGCAGCTAATGTTGAAGGACTGTTTACTGTGTTGGCAACGATGGTAATTTGCTTACCAGCACCTTGCGCCTTGTTCAAAGCATCAACAACAGCTTTATCCAACTGAGACCATTCTACATCTTTACCAGCAATTTGCGGATTCTGTAGTTTGGACATATCATATAAGTCAAGTACAGAAGCTGCAGTTTGCGCGTCAGTACCTTGATTTAAGCCAACTGAATTTTTATTAGCCTCTAAAGAGATTGGACGTCCCTCGCGAGTTCTAACGATTACACTCTGACCATTGAAGGATGATGCGTAAAAGTTAGGGATACCTGGAGTTACCTCCTCCGGCTTGATTACATAAGGTACAGCCTTATGAATCGGCGTACGGTTACATGCAGCTAAAGTTACAGCACCTAATCCAAAGCCTAATGCCTTCAAGAAGTCACGACGTGGAGTTTTTGTACTTAAACCTGCTTCATTTAACACATCTTCTACGGGAATAGGCTCAGCAAACTCCCCTTTGCTTCCTTCTACAAAAGCTGGAGTCTGATTTAACTCTTCTAAACCTTTCCAATATTTTTTATTGCTTTCCATTTAAGCTATATATAAGATTCCGTATTTCTAATTAAACTCTATTAATAGTGACACTTACCACACTCTAATCCACCGATCATTGCAGCAGTCATCTTCTCACCTTTTTTCAACTTCTCGTGTGCTTTGATCAATTGATCGTAATATGCGTTGTCCGCATTTACTTCTGTCGTTTTGTGACAGTCAACACACCATTTCATTGTAAGTGGAGAATATTGATAAACTTCTTCCATATCTTGGATCGGACCGTGACATGTTTGACACTCAACACCTGCAACAACTACGTGCTGTGAGTGGTTAAAGTATGCAAAGTCAGGTAAGTTATGAATTCTAACCCATTCGATAGGACGAGGATTGTTTCCGTAAGTTCTAGTTTCAGGATCATAATCAACCGCACGATAGATTTTCAAAATCTCTGGTGAAATCTCACCATCATAGTGATCAGATGCAGTTACTGTGTTGTGACAGTTCATACATACGTTCGCTGATGGAATTGAAGCATTCTTAGATTTGAACGCACCACCGTGACAATATTGACACTCAATCTGGTTAACACCTGCGTGAATCTGGTGAGAGAACTTAATCGGTTGTACAGGCTTGTAACCTTCATGTACACCCACGTTCCACATGGCTTTCCAACCCGCAACGCCTAAAAGACCCACAACCATCAATACCACAAAGAATACCAACTTCTTGTTCTTCAAGAATGCTTTCGCAAACTTAGCAGAACTACTTTCGCCAGCCTCTTCATGTTGAGCTTGTGCAGCAGCAATTGTCGCTTGGTTAGCAGCAATCACCTTCTCTAAAGTTTTTGTAACACGGTTTAAAGCAAAGATTACCGCAACAGCAACGACGAACAAAGCAACTAAGCCTATGATCATCATTCCACTGGCATCACTGCTAGCAGCAGCACCTCCAGCCGGAGCTTTCGATTGCTTCTCAGCTAATTTAACTTCCTCTGCTTGTACATAAGCGATGATATCTTTAATATCAGCCTCTGACAAGTGAGCGTAAGGAGCCATCATTGTAGGGTATTCAGCCTTCAATGCAACAGCTTGCTCATCTCCTGAATCAACCATCCCTTGTGGATTATGAATCCACTTAACAATCCAAGCCTCTTCACGACGCTCAGATAAACCCTTTAAATCTGGACCTGTAATTTTCTTACCAACAGCGTGACAAGAGTTACAAGCGTTCGATTTGAAGAGAGCAGCACCATTCGCGGCATCCTGTGCTTGCGAGGTTGTTGTAACGGCAAATAACAATACCAAACTGATCGATATTGACTTCGCAAGTCTTCCCAAAACGGATGAGATATTTCTCATATTTAGCACTTTATACTATTTTATGTGTAATAATTAATTGTTGACACTTAGAGTATGTACACAGAAGCGTACAAAACAATGCACAAAAGTATAACTTATTAAGCAATCCCTGACAATCTGATGACGTAATTTGTCAATTTATAATCATTCTAAATAGATATCATAGAATCGTCATAAAGTGCCCTAATATAACAATAATGTGATTTTATACCACGTTTTTATTATTAACTTAGTGTCACTATGAAATGGATATATTTCTTTTTTCTCTATTTTTTATTTACAAGTTGTGCACAATCACAATCCAAGCATACACATACGACTATGAACGACGAAACGAAATACAACAAATTAACTCCAGAAGAAGAATATGTCATTCTTCATAAAGGAACGGAACGACCCTTTACTGGAGAGCTATTAGACAACAAAGCCAAAGGAACTTATATCTGTCGCCGTTGCGACGCCCCATTATACGAGTCGAAAGATAAATTTGAATCACATTGTGGCTGGCCGAGTTTTGACGATGAGATACCAGGTGCTGTAAAAAGAGAAGTTGATGCAGATGGTCGAAGAACCGAAATTCTGTGTGCGAAGTGTGGTGCACACCTAGGTCATGTTTTTGAGGGTGAAGGATTCACCGCCAAAAACACGAGACATTGTGTAAATTCTATTTCAATGAAGTTTGTTCCTGCGGCTCCTCAACAATAGCCGACGAACCTCTTACAAGAAGCTCACAAGGGATTACAATTTTTTGTAGTTCCTTATTTTTCCCCTTGATTTCATTCAACAAGGTATGTATCAGTTCATTCGCGATTGCTACAGTATCCTGAGTAACCACCGAAATATCGGGATCATGCAATTTGAACAACGTGTGATCATCAAAAGCAACCATATTAGGTAGCTTCATTCCATGCTCCTTTACGGCCTTCAGACCATCGATAGCTAAATAATTGGTTGCGAATAAAACAGCGTCCAAGTTATTATCATGAATAAACTCATACAATTGCTCTACGGCTGTTTCTTCCTCTTCATCCAAACGAACTTTCTTGATGTACGCCTGCTGCTGATAATCATCAATCGCTTTCATATAGCCTTCTAAACGATCGCGCATCTGTGTCTGATTCGAATAGAGCGAAACGAAACCTACCTTCTTATTTTTCGGATTATCTAGCAAATGTTTTGTAGCCTCAAAAGCCCCGTTAAAGTTATCCAATACGACGTAATGGGTATCTAATTGCGGTACATATCGGTCAAACAGTACCAAAGGGACGTTATTTTTATTCAAATTGCTCAAAGTATCCTCCAAACCTTCTGGAGGCGTAATAATGTAGCCATCAACCTGCCTATCATAAAACAATTGAATAAGCTCTCTAGCTTTCGTAGGATCGTTGTCCATACTACAGTAGATGATGTGATAGCCATTTTCATAGGCAATTCGCTCAATGTATTTCGCAATATTTGAGAAGAAAGGATTGGAAATATCTTCGACAATCAAACCTAAAATCTTGGACTGTCCAGTTCGCAAACTTTGAGCTAACTGATTAGGCTTATAACCTACCTTCTTGACGTATTCTAACACACGCTTGGTTAAACTCTCACTAATTCGTTTCTCTTTAGCTTTCCCGTTCAAAATAAAAGATACAGTCGTAACGGAAACTCCAAGAGTTTTTGCAATATCACTAATTAAAATACGCTTTCTCATGCTAGGTCAACAGTGGATTATAGGAAATTTTACCAAATATATAATTTCAGCTAAATTTTAGCAAGCAATTGCTAAATTATTTGCTAAATAATCCGCTAAAAGGATTTATTAAATAAATAAAACTATTTTTGTATAGAGTACACTATTTATAACGAATATTATGACCTTTCATTATACCCGGACGCTAAAATCACTTTTCTTAGGTTCGGCGATGCTGACATTAGTTAGCAATGCTGCCGCCCAGACATTAACGCGTTATGTCGATCCTTTTATAGGAACCGGAGGACATGGACACACCTATCCTGGTGCTACCGTCCCTTTCTCCCTAGTACAATTATCTCCCGACAACGGTAAAAATGGTTGGGATTGGGTCAGTGGATACCATATCTCTGCAGATTCCATCGCCGGATTCAGTCATATGCACCTTAGCGGAACCGGAATCGGTGATTGGTTGGACATCGCTATCATGCCAATGCTGAAACCGATCAAAAATTATAAAATCGATACACGTGTTTCATTTTCGCACGCAAATGAATCGGCAGGCCCAGGATATTATGCGGTACAGTTGGACAATCAGATCCAAGCAAGACTTACAGCAACAGAACGCGTCGGATATCATCAATATCAATTCCCAGCCTCCGCAGAACCAACCGTACGCTTAGACCTAAATCATGCCTACAATTGGGACAAACCAACGGACACCGAAATCCAAATTTTGAACGACAGTACCGTTGTTGGGAAAAGATATTCCTATGGTTGGGCCAATCAGCAACATATTTACTTTGCTATACGCTTTTCTGCTCCTTTCAAACAATATCTACTCAACGGGAAAGAAAGCAGCACAAAAGAATTACGCGTAGAAAACCTAGGAAAACTTACAGAACCAGCTGTCAATGCGCAGTTCATTTTTCCGAATAGCAAGCAAATTGAATTAAAAGTCGCTCTATCTACAAGCAATCAGCAGAAAGCCCTTTTAGCCTTAAACGAAATACCAAATTGGTCATTCGACGCAGTGAAAGATCAAGCTGAGCAGAAATGGGAAAAGGAATTAGGAAAGATTGAAGTAGCAAGTAAAGATGATCGCTTGAAGAAAATTTTCTATACCGCTTTATATCATACCGCAATCTCGCCGACCCTCTACTCGGACCAAGACGGCGAATACAAAAACTATAAGGGACAGCAGCGCACCATGCCTAACAACGGCCAACGCTATACCCTGTTCTCTCTTTGGGATACTTTCAGAGCCTTAAAACCATTATTTACCATCACCCAACCCGAAAGATACACCGACATCATCAATAGCATGCTCGCATTCTATGATGAAAACGGACTGCTTCCCGTTTGGGATCTGAGCACCTTCGAAACGAATACCATGACCGGATACCATGCTATCCCAGTTATAGCCGATGCGATATTGAAAGACTGGCCGGGAATCGATCAAGAGCGAGCATATCAGGCGATGTTAGCGAGTGCACATCAATCCATCCGTGAAGTACCTGCTTATATAGAATATGGCTATGTTCCGCAAGATGTCAACGGTGGTTCTGTGACCAAAACATTGGAATACGCATTCGATGACTATTGCATATCATTAGTTGCTAGAAAACTGGGAAAACAGGATGATTATAATAAATTTACCAAGCGCGCCAAGAGCTATATCAATCATTTCGACCCCCAAACTGGTTTTATGCGCGCCAAAAAGAAAGACGGAAAGTTCATCGAGCCGTTCGATCCTTTTTATTCCGAACACGATTTTGACAAAAGCCAATACATCGAAGGTAATGCTTGGCAACACTCCTTCTTCGTTCCTCACGATGTTCGTGGACTAGCGAAGCTATTCCCTAAAAAAGATGGTCTAGATAAGATGTTGGACACTCTATTTACCGCACCATCTCATATGACCGGTGAAAACCAATCGCCTGACGCGTCCGGATTCATTGGTCAGTATGCACATGGTAATGAACCGAGCCACCATATCGCCTACATGTATAGCTATATCGGCAAACCTTGGAAGACACAGGAAAAGGTAAGAGCCATTATTGATTCGATGTACCACGACCGACCAGATGGCTATGCCGGAAACGAAGATGCAGGACAGATGAGCGCATGGGCAGTATGGTCCATGATGGGCTTATACCCAGCAAGCCCTGTCAACGGAGAATATGTATTTGGAAGCCCTGTATTAGACGGAGCAACAATCCATATGCCCGGAGGGAAAAAGTTCCGCATAAGCGCTAAAAACAACAGCGAAAAGAATATATACATTAGGTCGATCAGATTGAACGGAAAGAGATATACAAAATCTTATATAACGCATGCGGAGATGCTAAAGGGCGGCGAATTGGTATTCGAAATGTCGCCAGTACCGAATAAGAAATACGGAATTAAGCGAAAAGATCAGCCCTCTTCCATGGAAAACTAAAACCATTGGATAAATTGTCATGTTATAACCTTAGGTACACAATTTGATAACATAAGGGAAAGGAGAAAAACATAATGAGTGATTTCAACAACATTAACATAAAAGACATTCAGGACGGAAACAACGGACAGGATTTCTACAAAAACTTTAGAGAGAAATTGGTAGAAGTAGAACAGTTTCCTTCGATCTATACCTTTAAGTTCATCGTGAAAACTGACTCTGATCAGGGCGAGCAGGTTAAAGCCTTATTTACCCATTCTTCCGCTAAGTTTTCCGAAAAAAGTTCATCAGGGGGAAAATATACTTCTATTACCATTGAAAACTTTGTAAATTCTGCCGACGAAGTAATAGAATATTACAAAAAGGTCGCAGAGATACCGGGTGTAATGATGTTATAAAATAATAAAGGAAGGGTGCCAAATTGGCACCCTTCCTTTATTATTCTTGTTCCGATTGTATTTCTTTCATCGCTTGCTCGACTGCCTCTATGTTGTTAAAATCGATATTCCTCCTCTTCAAACTCACATAGAGATTGGAAGGAATAATCACAAACCTATAATTAATTCCAGTCGACAACGGTAGCAACGCACCACCATCATGAACGAATCTGTATAACACAAGTTCTCTCAGCTTAAGTTTAAAAGCAATTGTACTTATTCGACCACCGGCACGACTAGTGTAGGGCAAAGGAAATGCACCTCCACCGTAATCTAAGTAAACCAAAATCGCAGCGGACTGAATAACGGTTTCTGAAAGTTGCGACGAGTAAATATGAGCAATCCTCATCGTTGTACCGTCCATAATACTATCTTTATATCTTACAGCCGTTTTCCAGCCGGAATACAAAACCCTGGCGTCGGCTTTCAAATTTGTACCAACTCCCCAACCACTTGCCGTTTTGGGACCATATAAAATCATCTGCGCTGTATTCATATAAAAGTCTCCCACGACTCCCAATGTTGCTGCAGGAACCGCAGTTCCTGAAAGAATCTTTGTGCCGTTTGTACCATTCACACCGTCCTTCCCATCGTCTCCTTTTATACGAGTGGGGCTCCCCCAACCTGCCGCCAACTTTGGCCCATAGAGGTCGCCTGTTACAGTCCGAAAATAAAAATCACCAATTTTCCCTAATGTTGCTGCTGGAACCGTTGCACCACTTAAGAATACCGAGCCATCCGCCCCCTTTATCCCCTGAGCCCCCTTTTCGCCAACTTCACCCTGATCACCTTTCGGCCCCTGAGGTCCCATATCACCTTTTTTACATGCTCCAGCAAATAGTATAACTATTCCAAGTAAGAGCATAAGAATCTTTGTTTTCATACATATCAAGTTTAATTCAGTACCAATGATTGCTGAACTAAAACTAGTGTATTTATAAAGATTCAATTTTGTAAATGAGCGACAGAAGTATTCCAGCGAGTGGAGCAGCCCAATTAATGAGTAAAAACCTTCCATGTTTCTATTGAAACACCATCAGGAAAGAGAGTACGTGGTGTCCTTTGAAAACAGAAACGCTCAGAAAAAAAGATAGCCATCTGTTCGGATGGCTATCTTTTATCTTATGAAGTGAATTACGCTTGAGGAGCATCTGTTGCCGGAGCGTCTGTCGCTGGCTTTTGCTCTTGTTTTGCCTTATCTTCTCTTGGAGGGCGAGGTAATAAAGCTTTACGAGAAAGCTTCATTTTTCCTTGCTTATCAATATCTAATAACTTAACAGTTACCATATCTCCTTCTTTGAAAACACCGTCCATTGTTTCTAGACGCTTCCAGTCAATTTCAGAGATGTGCAATAAACCATCTTTTCCTGGTAAAATTTCAACGAAAGCACCAAATGCCATGATAGACTTCACTTTACCTTCATATACTTCACCAATTTCCGGTTTCGTAACGATTGCTTTTACGCGTGCCATTGCTGCGTCGATAGAATCTTTATTTTCTGCAAAGAACTGAACGATACCTTTGTTATCAACCTCTTCGATCGAGATTGTAGCACCGGTTTCACGTTGCATTTCTTGAATCACTTTACCACCTGGTCCGATCACAGCACCGATAAATTCTTTATCAATAGTAATTTGAACGATACGTGGAGCGTGTGGTTTGTAATCTTCACGAGGAGTTTGAATAGTCTTAGCCATTTCGCCTAAGATATGTAAGCGAGCCTCTTTAGCTTGATCTAAGGCCTGAGTTAACACTTCCCATTTCAAACCATTGATCTTTAAGTCCATTTGACAACCTACGATACCTTTTTGTGTACCTGTAACTTTAAAGTCCATATCGCCCAAATGATCTTCATCACCCAAGATATCCGATAAAATAGCGTATTTACCAGTCTTCTCATCTGTGATCAATCCCATTGCAATACCAGACACTGGAGCTGCAATCTTAACACCCGCATCCATCAATGCTAAAGTACCAGCACAAACGGTAGCCATAGAGGAAGAACCATTGGATTCCAAAATATCTGAAACTACACGAATAGTGTAAGGATTATCTTCGCCTGTTGGCAGTACTTGTTTCAATGAGCGCATGGCTAAGTTACCATGACCAACCTCACGACGACCTGGACCTCTATTTGGTCTTACTTCACCCGTAGAGAATCCTGGGAAATTATAGTGTAAAATGAATTTGTTATAACCGTGGAAGAATGCGCCATCGATCATTTGTTCATCATCTTTCGCGCCTAAGGTTACTGATGTCAAGGATTGAGTTTCACCACGTGTAAACACAGCTGAACCGTGAGCAGCAGGTAAATAATCTACTTCAGACCAAATTGGACGTACTGTACGAACATTACGACCATCTAAACGAATTCCTTCGTCTAATACTAAATTACGTACCGCATCGTATTGAACGTCGTGGTAGTATTTCTTTAACAAGAAAGCAGTATCATCATCGATCTCCTCACCTTGCGTTGCAAAGAATTCTTCGCCGATTTCAGCAAATCGCTCTGTACGCTCATGTTTAGTTGATCCTGATTTTGCTACCTCATACACTTTATCATAAGTCGCTGCATACACAGCTTCTCTCAATTCAGGGTTTGAAGGCTCATGAACAAACTCACGTTTGGTTTCTGAACCTACTAATCTGCTTAATTCAATTTGTCCCGCAACTTGCTTTTTGATCGCTTCGTGAGCAAAAGCAATAGCTTCAACCATCTCTGCTTCTGAAATCTCCTTCGCTTCACCCTCAACCATCACGATATCTTGTGCAGATCCCGCAACGATAAATTCTAAGCTCGCATTCTCTAAAACAGATACCGTTGGGTTGATCACTAATTGACCATCAACCTTCGCCACGCGAACTTCTGAAATAGGACCATTGAATGGAATATCAGACACCGCGATCGCAGCAGAAGCTGCTAATCCTGCTAATGCATCTGGCATAATTTCCTTATCCGCAGAAATTAAACTCACCATTACTTGTGTGTCCGCATGATAAGTATCTGGGAATAATGGACGTAATGCTCTATCTATTAATCTTGAAATTAAAACTTCATAATCTGAAAGTCTAGCTTCGCGGCGTAAGAAACCGCCTGGGATACGGCCTGTAGCCGCGTATTTCTCTTGGTAATCTACAGATAAGGGAAGAAAATCAACTCCAGCCTTAGCTTCTTTTGAAGAAACAACCGTTGCTAATAGCATCGTGTTTCCTTGTTTTAATACAACCGATCCGTCCGCTTGCTTCGCTAACTTCCCGGTAGACAATTCGATAGGCGCAAGTCCGCCGCCCATCTCAATCGTTACTTTGTGTTCGTTATAACTCATTGTGTTTTCTTTGTGATGCAGTTGCCTCAAATAGAATGCATCAATTTAATTTTGACCTTTTTAATCGCACAAAGGTAATTAAAATTTCCTCCCTAATCCTAGTAGCGACTTATTTTTTCGAACCTAGAAACCAGAAGTTTCCTAATCGGATATTATTTTATCGCTTCAACCCAAATCCTATTAAACCAAATCGGATCTGAAGATGAAAAGTGTACTTCATAATAACCGGCACGATCAGCCAGGAATGTACCAGCATCCTGATCCAAAAACTCCTCTACATACCAATTCTCGTTCGGCTCGACCGTTACTTTTCCATTGGGTTTAGCAAGGATAGTAAAATCTTGCTTATACCGCTTCGCAGCGGCGCTTGCTTCTAAGCTCAAACGTTGAACCGAAAGTTTTAACTCACTTTCTTTACCATTTCCATTATGGATATTCGACGTCAATCTATATTTTCCGGCTTTCGGCAGATACAGCTTCCACGCAACCTCCTGATTTCCCTTCAATGCTAAATAGTCCGGCCGCGTACCGTCGAATGCTTTCAATCCAACTCCCGGAGTAATAACATTTCTTGCATTCAATGCAAAACCGCCAAACGTGGATTCCCCCACTACTTGATCATCTAAATAGATCTCATCGAAACTCAACTTAATCACCGAAACATAAGGATCCGGTTGTCTATCGGGAACCTGGATATGCATCAAAGGGCCGAACTGCTCCACCGGTAAATTAAGCTGCCCGTTGGGGGTCAAAAGTGTTGCACGAACCGGCTTTCCCATCAGCCCAGAAACGCGAAGTCTTTTATCCAATGGCCAATTGTAAACATGAAGATATAAGTTCTTCCCGCTTTGATCCTGAGTAATTCGCCCCCAGTCATGTTGCGTACTTTTTAATTTCAGCCCTTTGTTGGCATACAAAGCTTCGCCATATAGTGCTAACCACTTACCAATCGTCTCCAAACGTTCTACTCCCTCGAAAGGCACAGACCCATCTGCTCTAGGTCCAATGTTTAGGGTATATGATCCATTTAAACTCACATTATTGATCAAGGATTGGAAAATCTGATTGGTGGATTTCCATTCGTTCTCTAGCGCATTGAAACCCCAGGAATGCGCAATAGTACCCGGCGTTTCCCAAATATGATCCGTATAAGCTTCTCCGAATACATTATCACCCAAAGTTTCAAAATCAACATTTTCATTACTAATTGGAAGCCCTAAACGAGAATTTATCAAGCAATTTGGCTGCAATTGGTGTATCATGTTCGCCAGCTGATCCAACTGTTCCTTCTTGATGATACTTTCCTGATAAGGGATCCACATATCGAACCACATCAACGCAATATCACCGTAGTTTGTCAGAAGCTCACGTACCTGTGGGATCACCTTTTCCTGCCAATATTGATTGTATTGCGCGTCCGTTACTCGCCCGGTTACTTCTTGATTATGGCTCCAGGCATAAGGGTGTTGCCAATCGATCCAATGAGAATAATAAAAGCCCAATTTCATGTTATGCTTTCGACAGGCATCGGCTATCTCCTTAATTACATCTCGCCCGCTCCCGCTCAACTTTGGCAAGGAATAGCTCCCCACTTTCGTATCCCAAAGTGCAACTCCATCGTGATGTTTTGAAGTAATAATGATATATTTCATACCGGCCTTTTTGGCCAGCAAAACCCATTCCTCAGGATTGATCTTTTCCCAATCAAATCGCTTTGCTAATTCTCCATATTCAGCTTCGCCTATCCGATTCCTATATCGGATCCACTCTGCATAGTTATTTGGATGGCGCAGGCGCTCTCCCTTCCAAATTCCCTCGGTAGCACTATAGAGCCCCCAATGAATGAACATTCCGTAGCGGGCATCCGCTAACCACTGAGCCTTGTCGCTCTGTGCAGTGGCAAAAAACGTGTAAATGATAAATAAAAATAATAGGCTTAATTTTCTCATGAATTATAGTGTAAATATCGGCTTTAATGAGTTGTTCAAATATAGTAATTCGTGTAGTCTATCGCTATAATTTCAGCCATCCTGACTGGCAAAAACAATAAATTCCTATAGGGCAGTGCCCTATAGGAATTCGATATGATGTAAAACTGAATTAGTTTTTCTTAGCCCACCAAAGTGGAGTTAAAACTTTGTCTTCACCACCTAATGCAGTCACCGCTTGTGCATATCCTTCAGGCGACGATTCTCTAAACACAGAAGGGAAAGGAATACGTTGAGGGAAGAATTTCACACGGTTTGTCATTACGTTTCCACTATTTAAATCCGGAAGATTTGTCAATGGATTTTCAACAGCTGGATTTTCGAAAAACGGCAATCCTAATCTTCTGTGATCACTCCATGCCTCCAGTGGCAACCATGGCATATTAGCAATATATTTTTGCGTAATAATCTTCGTTAAAGCATCGTTACGAACAGTACCGTTTTTATAGATGGTATTTGCCGGATAAGCGATACTTGCAGTTCCTGTAGCATTAGTATAGCCATCGACATAGCTCATGCTGTGCGAATTTCCAGGCTCTGTTGTGTGTGTAAATTTAGCTGACGTTCCAACGCGGTTGTAATCCTCAGATGCCAAGTAAGCAGCAGCATGTTGAGAAACACCCCAGTACTCAAAGCTTGATTTTACCCCATTCTCATACGCAGCTTGTGCTGTTGTTCCTACAGACCAACCTTTCAATGCCGCTTCCGCTAATAAGAAATAAGATTCCCATGCTGCAAAGAATACACGTTTTGCACCACTTGCTCTAAATGCTTGTGATAGGCCAGGAATCTTTCCAATTTGTACCGAACGGATGCCATTTGCTGTACCCAATGCACCAAAGTCACCAATAGCAGTCGTACTCCATGTATTTTTAGTGTTCAACTTGATATCGCCAGAAGCGCGTTTCATTGTTACCTCTGTTTCCTTTGCATCATTCGTCCAAGATGGATAGTTTGACCAAGTGCTGCTTGAAACATCTCCAGGAATATAGAATGTTTTGTAAGCGCGTGGATCGATTGTATTAGGAAGCCCATCGAAGAAGTACCCTGCAGAAGGGTCATTCGTTTTAACAGAATAATGCTCTAACATACGCTTTCCTACATAGTTTGCTGGCTTAATCGCTGAATGGAAGCTCGCTGCAAGTTGATCTTGAGACTTAATACCACCTAAACCTAAGTATAGATTGTTTAACGTTGCTGATAGCACTTGTCCATTCCATTCGCGGCTCATGACACCCGATAGTGGGTCCCATCCTGGTTTCTCTTGAATAGCGAACATTTCACTTGCATTCTTAATGTAGTTACCGCCTGCTGCTGCACTTTCAAATTCTGCTTTCGCTTTTGCAGGAGCAACCTCAGCGATACGCATTGCAAAACGCATGCGTAAGGAGTTTCCGTATTTCGTCCAGCTATCTACACTAAAGCCATAAGCATTATCAAACTTTGTCTTGGTATTAGGAACCGGATTATCAGCATCTAGTTTTGAAACCGCATCTTTCAACTCGTTCAATATGAAGGTATAAACTTCTTCCACAGTGTTATACTTTGGATTCGTGCCTTCAAATCCTTCCAATGGAACCGGACCGAAGTTGTCAGACAATTCGCTAAGCAAATAAGCTCTCCAAATTCTAGAAATCTGAACCATATTGTTGATATGTGGTTCTGCCGTATTTGCAGCTATGCGCTCTTCGCCTACTTTAATTGCTTTGTTGATACTGGTTAACCATTTCGCACCATAACCTCTACCCCAATATTCGTTGGACCAACTGTCATTGTGCGTACCGACAGCAAGACCGTTTGATAGGTGTTGTCTTGCCGCAGTTTTCCAATACAGCACAAAAACACGCTCCGCAATATTGGGATCTTGTTGTGCGCCAATTAATGCATCATTAAACAAATATTCTACTTGTACTTGGCCCTCATTTACTTTCAGAGGGGGAGTGTTCATCTCTTCAAAATCCGAACACGACGTTACGCTTGCCGCAAGTGCAAAAAACAATCCCGCTTTTGATATAATATTTTTCATTTGTCTTCGCTCTTAAAATTAAAATCCTAATGTTAGGTTAATGAAGAATGATCTAGACGTTGGAGTTGAGAAGTTCTCAAATCCTGTCGCATTGGAGTTGATCGAGAATACAGATTCCGGGTCAATTCCATTAGCATAACTCTTGATCATCCATGCGTTGTTTACAGTAAATGCAATTTTTGCACGCTGTAAAACATTGCTTTTCAATACTGACGATGGTAGGTTATAGCTCAACGTAATATTTCTTAAGCGAATATTTGTCGCGTCGTAAATATTCTCTTCACCCACACCTAGGTTACCCGAATTAGTCACACGATCCCAGTATTGTTGATGAGAAACCGATTTCGTGTTTTCTTTATATCCATTTCCATCTGCAACAACGCCATCAACAACGAAGTCTTCGCGCTTACCACCTGGCGCAGTGATATCTGCCACACCGTTACGCTGTAAATTCAAGTTTGTTCCTGAGAAGAATTCACCGCCGAAACGACCGTCAATCTGGAAAGATAAACCAATGTTTTTGTAGGAGAAACTGTTGATCCAGCCAACTAATGCTTTCGGTGCTTGGTTACCCAATAATACCGCATCAGTCGTTTGTGGTAATCCATTACCATCTAGAATCTTTTGACCATAGAATGGGCTTGCCGCATCTTCCACACGACGATATTTTGTACCGTAGATATTTCCGTATAGCTCGCCCGCATTTGCGCGAACAGCAAGGTTATCAAATCCGCCTAATGTATAGTTTGTAATCTCGTCAGTCAACTCGATAATCTTATTGGTATTCTTCGAAAAGTTAACCGAAGAATTCCAGTTTAATCCTGCGTCAGACTGTAAGATTTGACCATCTAAAGCAATTTCAAAACCTGTATTCTGAATATTACCGGCATTAATCAATTCTGCTCTGAAACCGCTCATTGGATCCATAGGAACCTCAATAATTTGATTGGTAGCATTGTTTTTATACCATGCAAAATCTAAACCTAAGCGGCTGTTGAATAATCTCGTATCAAAACCAAATTCTAACGCTTTGATCAACTCATTTACGAGAGCAGGGTTGAATTTCACATCGTCATAACTACCAACCGCATTGCCATTTGGATCTTTCCCTACGGAATAGCTGTTGTATAGTTGATAAGGTCTTGTGTCATTTCCAACCTCAGCATAGGAACCTCTAACTTTTAAGAAGCTGATAAACTCAGGAAGGTTGCCACCTCTTTTTCTGATCATATCAGAAATTACTAAGGAAGTACTAACTGATGGATAGAAGAAAGGATCTAATAATGTGGATGACCAGTCTTCACGACCTGTTAAAGTCAAGAACCAGAAACCATCGTAGTTAACCTCTGCCGTAGCATATATCGAATTGATTTGCTTTCTGTTGTTCAACTGATCAACCGCTGGGTTACCCACACCGTTTTGCACAGAGAAGAAATTTGGAACCTCAAGCTCACCAGCATTCACATTCAACATCGTCTCGTTCGATTTCATGATCTGGCCGAATAAGGATCCTGACAATCCCCATTTGCTACCACCCAACTCATCTTTTCTTGCATGTAATGCTAAGGTATAGTTACGCTCAGCAAACTCTGTTTTACCGTTTGCATATTTACCGTTTGCAGCCATTGGACTACCTCCGTATGTACGATTATCAAAACGCGTCACGTATGAATCCATACCTGTGCGTGCTTCTGCATCTAACCAATCTGTTAACTTATACTTGATGTTTGCATTCATCATATAACGATTTCTAACGTCGTTATTTTGTTGGTATTCCGCTAACCAGTATGGGTTGATTGAGTTTGTTGTTCCGTACCAGAACATCTTTCCTGTGTTAGTCAATGGGTTTTTGTAATCCAAAATACTCAATGATCTAGGCATGGTGAACAAAGTGCTATAGGCATTTCCATTGTTCTGTCCAGATGTAGGACGATTTACAGCATTGTTGTTCATGTATTGAACTTTGACATCTGTACTCCAACGTTTGTTTTCACCGAAATTAGAAGTCACTCTTGACATCAAATTTAAACGCTCTAAACTAGATCCCGGAATCTTGCTTTGATCATTCAAATACGTTGCAGAGGTGTAAACGCTCGTATTTTCATATTGCTGTTGGAATGAAATATTCTGGGTATGATTCACGCCTGTCTTAAAGAAATCCTGAATATTATCATAGGCTTGATAAGTAGATCCCATTTCCGGACCCCAGCTATATAATTGCAAATTATCGAAAACACCATCTTTACCTTGCGCAAAAGAGTTTTGCAGTTTTGGCAAAGTAAATAACGTTTCTAATCCTAATGTTGATGAATAGGTAATTCCTGTACCTTTTTGCGCTCTACCCGATTTCGTCGTAATAACGATCGCGCCATTACCAGCACGTGAACCATATAAAGCTGATGCTGCACCACTTTTCAGAACGGACATACTCTCAATGTCTTCAGGGTTGATATCCCCTAAACCATTACCCATATCTGTACCCGGGTTCCAAAAGTCGTTGTTCGCTAAACCATTGCCACCTTTTGAACCTAAGAAATTGTTCATCGGAACACCATCTACGATAATTAATGGTTGGTTATCGCCCGCTAATGAGTTATTACCACGTAAAGTAATCTTTGTTGATGAGGCAGGGCCTGCAGAACCTTTGATTACTTGTAAACCAGCAACTTTACCCACTAACGCATTTGAAATATTCGTTTCTTTCGCGTCAGTCAGCTGTTCACCTTTTACTTCCTGAAAAGAATAACCTAGAGATTTCTTTTCTCTCTTGATACCCATCGCAGTTACGACAACCTCATCAATCGACGTATCGTCTGCTTGTAGCGTCACATTATGTGTTCTAGCAGAAACTGTAATGATCTGCGTTGTATAACCAACGATAGAAAAACGTAGCTTCTCGCCATTATTGGCGTCAACCGAATAGTTACCATTGGCGTCTGTTTGTCCCCCACGTGTGGTTCCCACTACCGTGACACTAACGCCAGCAACTCCTGTATTACCATCTGTCACTCTCCCTGTAACAGCTTGTTGTGCGAAAATCGTTGTTATGCTTAGCAACATAACTAGCGATAGACTGCAACATTTTAAGTAAAAATTGCTCATTGTTGATGATTTTAATTTATAATTCTGTTAATTGCTTTTAAAATAGTTCTATCCAATTGGCCCACAGCAACACATCCGCCACCTAATAATTGTACATTTGTTGTATCAGAAAATTCAAGCTTCGTATTTTTAGAAAGCCGCGGAATCGCGAATTCATGTAACGCACTCTGAATCTCAGGTAACAGGACACGTTGCGCCTTAGCACCACGTCCCGAGATGATGATTTTCTCCGGGTTGATAATATGAATAAGCGTTGCTATTCCCTTACCTAACATATATCCGATCCGACGAAGTGCCTTTATTGCTAATTGATCACCAGCGTTTGCCGCAGCTAGTAATTCATCCCCTGTGATATAACCCTGCTCCAAGAAGCTTGCTTGTAATACCGATTCCTCGCCTTCTTTCAACATTTCTATCGCAAACTCACGCGCAGCGATTAAAGACGCTTCAACCTCTAAGCATCCTTTCTTTCCACATGAACAAAGCTTGCTCAAATTGGATAGTGGAATATGACTAAATTCTCCAGCATATCCACTGTGGCCTCGATAAAGATCATTATCGATGATCATCCCTAGGCCGACTCCCCAATTTAGATTCACTACCATCACATCTTTGGCATCTCTCCCCTTTCCGAAATTATGCTCCGCGATAGCGATTGCCGTCGAATCGTTCTCGACTTCCGTCCGAATTCCAAACTCCTTCTCGATATTTTCGCGAATCTTATATAATGAAGAACTTTTGCTAAAAGAGTTGTTCAATCCTTCTACCCCATCGACAAACCCTGGTAAAGTAAGCCCTATAATAAACACTGACGCCTTTTCAACCTGCTGTAAGGTTTTAGCAATTAGGGTACAAATTTTAGCATAAGCATCTTCGTTCTCTAATCTGATGTGCTCTGTCAATATTTCAGTCTGCTTTTTATTCGCAAAATCTAGAATGACAGTAGAAGTATAAAATTGGTCGATTGCTACAGATAAAATGAAAGGGAGTGCTTCAGCATTCAGGGCAAAACTTGCAGCACGACGGCCGCCTGTAGATGGCGCGAGGCCATTTTGAATAACCAAATCCGAATTAATCAATTGGTTGACGGAGTTAGTGATGTTAGGCACGCTCTTGCCTACCGAAGTACTCAATTCGGCAATCGATTGCACTTTCGCAAAGTATAAACGTTTGATTATCGATAATTTAAGCCTCTCCAATTGTTTATGATTTGGTAATATTGGGGTAAAGTTAAATTAATTTTTAGAAAACATCCAAATACTTTTTAAATTATTTAATAAGTAGATATAACTTCCTTCTAATCTGACGGATTGGAATGCGGAATTTCTTAAATTTTCCCCAACATTTCCAATATCTTATCCATTGCGTTTTCAATACCACTATAAATTGTAACTTAGTTTCAATTATTAGCTATGAAACAACGTTACTACTCATTAGATGTATTTCGGGGTGCGACGGTCGCCCTGATGATCATGGTGAACAATCCAGGAACCTGGTCTCATATGTTTGCCCCTTTACAACACGCACCTTGGCATGGTTGCACACCGACAGACTTAGTCTTCCCCTTCTTTTTATTCGCAGTCGGAAATGCGATGTCTTTCGTAATACCTCGTTTGCAGGAAGCTGGTGATGGTGTATTCTGGAAGAAGGTCATCAAAAGAACAATCCTCATTTTCCTCATCGGATTAGGATTAAACTGGTTTCCATTTGTACAATGGGCAGACGGAGCATTACAGTTCAAAGAATGGGTAAGCAGTACGGATCCTGAAAAAGGCGTACGCATCCTTGGCGTTTTGCAAAGGATAGCCATTGCTTACTTCTTCGCTTCTGTGCTCGCATACTACTTCAAACCTAGAAATCTGATTTACATATCTGCGATCATTCTATTTGCATATTGGGGTATGTGCGCCTTCTTAGGAACAGGCGACCCTTATTCGCTTGAAACCTGGTTCGGCACTGATTATGATAAAGCTATTTTGGGCGTCGCGCATATGTACAAAGGCGAAGGTATTCCATTTGATCCAGAAGGATTAATGAGCACCCTTCCTGCGATTGTTCAAGTGGTATTCGGTTACTTAGCAGGTGTCTTCATCAAAAATCAAGGATCGGTGAATTGGCTCTGGACCAAAGTACCGGCAAGCAATGAGCCTCACTTCAAACTCCTGTCGGGTTTATTGGTTACTGGCTTTATCCTTGTCGTTTTAGCATGGACATGGTCCTTAGGATTTCCAATCAATAAAAAGATATGGACGAGCTCCTATGTACTTTATACGACCGGCTTAGGCATCATGACGATTGGAGGGATGATTTGGTACATTGAGGTACAAGGTGTAAAGAATAAACTAACACAATTCTTCGATGTATTTGGGAAGAACCCATTATTCATCTTTGTATTGAGCGGCCTACTTCCGAAAGCCTTAGGCTTGATACGCATTCCTGCTGGGACAAATGAAGCTGGCGAAGCAATCTTCTCAAGTCCTTTATCATGGTTCTACAAGAATATTTGTGCTCAGATTCCAGGTCCACCTGAGGTAGGGTCCTTCGCATATTCCTTGGTATTCCTTGCATTTATGTGGGTAATCTGTTACTGGTTAGACAAAAAGAATATTTATATCAAAGTGTAACAGGCCTAAAACCCTGTTTTTGAATAAATTCTCGAAAATAAATTTTAACAATCCAATTGGAGACGCTATCTTTGCGACCAATTAATAAATTTTTTAACGCTTCAATATTATTCAAGAAATGTATTTAAGTAAAGAGTACAAAGCTGATATCTTCGCAGAATTTGCAGGTGCAGCAGCAAACACTGGTTCTGCAGAAGGACAAGTAGCTTTATTCACTAAGAGAATTGCTCACTTAACTGGGCACTTAAAAAACAACAGAAAAGATTTTAACACACAACGTTCTCTACAAAAATTAGTAGGTAAACGTCGTTCATTATTAGCTTATCTGTACAAAAAAGATATCGAAAGATACCGTGCTATTATTAAAGCATTAGGTTTACGTGATATCATCAAGTAAGCTTTTAGTACAAAGTTTTTTAAAACCGTCTTTGAGATAATCAAAGACGGTTTTTTTTGTCTAGATTTTAGATGTTAGACAATAGATATTAGACAGTAAACATTGTTTTCCTTTTCAAAGTGGTTTGTCATAGCTGGAAGTATTCTGTTTTGAACGTTTGGTTTAAACAAGAGGGATTGTTTTGAACCAGGAAAAAAGGATGCAAGGATTTGCAGGATCGGGTAATGTGACATATGAAGGGGTGGCTTGTATTTTATATAGGAGACGTTTCACTAAACGTCTCCTTTAACTCACGATGCCCATACCGTTATCCAAAACCACGCACGATCCTGCTAATCCTAAAATCCTTACTTTCCTGGTTCAGAAATATTATTTAGTAGTTAGTACTTAGTATAAAGATCTATGGCGGTCAATATGGTCTCCATTTTTTACGGCATACAAAATATCCTGTCAATCCCTGCATCCTTCCTTTCCTGGTTCAAAGACAAAGCGTCCTTAAATCCTTTTTCCTAGTTCAAAACAAACTTTCCTCCCTTTCTTAGTTCACCCCCCTCTTATCTAAACCATAGGTCTAAATACTAAACTGATATATGAATTTGTAGAATTATAACTGCGTGGAATAAAAATCAAGAAGACCACAACTTTGTTTCCATTATAGTATTAATTATAGAACATAATTATGGAAAAATTTTGTGGTCTTGATGTACATAAAGATAGTGTTTTTATGTGCATTCTAAGTGAAAACAACGAAAAGTATGAAGAGGTTTTTAAGACTTTAACCCCTGACCTTGAACGGCTTCGTGACACGCTTGTTGATCATGGTGTCGGACTTGTTGCCATGGAGAGCACCAGTATCTATTGGTACCCGTTATGGAATATTCTAGAATCGGATTTTGATGTTAAATTGGTCAATCCACTGTTCATCAAGCAGGTTCCTGGAAGGAAGTCCGATGTCAAGGATGCCGAGTGGATCGCTACGGTATTGATGAAGGATCTGATTAAAGGGAGCTTTGTTCCTCCTAGCATCATCCAACAATTGCGGCTTTACAACCGTAAGATTACCAAGCTCAACAAACAATTGCGTCGCAGTGAACAGGAAATGGATGAGATGCTTCAAAGATGCAACATCCGTTTGAGTAATTACGTCTCTGATATCGGCTGCAAGTCCATGAAGAAAGTTGTTCAGGCTATCGCTAAGAATCATTTGAACCCGGATTATTTATTGAGCTTGGTCCATGCTCGGATTGTTAGGAAAAGCGGCGCGGAAACGATCCGAGCTTCGCTTACAGGAACATTCACTTCAGTAGACATCGAGATATTGAGGATGATCGTGGAGGATATCAATTTCCACCATGATCAGCTCGAATTCTGCAAGAAAGAGTTACTGAAGCTATGCTATCAGCATTTCAATCTTCAAATGGAACTATTGGTGACCATACCTGGAGTGAAAGAGCACGCAGCTGCCTGTATCATTTCTGAAATAGGGACGGACATGAAATTCTTTACATCGGCAACAGCCTTAGTAGGTTGGACCGGTCTTAGACCGCGGAACGACCAAAGTGCGGGTAAGATTAAAGGAAGAAAGACCCTACACGGAAATAAATATCTTCGCTTGATGCTCGTACAATGTGCTTGGGGAGCATCCAGAACAAAGGGAAGCGCTTTTATGGCGCGATATCAACGATTCAGAAAAAGAATGCACCACAACAAAGCGCTTATAGCAAATGCTAGAAAGCTGTTGGTGATAATTTGGAACATATTAGCCAAAAAGGAACCCTATTTTGCCCAAGCAATCTAGCAGGCCTTTTAAAGGAAAGTACCAAGGCCCTAGTATTTATGGTGGACTATACCCCGATTTCTAAACTGGCATAATAAGGAACTTTCTGGCAAGAAATTGCGTGTGAGCTAAAAGCTCGTAGAGGAAATTATTATTATTTAAAAGCGGACTAGGCAAATGCCTGGTAAAGCAAGACTATGCCTAATCAAATAGAAACAAGCCTTTAGATGATCTTTAAAGGCTTGTTCGATTAGTATTTATAGAGGAAATACTAAATACTAAATACTACCTATTCCGAGCTATTCCATGTATCTTTGTTTACCATGCAGAACAAGATCGACATCACCCTAGAAGCCACTTTAGTAGGTCATCAAAATCCGATATTTACCCTCGCGCAAACGAGCAATTCCCAGCTTCTCTACACCGCTGGAAATGATAAAGGCGTTGTTGTTTGGGATTTAGAGAAGATGGCTTTCCAAAAACTTCTGTGCAAGGTGGGTTCTTCCGTATATGTACTGAAGGCTGTTCCCGATACAGATTTATTAGCTATTGGAATGCGTTCCGGACAAGTATTGCTAGTGGATACCACCGATCAAACTTTGGTTGCCAACTTGAAAACCGAGCATGGAGCCATATTCTCCATAGCGTTTCTAACTGATAAGCATGAGATGATAGCGATCGGTGAGGAAGGTTATGCTTATGTTTGGGATTTACGTAACTACGAACTCTTATATAGGTTTAAGATTGCAGATACTACAGTTCGCGCTATTGCGGTATCTAAAGACCAAAAGCAATTAGCATTTGGTGATAAGAATGGTATGATCCATCTTTACCAAGCGGACGATTATCAGGAGCGTGTTAAAAAGCAGGTTCATAGCATGCCAATTACAAGCTTGATCTTTATGAATAATCATCTGATCTCGAGTGGCCGAGATGCGCAGTTATTTAAGTTGGAAACTAATACCTTAGATACGATACAGCAAATTACCCCGCATATGTTTACCGTCTATAGCATTGATAATGGCGGACATGATGATATTTTTGCCACAGCAAGCCGCGATAAGACCTGGAAGGTCTGGAAAGAAGAAGATCTTACGCTCTTGAAAAATATATCCAGAGATCGTTTTTATGATTCACACCACTTATCTATCAATTCGATGATCTGGAATAAGGATAGAATTTTCACCGTCTCCGATGATAAGTTGGTTAAGGTATGGAAGGTGGGCTAGTCTGCGACGCAACATTATTCGCAGCTCTTTTGATGGTACAGCGGTAAAAATTGTAGATGGATACCAGCGATCCTAATCCGAAAAGAACATATAGAAGGATCAGAATGTTATGCTGCTCATAGGCTGGATGATTCAAGTTTTGATGAATGATCCCAAATATTCCCCATGAAAAAGCAACTGAAACTGTCGGGAGCATCTTCAAATAAGAGTAAAACATAGCAAAACCGAAAGTTAGTATTAATATACTGACATCAATGATAAACTGCTCGGTTTCGGAATGAACGACCCCCGCTTTCACAAAAGTTGTCACCATGTTAAAAGCAAATACGAACAGTAACCAACCCGTATACATCCCGAAAGCTAGACGTATAAAATATTTGGTGAACGAGTGAGCTGTTAATTTCTCGATCTCCATACGGTTGTTGATAATGAGTAAGGTAATAATGCAGGCTACTGTGAAGATTATGGAAATAATCATAAATTGATTCAACTTTAGCACCATACTCATGCCACAAAACAGCTGGTTGAGAATCAGCATATAGTCGATACGCATCACCTTGCGTACGCTGCGAATATTTAAATGCTCATTGCCAGTTTCTCTATACATCAAAGCTGTGACGATTATCATTGCTATAGCAATCACTAACCAAGCTTTAAAGGTAAAGTCTGCCGGCGTGAGATGGGTTGGGAATAGATTGAACGCACGAAAGAGGGAGACCCCAAAAATGGAATTCCCATCTATGATCAAAATCCAGATAAAATTCAAACTGACAATAATCAGGTTAAATAGAGCTAGGTTCCGAACTCCATCCATTTTAAATAGTTAGTGTTGGTTTGTACGTTTGTTGAACAAATATACTTAAATAATGTTCTCTACGAAATATTTTATTATTTGTAGAAGATATTTTACATCAACATCATCAAACGTATTTAACTCGGCACTATCTACATCTAAAACCCCAATACATTGGCCATCCTTGAGGATCGGAACAACGATTTCTGATTTAGACAGGGAACTGCAGGCAATATGCCCTGGGAACTCTTCAACATTGGGTACAACCAAGGTTTCTTGCTTAGCCCATGCAGTGCCGCAAACGCCTCTATTGTAGGCTATGCGGGTACAGGCAACAGGCCCCTGAAAAGGACCTAACACAAGCTGCTCGCCCTCCACTAAATAGAATCCAACCCAAAAAAAGTTGAACTGCTCTTTCAATGCTGCTGCTATATTCGCCATATTCGCAACTTGATTCGTCTCCCCGCTGATCAATCCTTTAATCTGCGGAACTAAAGAAAGATATTGGTCTTCTTTGCTACCCTGCGCTATGGATAAGTCTTCTGCCATATTCTGGAAGTATTTATGAAGTTAATCTGAAAAGAAAATATGATCAAAGGAGGAATAGAGACTTCCTCCTTTGCATTACAACCTTTTTAAAGCTGCTTTTATAAGTTGTTCAACAGTGAGGTCAGGGTCAGTAGTCGTAATGACTTGTAGCGCCTTCTCCGCCTGCTGCTTAGGAAAACCTAACATAACTAAGGCTGTCAGGGCCTCTTCTGCCGAAGAAGGTTTACTCACAACCAATGGGATTAATGCATCTGGGCCTTGTTTCTTAAGCTTATCCTGGAGCTCAAGAATAACGCGCTGAGCGGTCTTCGGGCCTATACCCTTAATCTTTTGAATAACATTGACCTGCCCTGCCACAATCGCTTGTTGGATTTCCTCCGGAGTAATCGAGGATAACATCATACGTCCTGTATTCGGTCCGATACCGGATACCGATATGAGGTGATGGAAGAGATGGCGCTCTGCCTCTGTCGCAAATCCGAAAAGAGTTTGTGAATCCTCGCGAACCTGAAAGGAGATAAAGAGCTTGCAATCTTCCTGATCCTTAATCTGGCTAAAGGTAGTCAATGAAATATGCACATAGTATCCAATACCGCCTACCTCGATAACAACGTGGGTAGGCGCTTTGAATACTAGTTTTCCTTTAAAATATTCGTACATCTCGAATGTTTATTTGTTCATTGCCTGATGCTCAATCGCATCAACAACAGCAATAGTAACCATATTGACGATCTCACGAACGGAGCTGTCTAACTGCAATACGTGTACCGGCTTGTTCATACCCAATAGAATAGGACCAACCGCTTCAGCGT
The DNA here is from genome assembly GCF_008274825.1 of Sphingobacterium hotanense. Taxonomy (NCBI): domain Bacteria; kingdom Pseudomonadati; phylum Bacteroidota; class Sphingobacteriia; order Sphingobacteriales; family Sphingobacteriaceae; genus Sphingobacterium; species Sphingobacterium hotanense. The sequence continues at coordinate 3,967,046 of NZ_CP030848.1, forward strand.
TTCCAACTGATTGTAAAAGCTTATAGGCAATATTGCCAGATTCTAAGTTCGGGAATACTAAAGTGTTTGCAGGCGCACCGTTCAATGTAGAGAATGGGAAGTTATCAGCAAGCATCTCACTGTTCAGTGCAAAGTTTGCTTGAACTTCACCGTCAGCAACGATTTCCGGATGCTCTTTGTGCAAGATTTTTACAGCGTCACGAACTTTATCGGAGATAACGCCATCGTTTGAGCCAAAGTTAGAGTAAGATAACATCGCAAGACGAGGTTTCACATTGAAACGCTTTACAGCAGCATCTAATAAAACACTGATCTCCGCAAGCTCTTGTGCGTTCGGATTCTCGTTCACCGTCGTATCACCAAAGAATAAAGGTCCTCTAGAAGTCATCATGATATACATACCTGCAACGCGAGATCCTGGTTTAGCACCAATAACCTGCAATGCCGGACGAATCGTAGAAGCGTAGTTTCTCGTTAATCCAGAAATTAATGTATCTGCATCACCAAATTCTACCATACTCGCGGCAAAGTAGTTTCTATTAGTCATCAACTTCCGAGAGTCTAATTTATTAATCCCGCGGCGTTGTCTTTTGGTATAAAGATGCTCAGCATATTTTTCAAAACGCTCTGACTTCGTTTCTGCTAATGGGTCGATAATCTCTACACCATCTAATTCGAAAGCATATTCTTCAATCAAACCTTTGATTTTTTGTTCATTACCCAGTAGAATAGGGAATGCAATTCCTTCTTCTTTCACGATCTGAGCCGCGCGTAAGGATTTATAGTTATCTGCCTCTGCAAAAACAACTCTCTTAGGGCTGTTCTTCGCTTTAGCAGTCAAGTTTCTGATCAGACGGTCTTCTTTTCCTAAACGCTTGTGAAGCTCTTCGCGGTATGCATCCCAGTCTTCAATAACTTTGCGAGCAACACCTGATTCAATAGCTGCTTTTGCAACAGCGATAGAAACTTCGGTGATCAAGCGAGGATCAGTAGGTTTAGGGATTACATAGTCAGCACCAAAACGGATGTTGTTTGCGTTGTACGCAATGTTAACTTCTTCAGGAACCGGTTGCTTTGCTAATTCAGCAATTGCTTTTACAGCAGCAATCTTCATCGCTTCGTTGATCGCAGTAGCACGTACATCTAAAGCGCCGCGGAAGATATAAGGGAATCCCAATACGTTGTTTACCTGATTAGGAAAGTCAGAACGACCTGTACCCATGATTAAATCATCGCGAGTCTCTACTGCAAGCTCATAAGCAATCTCCGGATTTGGATTTGCCATCGCCAAGACAATTGGTTTTAGAGCCATTGACTTCAACATTTCTGGCGTCAATACATCTGCTTTTGATAAACCGATAAAAACATCGCTATCTTTTACAGCTTCTTCTAGCGAATGAATATCACGATTAGTTGCCCATTCTGCTTTGGTTGTATCCAAACCTTCTCTATCAGCGCGGATTACACCCTTGCTGTCCAACATCACAATATTTTCTTTTCTAGCACCAACAGCTACGTACATTGCTGTACATGAAATAGCTGCTGCTCCAGCACCGTTTACCACGATCTTTACTTCAGAGATGTTCTTCCCTTGCAATTCGCAAGCATTGATTAATGCAGCACCAGAGATGATCGCTGTACCGTGTTGGTCATCGTGCATCACAGGAATGTTCATCTCCGCCTTTAAACGACGTTCAATTTCGAAACACTCAGGAGCTTTAATATCTTCTAGGTTGATACCTCCAAAAGTAGGCTCCAATGCTTTTACGATATTGACGAATTCGTCTACATTTTTGGTATCTAATTCGATGTCGAACACGTCGATATCAGCAAAGATCTTAAATAATAGACCTTTACCCTCCATTACTGGCTTACCAGCTTGCGCACCGATATCGCCTAATCCTAAAACGGCAGTACCGTTACTGATTACAGCAACAAGGTTACCTTTCGCTGTATATTTGTATGCATCTTCACTGTTTTCTGCAATTGCCAAACATGGCTCAGCAACGCCTGGTGAATATGCCAATGATAAATCTCTCTGTGAACTGTGTGGTTTTGTCGGAACGACTGCAATCTTTCCGGGACGTCCCATTGCATGGTATTGCAAGGCGTCCTTTTTTCTGTTGTTATTGTTCATAACGTTTCTAAATTTACTATTCTAGTAGTTGTTGTTCTCTATTTTAATACATCCAATAATTTAAACATCTGCTGGCGCATGCGCCCAGCTCCACCATGGTAGTTGTTTACTAGCAAGGAGAAAGTATAGGTTGTGCCATCGGCAGCCTTTTGGTAGCCTGTATAGCCCAAAGTGCCCCCAATTGTGCCGCTTTTCATGGTCATACCATTGATTGTCGGAAGGCCTTTCTTAAAATCTGCAAACCATGGTCTGCCCTGCGCATATTGCATCACGCGGGCTAAGGCGTTGCTGGTTACCCGGTTTTGAGGAGATAATCCGGAACCATCGTACGTCCTGATCTCTCCGATCGGCAACTTCAATTTATTTTCCCAATATTTCGCTACTAAAGTCGCAGCATCCTCGGTTTCATATTTATTTGCCGAAATCCCACCGATCACTTTCAATATTGCCTCACCGTACAAATTAATACTTTTTTGGTTGAACCAATGGATAATCTCAATAAGCTTAGGTGATTGAATGGTTAATAGCTTCTGTTTATTAGCCTCCCAGTTGCTTATTCCAGCATTTTTTAATAAGGTCGCTGTGGTAATCATGCTGTCTGCCACGACGATAGAGTCAGCCGTTAATACCTTCGATAAATCGTAAGCTAAGCTTAATGCCGGATCTGGCGTAGAAAGCTCAATGGTCTTTTTCAGATCTGCACCATAGGTTCCACGTAGATAAATAACGTTCGAATAAGGTGCGGAATAACCATAAACATTATCGCCAGAGCCATTTGACCCGGTCGTTACTTCATTGATAACCTGATAAAAAGGCGGGATATTATGTGATTTTATACTCGCTGCAGAGCCTGGGCGGCCTACTGAAAAATTAACATCATAGGCATTTTCTTTCCAGTTCAAAGCCGATACGCCCGCACCGTAATAATTTCCCATATCGGTCCACATCCATGTACCCGGTACTTGGTTTCCCTTGTAGAATTTATCATCAGCGATAACAAGACCATTGATTTGCTTAATGCCGAGTCCCTTAATAGCGGCTTTCCATTTATTTAAAATAGTTTCCGCGTTATGCGAAGGATAGCGCTCGCTTCCCAAGGTAGGATCGCCTAAGCCTTCAATGATTAAATTCCCATTCAGTGTGCCGATGGAATCTACCGTACCTGTATAATATAAATGCGTCGGAAAAGTATAATCGGGACCTAAGAGATCTAAGGCCGTAATGGAGGTCATTACCTTCAATGTAGAAGCGGTGGGAAGACCGATTTTGCTGTTCTCCTCAAATACAATTTCTCCGGTTTTGGAATTGATAACCGTTAGTGCCGCAACCCCGTTCGTTAAAGAGGGCGCATTCTTAAATTGCTGATAAGCATTTTGGATTTTTGTCTTTGTCTCTTGTGCGAAAGTAGTTTCAATTCCTCCAACTACTAAAAGAGCTGATAGACAAAGACAAGAAAAAAATCTTCTCATAGGAAGCAAATATCGCATTATAGTCTACAAGTAGTACATAATTCTTGTAAAATTTCAATTCTATGATGAAGTAAAACTTTTAATTACTATAGTTTTTATAACTTGCACGGATTATTAAAAATAACATAATGAAATACATCGAAAAATTAGCTTCCATCCGCCAAGTGATGAAAGAAAAGGGTGTAGATGCCTATATTATTCCTTCCTCCGATCCGCATATCAGCGAATATCTTCCAGATCGTTACAAATGTATTGCATGGACTTCCGGCTTTACCGGTTCGGCAGGTACACTTGTGATTACACAAGACTTCGCAGGCTTATGGACCGACTCCAGATATTTTGTACAAGCTAACGAACAGCTAGCAGGTACAGGTTTCGAATTGGTTAAATTACAAGCACAAGGGAAACCAGAATATGCAACCTGGTTGGCGAATAAACTTGAGAAAGGACAGTTAGTTGCTTTCGACGGTAACTTAGCAGCTGTCGCTGTAGCACAAGCAGTGCAAGACGAATTGCTCCCACTAGGTATTCAAGTGGATGGCCATATCGATATCCTTGCCAATATCTGGGAAGGACGTCCGGCATTGCCTACGGCAAAAGCCTACTTGCTAGACGTTGCGACCACCGGTCAAAGCACGAAAGATAAATTAGCGGCTATCCGCGGAAAGCTAAAAGCTAAGCGTACGACGACACACTTTGTATCATCGTTAGACGACTTAGCATGGATATTGAACATCCGTGGTAATGACGTGAAATGTAATCCTGTTGTATTGGGCTTCCTTTTGATCGATGGAGATAAAAATACACTTTACATCCAAGCAGGTAAGTTATCTGATGCGGATATAGCAAGCTTGAATGCATCCGATGTTACCGTTGAAGATTATGAAAAGGCTTTCGAAGCGATTCGTCAAATAAACAGCGAGAATATATTATTAGATCCGAAGCGCACTTGTTTCGCTATCTATGATGCCGTTCCGGATAGCGTAAAGATTATCGAGGATCTGAACCCATCAACCTTATTGAAGGCCGTAAAGAACGAGACCGAATTAGAGCATACGCGCAATGCAATGCGCAAGGATGGCGTCGCTTTGACGAAGTTCTTTAAATGGTTGGAAGAGAATGTAGCTTCCGGAAATCTAAGCGAAATCTCCATTGCTGAGCGCTTGCAGCAATTCCGTTCGGAATTAGATGGCTTTGTAGATATTTCTTTTGATACGATTGCCGGATATCTAGAGCACGGAGCTTTGCCACATTACAAAGCAACAGATGAGAGCAATGCGACCTTGAAACCAGAAGGTCTATTACTTGTAGATTCCGGAGGTCAGTATCTTGACGGCACAACAGATATCACACGCGTGGTGTCGCTAGGTAACATCACTGCTGAAGAACGTGTAGACTATACGCTCGTATTAAAAGGTACTATCGAAGGTTCCACCGCCATCTTCCCGAAAGGTACTCGCGGCTACCAAATTGATGCGATTACAAGACATCCATTATGGAGCAAACTTCGTAACTACGGGCATGGAACAGGTCATGGTGTTGGCTTCTTCCTGAATGTTCACGAAGGTCCACATGTGTTCAATAGCGCCGCTATCGATATCCCAGTGGAAGCAGGAATGATTACCTCCATCGAGCCAGGTCTATACCGCGAAGGCCAATACGGTATCCGTATTGAAAACCTGGTACACTCCAAAGTAATCGAATCCAATTACTTCGGTGAGTTTATGGACTTCGAAACATTAACAATATGCTACATCGCTACGGACTTAGTCGATAAAACAATTCTTGATCAAAAACATATCGATTGGTTGAACCAGTACAATAGTTGGGTATTCGATCAATTAAGCCCAAGCCTATCGGAAGAAGAGAAAACTTGGTTAGCTGATAAAACAAAAGCAATTTAAAATAAAAAAAGCCCTGAAATGGGCTTTTTTTATTTAGATATAAGATTTTAGATTTTAGACATTAGACTGTTGAAGGAAAATTTGTCTTGAACCAGGAAAGAAAGGATTTAAGGATAAGCAAGATCCTGCCCATCCCTACATCCTTCCTTTCCTGGTTCAAACAAAAAAAATGGAGCCTAATCGGCTCCACTAATATCTAACATCTTATATCTAACATCTAATACCTACTGATGTCTTCCTTCTAGATTCTTAGCGATATCTTTCAGACTGATTCCTTTTTCGCGCAATAGCACGATCAAGTGGAACAATAAATCTGAAGATTCATTGATAAAGTCGTGCTCAGTTTCGTTAAGTGCAGCAATCACCGTCTCTACGGCTTCTTCTCCGACCTTTTGAACGATCTTATTAATTCCTTTACTACGAAGTCTGTTTACATAAGACTCTTCCGTAGGGAAGTCGAAACGGCTCTTGACGATAGCTTCTAACTTAAGAAGGAAGTTCTGATTGTATTCGGTATTGAAGCAGCTTCTGCTTCCGGTATGACAAGTAGGTCCTGCAGGATGGACTTTAATCAGTAAGGTATCATTATCACAATCGATATGCGAGCTTACCACTTCTAAAAAGTTTCCACTCTCTTCACCTTTTGTCCAAAGTCTATTCTTACTTCTCGAATAAAAGGTTACTTTGTTTTCTGCCTGGGTCTTATTCCAAGCTTCTTCATTCATGTAACCCAACATCAGCACTTCCAGTGTTTGATCATCTTGAATTACAACAGGCACTAAACCGTCGCCTTTATTAAAATCTATTGTCATCCTACAAATAGCTTATAGTCTTACAGGGATTTGATTTTCCTGTAGGGTTTGTTTCAATTCTGGAATTAGTATTTCGCCGTAGTGGAATACAGAAGCTGCTAGTGCAGCATCCACTTGCGCCTTTTCAAATACATCAACAAAATGCTGTTGATTCCCTGCGCCTCCAGAAGCGATCAAAGGAATACTTATTTGCTTATTTATTTTATCAAGTAAATGGATATCAAAACCATTCTTGGTGCCGTCATGATCCATAGAGGTCAACAAGATCTCCCCGGCACCTCTGCTCTCAGCCTCCTTGATCCAGTCTTCGGTTTCAATTTCTGTGATATCTCTTCCCCCTCGTAAATGCACATAATTCCTACCGTCTACAAAGCGTGTATCCACCGCAACGACAACGAACTGTACGCCAAAGGTCGCCGCCAACTCATCAATGAGCTTCGGATTTCTGACCGCAGTGGAGTTAATCGATATTTTATCCGCCCCTGCGTTCAATAATATATCCGCATCTTTGAGCTCATTGATACCTCCGCCAATCGTAAATGGAATGTTGATCTGCGAAGCAACGGCCCTTACCAAATCAACGGTGGTCTTACGGCGCTCATGCGTTGCTGTGATATCCAGAAACACCAACTCGTCCGCTCCTTGTTGCGAATATTGCCAAGCAAGCTCCACGGGGTCACCTGCATCGCGAAGATCAACAAAGTTGACTCCCTTTACGGTGCGACCATCCTTTACATCTAAACAGGGAATTATACGCTTTGCAAGCATTCTAGAATCTAATTAGCGCTTTTAAGTTCCAATCCTTAATCTCTTCAATCGTAATGCGTTCTTCGTAGATCGCTTTACCTACAACCACAGACTCCATTCTTCCCAAAGCATTTAGCGCTTCAATATCCGCCATGGAACTGATACCTCCTGACCCAATCAATTTAATAATAGGTGAGTGATCCAATAGCTTTTGATATAATTCAACACCAGCGCCACCAAGTTTTCCGTCTTTTGAGATATCCGTACATAGGAAACGGTAGAAACCTAGGCTTAAACATTTATCGATATATTCTACCAATTTGATTGGCGAACTTTCTAACCAGCCGGAGTATTTGATGACCTCATCCAACACGTCGATTGCAATCACGATATGATCAGCGTATTTAACGCGGCCTTCGTTTAATTTACTTAGCTCTTCAAGGAAAGTCGGATTAGTGATCGCCTGTGTGCCAACGATTACGCGGTAAACACCTGCATCCACCAACTCTTTCACCTTTTCGATGCTACGAACACCACCACCATATTGTACTTTCATCTCCGTTCTACGGATAATATCGAACAAATAAGCTTGATTGCTGAAGTCGCCTTTCGCGCCATTCAGGTCGATAATATGAACAATCTCGGTACCATTCGCGTGGTACTTCTCAATTTGTTCTTCTAATGAAATAGGGTATGTCGTTACGTCGTCGTAGTTTCCTTCTCTTAAGCGGACAACCTTTTTGTCCAACACATCAATTGCAGGTATTATATACATATTCGTTAATTTCGGTTAAAACTTAGCAAAGTTAAGCAAAAGTTGCTCTCCTGCAGTTCCTGATTTTTCGGGGTGAAATTGTACCGCCCAGAAATTATCCTTGGAAATTGCTGCAGAAAATGGTAATCCATAATCACATCTAGCTATGGTATAGGTTGCATCATACTCAATGAAGTAAGAGTGCACAAAATAAAAATAGGAATTATTCGGAATGTCTTGAAAAAGAGGACAGGTATTTTCAAATACGATGCTGTTCCAGCCCATATGCGGAACTTTTTGTTGAATCCTTTCGTCAAAATGTAACGTCTTTAGTGGGATAATACCCACTAAATCAGAGTTCCCCTCTTCTGAAAAGCCAGTTAGCAATTGCATCCCTACACAAATGCCCAGTACAGGCTTCTTCAATTGTCGGATGGGCTCAACCATCCCCCGCGCTTCGAGCTTTGCCATAGCTGCTCCAGCGTGACCTACGCCGGGAATGATAATCTTATCATACTGCTCCAGTTCTTCCGGAGTATTCACCATCCCGTGCGCTATATTCAGACGCTTTAAAGCTGCAGTAATAGAAAAAATATTTCCCGCTTCGTAATTTACAATCCCAATCATACGCTCTTCTCTAGCCTTATCGGCTCAAAAATCTTATAATACGCCTTTCGTACTCGGTAGCTGCATATTCTCAGCATCGCGACGAACGGCTTTTTTTATTGTCTTAGCAAGGGCTTTAAAAATCGCCTCAATCTTGTGGTGCTCATTATCACCTGTCGCCTGAATGTTCAAATTCGACTTTGAAGCATCAGAAAACGACTTAAAGAAATGGTAGAACATCTCTGTCGGCATATCCCCGATTTTCTCACGCTTGAACTCCGCATCCCATACGATCCAGTTACGACCACCAAAGTCCAAGGCAACTTGTGCCAAGCAATCATCCATCGGTAAAGTATAAGCGTAGCGTTCAATACCGCGCTTATCGCCTAATACTTTCAAGAAGATCTCGCCAAGTGCAATTCCTGTATCCTCGATGGTATGGTGCTCATCGATATGCAGATCGCCTTTTGCCTTGATCGTCAAATCAAGGGCACCGTGACGTGCTAGTTGATCTAACATATGATCAAAGAATGGCAAGCCGGTCTCAATCTCCGATTTCCCGGAACCATCTAAATTCACTTTGATGTAAATATCAGTCTCATTGGTTTTGCGATGATGCTCCGCAACGCGGGTCCCTAATTTCAGAAATTCGTAGATAGACTTCCAGTCCTTCGTTTCCAATGCGATGGCATCATTCTCAAAAATATGGTTCTCTAGTTTTCCCAACTCATCATTATTACGAAGCCAGATTGCTTTAGCGCCAAGGTTCTGTGCTAATTTCACATCATTGACACGGTCGCCAATAACAAATGAGTTTTTTAGATCATACGCCGTCTCATCGAAATACTCAGTCAACATCCCGATTCCAGGTTTTCTCGTTGCTGCATTCTCATGAGGAAAAGTCTTATCGATATGCTCCTTTACGAATTCAACGCCCTCACCTTTAAAAGTCTCGATTACAAAGGAATGCACAGGCAGGAAGTTAGCTTCCGGATGAGAATCTGTCCCTAAGCCATCTTGATTAGAAACCAATACCAGTTCAAAATCAAGTTCCTTAGCAATACGAGGTAAATATTGAAGTGCGCCGGGATAGAACTTCAGTTTCTGAAAAGAGTCGATTTGCTCGTCTTCAGGTTCCAGAATCAATGTTCCATCTCTATCGATAAAAAGAACACGCTTTAGTTGATCAGCCATTATTATTTATTGTAAAAGGTTTGGATTGCTTCTAATAAACGTTCATTTTCCAGTTTTGTACCCACTGTTACGCGAAGACATCCTTCACATAACTCCACTTTTGAGCGATCGCGAACGATGATACCCTGCTCTACCAAGTTACTGTATAAAGCGCGCGGCTCTGCGAGTTTCACCAAAACAAAGTTAGCATCGGAAGGCGTAATATGTTCAACTTGTTCCAATGCCGCTAGTTTAGACACCAAGATCTCACGTTCAGCAACCGTTGCCTTTATCCATTCGTTGATGATATCTACCCCCTCCAAGGCCTCCAAGACTAAATCTTGCGTCGCTTGGTTAATATTGTATGGTGGTTTAATTTTATTGAAAACTTCGATAATCTCCTTGCTGGCAAAAGCTAAACCCAAACGTAATGCCGCCAATCCCCAAGCCTTCGAGAGCGTTTGCAAGATGACTAAGTTTGGAAATTCGGGTAGAGCCTGTGTAAAAGACTTTTGTTTAGAATAATTGATGTAGGCCTCATCGACCACCACGATGCCTGTAAAATTCACAAGAATCGTTTCGATATCTTTCGCGTTTATACTGTTCCCGGTCGGATTATTTGGCGAACAGAGAAAGATCAGCTTCGTATGCGGATCGATTGCTTCTGCAATACCGTCCAAATCCAACTGATAATCTCTCGTTAGGTTTACTTTTCTAACTTCCACATCATTGATGTTGGCCGAAACCTCATACATACCGTAGGTTGGTGGTACCAAGATCACATTATCCAACTTTGGCGTACAGAAGGCACGATAAAGAATATCAATTGCTTCATCGGAGCCATTTCCAAGAAACATATTCTCGGTCGGAACGCCTTTTATCTTAGAAAGTTTATGTTTGAGTTGATGTTGTAAAGGGTCAGGGTAGCGGTTGTAATCATGAGGTAGTGGCGATCCAAAAGCGTTTTCATTTGCATCTAGCCAAACCGAGGCTTCACCTTTAAACTCATCTCTAGCAGATGAATAGGGAACCAATTTTCTGATATTGTCCCTAAGCAGTGCGTTTAAGTTGAACGACATGTTAATGTTTATAAAAAATTAGAGCTGTAAATATGAGGAAAAATTAATTAAATCACTAGACTAAAAACCATTTACCTTCGGCAGAAAGCTCCGTAGCCGGGAAAACCGATTGCGCCTCTTCCAACAGTGGCGTCAATGTTTTATATCTTGCGGAGTAATGGCCAAGCAACAGTTTCTTCGCTTCCACTTCATTAGCGATCTCCGCTGCCTCCAAGCTCGTGGTATGGAAGGTCTCCTTCGCCCGATCGACCATCTCATGCAAGAAAGTCGACTCATGGTATAACAGATCCACGCCATGTATAGACTTCAGGTAGATGGGATGTCGAATGGTATCCGAACAGAAAGCATAGCTTCGCGATGCCGGTGCCGGAAATGTGAGTTCAGATGCCGGATAAACTTTGCCCTGCGGATCCACATAATCAATCCCACGCTTTAATGCAGAATAATAAGGTGCGGGGATGCCTAAATCTTCCACCAAATCCGCGCGAAGAATAGCATTGCGCTTGCCTTCTGTAAATCGAAAACCAGTGCATGGAATGCGATGTACCAACGGAAAAGAGGTAATCGATAGCATTCTCGACTCATAGATTACCTCTTCTTGTTCCGGATTGGTGGTATGAAAAATAATATTGTAACGGATTACCGTCTCCGAATACTTGAAATGCAGATTCAAAATCTCTTCCAGGGGCGCTGGCCCATAGATATGCAAGTCAGATTTCCGGCCAACCAGGTGCATAGAGGATAATAACCCCACTAAGCCTAGGTAATGGTCACCATGTAAATGGCTGATAAAAATATGATTGATACGATTGCTTTTAATACCATAGCGTGTCAGCTGCATCTGCGTGCCTTCACCACAATCAATTAAAAACAGCTGCTCGTTGTAGTTAATGACTTGCGAGGTCGGATGACGCTCATAAATTGGCGTTGCTGAGCTATTACCAAGTATTAAAACCTCAAAGCGGATCATCTTAATTCTGCTCCTGCTTGAGGTCTAGGCGAATCTCATTTCCAAAGATCAAATCCTTCGCCTTTTCCATATCCGTCGTAATGATAAAATACTTATCTAACCCTAGTGATTTGATAAAGTCTTTTACACCATCATTCAAGTTGGTCAAGATAAATAGACCGCCAAGTGATTTACACAGTCTGCGTGCTAGCAGGCCCGTGCGAATACCCGCTTCATCAGTCTCTTTTACCTGATTCATGTCTAAAACAATGTTACGCTGTCCACCAGTGTTGCGAAGCATAAACTCCCCTTTTAAACTTGCGGCAGCATTCCCATCCAATTTTTCTTGAAGAGGTTCAATCACCACATATCGCTCATGCTTATCTACCGTAAATTTCATAATTCTAAAATGTTAGTATGTTAAGGTCTTCAGAGCCGCATCAACGTTGCGTTGTACGCGATCTAGAACATCTCCTTGTCCCGGATACACAAACTTCTCGCCTGTGATGTGCTCAAAAAGTTCAATATAGCGTTCTGAAATCGAATTTACAATATCATCCGTCATTTCAGGCACATTTTGCCCCTCTTTACCTTGGAAACCATTCTCGATTAACCATTGGCGAACAAACTCTTTCGATAGTTGCTTCTGCGCTTCAGCTTTTTCCTGACGCTCCTCATACCCTTCGGCATAGAAGTACCGTGATGAATCCGGCGTATGGATTTCGTCTATCAAATAGATCTCACCATCATGCTTACCAAACTCATACTTCGTGTCCACTAAGATCAATCCGCGCTCTTTAGCAATTTCAGTTCCGCGTTGGAATAATGCTCGCGCATATTTTTCCAATTGCGTATAATCAGCTTCCGATACAATTCCCTGAGCGATAATCTCTTCTCTGGAAATATCCATATCATGACCAACTGCAGCTTTGGTAGTCGGGGTAATAATCGGCTCGGGCAATTTATCGTTCTCGCGCAATCCCTCCGGTAACTTCACGCCACAAAGCTCACGCCCGCCATCGCGATAAGTTCTCCAAAGATGCCCCGAAACATAACCACGGATTACCATCTCTACTTTGAAAGGCTCGCATCGCTTCCCAATCGTCACATTTTCATCCGGCACCGAAACGACCCAGTTCGGCAAAATATCAGAAGTCGCTTGTAAAAACTTCGACGCAATCTGGTTCAAGACCTGTCCTTTATAAGGAATTGCTCTCGGAAGGACCACATCAAATGCCGAAATCCTATCCGATGCAACCATCACCAAATAGTCATCGGCGATACTGTACACATCTCTTACCTTACCTCTATAAAAGGCCGTCTGCTTGTCAAAGTTGAAATTTGTTTCTTTTATTGTATTCATATCAAATGCGTTCTTCACGCGCTAATCTTCAAATTAAATATCTCCGTATGCTTCCAGGATACGTTTCACCAATTTATGGCGAACCACATCCGAACCGCTTAGGTAAATAATATCGATGCCCTCGATACTATCCAAAATCTTTACTGCGTTAACCAATCCCGACTGGTTCTTTTTCGGTAGATCGACCTGCGTCATATCACCAGTTACGATAAATTTTGCAGTAGGCCCCATACGTGTCAAGAACATCTTGAGCTGCATTTCTGTCGCATTCTGTGCCTCATCGAGGATCACGAAACAGTTGTCCAAGGTTCGTCCGCGCATAAATGCCAAAGGAGCGATTTCAATCGTTCTGTTCTCCAGGTAGCCTTTCAATTTCTCCGCCGGAATCATATCATCCAAAGCGTCGTACAAAGGTCGTAAATAAGGATCGACTTTTTCCTTTAAATCACCAGGTAAAAATCCGAGGTTCTCCCCCGCCTCCACCGCCGGACGTGTCAGGATAATACGCTTGATCTCCTTATTACGAAGTGCTCGAACCGCCAAAGCTACTGCGGTATAGGTTTTACCCGTACCTGCGGGACCAATAGCAAACAAGATATCGTTCTTGTTGATGCTATCCACCATCCTGCGTTGGTTTGGTGTTCGCGCTCGAACGATCAGACCATTCGGACCATAAACAATAGGCTCTCCCTTAAATGCTCCCGATGAAGCCTCGCCTTCCTCTTTCGTTGCAATCACCGACGTGCTAGGCGTAGCAACGCTGCCTAAAAGCCCCTCTAATTCTAATAAGGAAAGTGATTGAAATTGATTGACATGGGCGTGGATCGATTCGAATATCTTTTGGAATTTATTCCTTTCATTTTCTTCGCCTAGTACTTTTAAGCTATCTCCACGTGCCACGAGGCGCAACTTTGGAAATGTTTTTTTGATGAACTCAAAATTCTCATTTTGCGCTCCCCACAGTGTCGCTAAATTAACACCATCTAAGTTAATTTCTAATTCGCTCAAATTTTATCGCTATTAATGTTCTAGAATAAATATGTCTACCAATGTTAGTATCTACATTAAAGATACCAATTATTCAAATTTCTCAAGCAAACTATTCGATTATTGACTCAAAAATACAAACTAATTGTGCAGAATTAAAAGCATTTGCAGCGATAAATTCAATTAGGATTTAGCAATCAGTTTACTTTTCCTACTTTTGTATTTTATAAATAAAACAAAACTAAGTACATTTCTCTTCAGAGGGTCTGAAAAAACAAATGGGAGTAATTACGTTAACCACAGATTTAGGACATCGCGATTTTTACCAAGCTGCGCTAAAGGGCAGTATTATATCGCAATTGCCGGATGTGCGGATTGTCGATATCTCTCATGATATTCCTTCATTCAGCATACAGCACGCCGCTTTTGTTATCAATAATGCTTATCCTTATTTCCCTAAAAGGACCGTCCACCTTATCGGTGTCGACACTGTTTTCCAGGAAGGGGCACGCTATTTAGCAATGGCCTACAAAGGACAGTTTTTCGTAGGTGCAGACAATGGTATTCTAAGTATTATTCTTGGGGAAGATCGTGCTGATGAAATGGTGGAAATCAATATCATGCAGGACCTGCGTTATCTACACTTCCCATTAGCGGATATCATGACGAAAGCTGCATGTCATATTGCCAATGGCGGCAGACTCTCGGGCATCGGTATGCCGATCAATAATGCGATGCAGAAAGTAACCTTCCAACCGGTCTACAACCAAAACAGCATCAAGGGTCATGTCAGTTATATCGATTCCTTTGGCAATGTAATCAGCAATATCAGTAAAGAGCTGTTCAATAAGGTGCAGGAAGGTCGCGAGTTTATCTTGCGTTTCAAACGGAATGAAACGATCTCTAAGATGAGCTGGCATTATAACGAAGTTTCCGAAGGGGAAAAGCTCTGTCTTTTTGGAATATCCAACTTCTTGGAGATCGCTATCAACAAGGGACATGCAGCACAACTATTAGGTCTGCATCAAGATGAGACGATCTTAATCGAGTTTCTCGATAAACGTTAGCCTAGCCTAAGAAATCCAGTTGCTTTAAAATCCAAATCCCAAACGCAGCACAATACGTTGCATATCAACACTTGTTTTCCCGGAGATTGTCTGATTAGGAATATAACCCGGGATTACATCGAAATTGATCGTTCCCCCTTTGTTGTCTGCTGCTTTCAACTTGATAGACTGAAATTGATACCCTACACCCGCCTGTAACCAACTTCTTTTTTCACCCAGTTTCCAGCGCCAACCCAGCATAGGATTTACTTTGATACCACCACTACTAATTTCATTGGACGACTCATCGTCTTTTGAAAAAGCTAATCCATAGCCCAGATCCCCAGCCACGACAAAAGAACTCCGTTCCTCGGGCTTTGATAAATAACGGACGCCTCCGGTTAGTGGCACAATCCAAACTTTGTGTTCCATCCTGTCATAAAGATAATGCTCTACCCCCGTACCCAGCAACAAGGAGACCTTCGGATTGAGAGCCACCCCGTGATTGGTTAATGCAGAAAGGCCGCTCTGTCCTATGGAGGTCGCATAAGTCAATAGTCCTACTTCATGGTGATTGGTATAGCGTAGCTGTCCATAGGAAAAGCTGATTTGCGTTAATAAAAAGCAAATAAGGAAAGTTGCCTTCTTCATAATTAGTTGAGATTTGATCTGTTAATGCTGCTTAATTGCTTTAATTTCTTCGGATCGCTGTAGTCAAATTGTTCGACACCAGCACTATGGACAACGATCAAGGATTTCGGCCCTGGGATAATGTCATAGGCTTGGCCAAGCTTCAGATGCTCCAGCCGTCTTTCACCAATCTTCATCACATCATCAGCCTCAAAACTCTTTAATCCGTCCCAACCATCGCAGATATAAAGGTATTTCCCGACTAACGCCAAACCATGCGGATTGGTCATGCGATGCACGCTTACAAACTGCGGCTTCTTCGGGTCTTTGATATCGATAACTTCCAATTGATTATTAGATCCTACACATGTAGATCCTGTGCGCAGGGTGACATAAGCATAATTATCGTCCACCACGACCGGGTCGCAAGCGCGCACATGGCCGTACGTCGATAATTTTTCGGGTTGTGACGGATTGCTGATATCAAAAATAACCATCCCTGTTGTCGACCCCACGAACAGTTTGTCTTTATAAGGAAAGAGTGTTTCCACGCCGGGAAATAGTTCAATGTCCTTGAGGTATCGTGGTTTGGATGGGTTGCTAATATCCATCAGATGCAGGTTCTTCACGTCCAATAAATACAAATGGTCCTTAGCAATGGTAAATCTAGCCATAGAACCGCCCGTACCCGAACCACTTTCCGAAGATGAATAATGAAGCATTACTTCTCGCTGTTCTGGATAGTAGGTCCTTATATATTCTTCCGTCACCAGGCTATCTTTGTAATCAACGATTATCTTCACTTCGTCTGAATTCACATTGTTGGAAACAATGCCGACTGCAAATGAAGAAAGTGAGAAACGATCACGCTGACGATCGATCAGTTTCGGCTTGCTCGGATCCTTAATATCAAAAGACAACAAGTCAAAATAATTATCTGCATAGAGCACATCATCTTTCACCGCAATATCCATATTCCCCAATACAGGCAATAAACCAATAGCTACAGGCTTACTAGGATTCGCATTATTGTAGATATGAATACCTTTTTGCCATTCCATGATGAAAAGGAAGTCTTTATAGCTATAAATCTTACCTGTCCTATCAAGTTCAATAGGTTCTTGAATTTCAATATTCATTTTGCGTTGCTGGCCTAACGTACTATAGATTGGAATTTTTCGGAGATACTCGCCCTCCGTTTTGATTTTATCGCAACTCAAGCAGAGCAGAGTACTGAGCATAAAAAGCCCTAAGGTCTTTAGATTTCTCATAACCATAAGATTAATTAATTGATTTGTTAATGAAACAACGAAACCAAAAAACAATACGCTACAGTTAACACCAACAATTACCGAAAATAGAGAGTATACATAGATCTACCTGATACGCGAGAAGACATTTCTTTTACACAAAAACCCTTTCAAACCCAATACAAACCCAATGCTCAGCCCAATCATAACCGCTCGGAAAGGGCTTTGATATGGATTTGAAAGGGCTTTGATTGAAACTTAATTAACGGAAGAGAAAAAGAAGGTCTATCTTCTTTGATATGGATAGGAAAATAGCTTACTTTATACCAAAAGGCTCTAATCGGCGTTTTAACTCATTAAACTAAGCTTCATGAAATTAACACACATATTTATTTACGTTCTAGCCTACCTATTTACCTGTTCATTTAGTTTTGCCGCACAAGACTCAACGCTTCAAAAAGCAGACTCCCTGTCCTACGAGTCCCAGCGACAACGGGTCAACAAGCTGTTGGATGAGCGTACAGCGAAGTTTGGCGAATATTCCGCCTCTCTGGAGAAAAAAACAGGCGTTTTTGGCTTGTTCAAAACGAAGGGCGATATGCAGAAATCTATTGATATCCTTCGTGCTTTGGTATTGAACGACAATAATATCTTTATCGAGACGCGAAAGTTGCTGGATTTAAAAGATGCGCAGGCAGAGCGTTATCAGCAATTGGCTTCCCAATATGACAATCAAGTTTCGGCCTATATGAAGACAATCACGAAACTTCAAGATGAGAATGAGAAGCTTCGGGAAGAATTGAATAGTGAGCAAAAAAGTGATACAAGCAACACTACCCTACTATATTTCGCCATTCTGGCGGTTGTCGTCCTAAGTATTTTATTATTTTCACAGTATAAAAAGGGAAAAGGCGAAAAATTGACGGAATAGTGATAAGAAGACCTATTTATATAAGTACTTTTGCCACTATAGTAATTTTTAAATATTCATGGCCAGACCGAGATTGAATAGTGGAGACTCGCGTTCGGAGGATTTACCCAAGCCGAAGCTAAGTAAAGAAATTCTCAAAAAAGCGATCAAGATTTTTTCTTATATAAAGCCTTTCAAATGGAAGTTTTTGATAGGTATGGTATTTTTGATTCTCTCGAGTTTAACCATGCTTACTTTCCCGGCTCTGTTGGGTGCTATGATTGATGCAGCTCAGGGCAGACAAACCTATCCTTGGTTGCCGGCAAGCGTGATGTACATCGGGTCCGTTGCGATGGGGATTCTTGCCTTTCAATCCCTTATGTCCTTCTTTCGCATCCGTTTATTTGTTGAGATCGCGGAAAAAGCATTAGCCAATATCCGGAAGGATACCTACCATAAACTAATAACACTTCCGATCGACTTTTTTGCCAACCGACGTGTCGGGGAATTGAACAGTCGTCTGTCGTCTGATCTTTCGCAGATACAAGACACGATGACCACTACCTTAGCGGAAATCCTTCGTCAAGCAATCAGTTTAGGTTTTGGTGTGGTGCTTTTGGTTTTAGTATCTCCGAAACTCGCATTAATGAATCTTAGTATATTGCCTATCATTATTGTGGCTGCGCTAATCTTTGGCCGATTTATCCGTAAGCTGTCGAAAGAATCGCAGGATGAGTTAGCGGATTCGAATGCCATCGTGCAAGAAACACTCTTGGGCATATCCAATGTTAAAGCTTTTGTCAACGAATATTTTGAATCACAGCGCTATGGGCATAAACTCAACAAAGCTGTTGGATTAGCGATTCGCGGCGCAACGTTCCGTGGTCTCTTTGCCTCGTTCATCATCTTCTGTATTTTCGGCGCCGTCATCCTGGTTATCTGGTATGGGGCTTCCTTAGTTTCTTCTCAAGAGATATCCGTTGGTGATCTAACGACCTATATTCTTTATTCCATGTTTGTTGCCGGTTCTATGGGGTCATTCCCTGAGCTGTATGCGAGCATACAGCGATCATTGGGAGCTAGCGAACGTGTATTGGAAATCTTAAACGAAAAGCAAGAGGACATACAGGTAGACGAGAGCGACAAGGACATCAAACAGGTCATTACGGGCGACATTGTTTTCGATCAAGTAAGTTTCGCATACCCTACTCGTCCCGATATTGAGATATTGAAGGATATATCATTCCACGTGAAATCGGGCAAGAAGTTGGCGATTGTTGGACCTAGTGGTACCGGAAAATCGACCATTGCCTCTTTAATCTTACAATTCTATCAACCGAAAGGCGGGACAATTTACTACGACGGTATTCCATCGAACAAGTTAGCATTGACGGATGTCCGTAATCAAGTAGCTATAGTTCCACAAGATGTACTTTTATTTGGCGGAACGATTCGCGAAAATATAAGCTATGGTAATCTACATGCGGACGGCGATGATATCATTGCTGCAGCACAGCGCGCCAATGCGCATCAGTTTATCATGGACTTTCCGGAGGGTTATGATACTGTTGTCGGAGAACGCGGCGTTAAACTTTCGGGCGGTCAAAGGCAACGAATCGCCATCGCCAGAGCCTTGTTAAAAGACCCTGCTATCTTGATATTAGACGAGGCTACATCATCGCTAGACTCTGAATCTGAGCGGCTTGTACAACTTGCATTAGAAGAACTAATGAAAAACCGCACCTCGGTTATTATAGCACATAGACTTTCGACCATTCGCGATGCGGATATGATTATCGTTGTAGAAGACGGCATCATCTCCGACTCGGGAACACACGTCGAGCTAATGGGTAGAGGCTGTGGTCTTTATCATCATTTATACAATCTACAATCCTTACAATCGGTAGAAAGTTAATTTTTGTTAATTTCCAAAAAGGCTAAACATTTTGGCTTTTTGCTTGTTATGTCTATAATCGATACATTTATTTATTAAATAGGATATTAATTGATATAATCATGGAAAAAAATAGAAACGGACTAGTGGCATTTGCCCTATTAGGATTAGCAGTTGGTACTGCAGCTTACTATTTACTAGGAACAGAAGACGGCAAAAAACAATTAGATCGTGCAAACGACGGAATTAAGAGTTTAACGAAATCGATCAAAGATCTGTCGAAGAAAGAAGCTAAGCGTGCTCAGAAGTTTGCGAAATCAGCAAAAGAAGATTTAGAAGGGTTGAAAGAACGTGCTAAAGACGCAGGAAAGAGCGCATTAGACAAAGCATCGTCGAAGGCTAATGAGTGGGCGAGCAAAGCATCAGATGCGGCGCACGGATTAGCGAATAAAGCGGAAGATGTTGCTGATAAGGCAAAATCAGATATTAGAAACGCTTAATTAAATCGGCGCACAGTCTTGCCTCAACAGATTGATTTGTATCTTTGTACACAATGAATCTGTTTACACAAGTCAAGACCTTAATATATAAAGATGTCTTATTAGAATGGCGTTCAAAATACGCAATCAATAGCATCTTACTTTATGTAGTATCCACGGTTTTTGTATGTTATCAATCATTCAAATCCGTGGATTCTCCTATTTGGAACACCTTGTTCTGGATTATTCTCCTTTTTGCGGCCATCAATGCCATGAGCCGCAGTTTTCTTCAGGAAACTGGCCCTCGACAATTATACTATTATAGCATCGTCAGCCCGAAGGCTATCATACTTGCGAAGATCATCTACAATACCCTCGTGATGGTCTTACTATCCAGCATTGCTTTTATCGTTTACAATCTTATTTTTTCGAATGAGGTTGGACATTGGGGCATTTATATGTTGAGCATCTTCTTAGGTAGCATCAGTTTTGCTACAGTTTTCACGATGGTTGCCGGTATCAGCGCAAAAGCGGGCAATAACAGTACGATTATGGCGATCTTGAGTTTCCCGGTGATTATCCCCTTATTGATCGTCTTGATCAACCTTTCCCAACAGGGTGTTATCGGGGGAACGTTCGACGCCAGCTGGAAGGATATAGGGGTTCTGCTAGCAATTAATATAGTGACTATTGCCGTTTCTTTGCTGTTATTTCCTTACCTTTGGCGAGATTGATTTTTATATAGCTATGAGACAAAGTTGGTGGAAAATCCTGGCCGTTTTTATGATAGCAGCCGCTATTGTTGGCGGACTCTTGGGTCCTGTCCCTGTTCTCCCTATCCTTAATGAGACTATCCGAAATGTCTATTTCCACGTACCGATGTGGTTTACGATGATTTCCTTGTATCTGATATCCGTAATCTATAGTATTAAATATTTGAACAGTGGGAAGCGTGAATACGATTTCCTTGCTGTCGAAGCGGTAAATACGGGGATTTTGTTTTGCACTTGCGGTTTATTAACGGGTATGTTATGGGCGAATATTACTTGGGGGGCGCCTTGGCCGAATGATCCGAAACTGAACGGTTCTGCTATTGCTACATTGATGTACCTTGCCTATTTGGTATTGCGCAATGCCTTAGAAGAAGAACAAAAACGTGCTAAGATTTCTGCGATTTACAACATTTTTGCATTTCCAATTATGTTTGTATTGATTTATATTTTACCGAAGCTTACCGACTCCTTACACCCTGGAAGTGGCGGTAATTCCACCTTTGGCGATTTAGATATGGATAGCTATATGCGTCCGGTGTTCTATACCGCTGTTATTGGTTGGATTCTGATAGGTGTATGGATTACCACCCTACGCTACAGAGTACGCATTATTGAAGACAAAAAGAATTCGTTTTAATACATGAAAAAGTTTATCCTATTTGTGATGGCCCTTTTTGCGGGTATTTCTTCCATTTTTGCTCAAAATAAAGTAGAGATGGCCGACACGCTTCGCTCGGAAGGAAAAATCTATGTGGTTGTATTGGTGATGTTAGTGATTTTCGCAGCTGTTGCTGTCTACCTATTTATATTAGACCGTAAGGTCAGCAAGTTAGAAAAAGATAAGTAGGCACACTGTCAATGCTGATCAACCAACATAGGACGCTATCGGGTCTAAATATATTTTTAGTATCCCTCGTTGGTACTGTGCTATGTTTAGGGGTTTATCTGCATTTGCCCGATCGCTTGACGCCGGTTTTATTTGAGCCAGCAATTGCCAATTTGATCGGCGTGGAAGTCGGACAGAATCTATCGCCGCAAATCAATGTGATTATCACCTTGATTCTGACCATATTGCAGGCGTTTAATCTCAATAGAGTGGTCAACCACTTTAATTTGTTGGGTAAGCCAAACTTCTTGACCGCCTTGATGTTCATGACCTTGGTGAGTCTCTTCATCCCTTTTTTGGTACTTTCACCAACCTTAATCTGTAACTTCATTACGATCTGGATGTTGTATAAGCTTTTCAACATCTATAAGCAAGGCGATGTTAAGGGTATCATGTTTGACCTCGGTCTGCTCGTTGCCCTCGGTAGTATCATTTATTTTCCGTTCATCGTGATGCTCCTTCTGATTTGGATCAGTTTGGTTATTTTCCGCCCTTTTTCCTGGCGCGAGTGGATTACTCCGCTAATGGGCGTCATCTTGGTATATTTTCTTCTAGCGGTCGCATATTATTGGTTGGAGCGCATGGATGAGTTCTTTCAGATCTTTATTCCCTTCACCTATCCATTTCCGACACGCTTAGGGATGGATGTTTATGATTATTTCGTACTCATCCCCATCGTTTTATCATTAATTGGCTTCTTGTTTATTCTGAAGGACAACTTTTTCAAAAGTGTTGTTCAGGTACGTAAAAGTTTCCAATTGTTGTTTTTCATGATCCTTTTAATATTTGGGTCGTTTTATTTAAACCAGGAACGCTCAGTGAATCATTTTTTGCTTTGTGTTCCACCATTATCCATCTATCTAGCATACTTTTTTACACATGCGAAGACGAGATGGTTCTATGAATCACTGTATGCTGTAATCTTATTAACGATTCTTTATTTTCAGTTTTTCTAAGACACTGACATTTAGTTGTTTAACCTTTTTTAACAACTAAAATTGACGTCATATTTAAAAAATAGATAGTTTTGTAGCGAAAATTCAAGAGAATACAGCCATTACAGAAGAATTAACCTCATCGTTTTGGTCCATTAAAAGATCGGAAATGTGTTCTTCAAATCGATGAATCAAATAAATATGTTGAAACATTTTAAGCCACTTTTTTCATATTCGCGACTACTAAGCATATTGGGCGTAAGTTCACTCCTGTTGTGTAGTTTGCAAAGTTCAGCACAGTCATCCACGTCCCATTCACCATATTCACAATTTGGTCTTGGTCAGATGCGTGAGGACCTATTACCACAAACGCGCGCTATGGGTGGTCTTTCTACCGGTGTACGTTACGTTGGAGGTCTTCCAAGCTTAAACATTGCCAATCCAGCGAGTTATTCAGCATTCACACGTACCATCTTGGACGCTGGCCTTTATGGAAATATGACGCAATTAGAAAAAAACGGCGCCAAAGATAATACGGCTGACTTTGCATTTAGCCACATTACAATCGGTATCCCTCTGGCAAAAGTTGGCGGTATATCCTTCGGTTTAATGCCATTCTCAGATGTTGGCTATAATTCATCGGCCATTCGTCAGTTCGAGAATGTAAATTATAAATCGAGTCTTGTCGGTGAGGGCGGTGTAAACAAAGCTTATTTTGGTTATGGTGTTTCTCCTATCAAAGGCTTAAGTATTGGTGCGAATGTAGGTTTCCTTTTTGGAAATTTATACGATAAGGCAATGATTGAGTTCCCATATGGGGCAGACTATTATAATACCGTGCAAACGGATACGCGTCGTATCCGCGGGGCTTCGATCGACTATGGTGCTCAATATTTCAAAGCTTTAGGCAATAAGATGAATTTCACAATTGGTTATTCGGGTTCATTGAATAATCAGATCAACAATAGAACGACTCGCATGGTAACTTTGACACAGACAGATCAAAGCTCTGACTATGGCGATCAAGTTGCTATTGATACATCGGCAATCAATGTGATTACCGATAGAAAGATCAACTTACCGATGAAACATAACGTTGGTTTCACGCTATCCAAAGGGGTGAATTGGATGGTTGGTGCCGATTTTAAATATGCCGACTGGTCTGATTTCCAAACCCGCGAAGGTGAGCAAAAATTAGGAAAGAACATTGGAGTTGCTGTTGGTGGTCAGTTCAAACCTGATGCGACGTCTTTAAAATACTGGAATGTCATCGATTACCGTTTAGGATTCCGTTATAACAAGAGTCATATCTCGATCGACAATAATCGTTTAACAGATATGGCAGTTACTGTTGGACTTGGTTTACCATTATCTGAAACTAACTTTGGGCGTACTTTCTCAAGTGTGAATATTTCTGCCGAGTTTGGTCAGCATGGTACCCTGCAACATAACCTTATTCGCGAACGATATATCAATATTAACTTAGGATTCACGATCAACGATGCTTGGTTCCTAAGAAGAAGTTACGATTAACATTATGCATACATCTTGCATTAACATAAAGAAATTACGGATTTTGCCCCTAACAATTGTATTGCTAGGGGCAATCTTGTCATTTGCGTGCGAAAATGACATGAAAGATATCGACCGCATGGCCAACATGAAGAAAGAGGAAGCCGTGGATATCTCTAAGCATGTAACGGTTATCTATAGCGACTCTGCGCGTGTGAAGGCCGAGCTTACGGCACCAGAGATGCGTGTTTATCATGATACTACCGGGCGGAACCAAGGGGATTATGAATTCAAAAAAGGGGTTAAGATTATTTTCTTTGACGAGTTTGCGAAAGAAAATCAACGCATCACCTCAAACTATGCGAAGCAATATGCGGAAAGCGGTTTGATTGAATTTCGCAACAACGTGGTTTTAACAATGGAAAATGGCTCTATAGTTAAGACTGAGGAGCTTTACTATGATGAGAAGAACGCGAAATACTACAATACGCTTCCGATCAGCATCGAATTCACGGATGGCCGTGGTCATATGCGGGGCACCTCATTTACTTCGGATGCGAATTTCAACAACGTAGAGTTTCAGGGCTCGACCGGTCTTTATTACATGAACTCGAACCAACAGTTTCCAGGGTTTGGGAACTAGCAGGTTTTGAAGCAATTGGGTACAGAAAAATTAGAACGAGCGGTTTAATAAATTATTACAATTTTTTTCATAAAAATTGTATCTTGCGCCTTGTTTTAGAAAAACAGGATTAATCAAAAAATTAAGCATTTAATAAAATTTAGAATACAGTTATGGGATTAATGAGCTATTTGCGAAACCGAGCGGGCTTAGTCATTTTCGTGATCGGTTTAGCAATCGTTGCGTTCTTACTAGGGGATATCATCAACATGGGTACTCCATTTTGGCGTAGCAGTCAATCTGAAGTTGGTAGTGTTAATGGTGAAGGTGTTGATTATAATGCGTTTAACCTACAGGTTGACCAAGCTAATGCGATGTATCAACAACAAATGGGCGGAAGCGTAACTCCGCAAATGCGTGGGTTTGCTGTTCAACAAGTATGGAATCAATTTATTTCACAGGAGTTGTTGAAACAAGAGATTGAAAAAATTGGTATTGAAGTCGGCAAGGCGGAATTAAATAGCTTAATTTTTGGAAACAACCCATCTCAACAAATTTTGCAACAATTTGCAAATCCAGAGACTGGAAAAGTTGATGTTGCTTATATCAACTCGGTAATCGAGCAAGCGAAGACCAACCCTGAGGTTAGCCAACAATGGAATGCATTGCTTGAGTCGATCAAAAACGAGCGTTTGAATGAGAAATATTCGAACCTTGTAAACAACAGTATCTACACGACTTCTTTAGAAGCGGAATACGACTACAACTCTCGTAATAAATTAGCAAACTTTAAATATGTGATGTTAGATTACGCTTCAGTAAACGATGCGGAGATCAAATTGACAGATGCAGATTATAAAGAATATTACGACAAAAATAAAAATGCGTTCAAGAACGCGGAAGAGACAAGATCGATTGAGTATGTATTGTTCAATGCTAGCCCAAATGCAGCGGATTCAGCAACTGTATTAGCAAATGTTCAGAAACTAAAAACTGAATTACAAGCATCGACAAGCGATTCATCATTTGTTTCTTTAAATTCTGACAACAAATACCCGGTAAAATATTATAGCAAAGGCCAGGTGAGCCCAGCATTAGATTCCACCGTATTCAATGCTGCTGCCGGTACTACGGTTGGCCCATTCTTGAGTCAGGGAGTTTACGAAATTGCGAAGGTAATTGACACAAAATTCAGTCCTGATTCAGTTACTGCGAGCCATATCCTGTTGAACCCAGCTACTGAAGGTGGTGTTGACAAGGCATTAAAGAAAGCGGACTCGATCAAAAATTTAATTGTAAATGGTGGCAATATGGCTGCATTAGCGGTTGAATTCAGTGTTGATCCGGGAAGCAAAAACAATGGTGGTGAGCTAGGCACATTCACTCGTGGACGTATGATTCCTGAATTTGAGGAAGCTGCGTTCAGTGGTAAAGCCGGCGATGTCGTTGTTGTGAATTCAAACTATGGAGTTCACGTATTAAAAATTGAGAAACAAGTAGGGAATTCTAAGATTGCTAAGTTAGCGATTGTTGATAAAGCTATTGTTGCAGGTAAAGAGACAACGGATGCTGCTTATGCAAAAGCGAATACGTTCTTTACTGCAGTGAATAAAGATAACTTTGCCGACATCGCGAAGCAACAGAATGTAGCTCCACAAACTAATGAGCGCACTTTAGCGATGGACAATATGTTAGGTGCTGTTGAGGTTCCACGTGAATTAGTACGTTGGGCATACGAAGCGAAAGTTGGTGATGTATCAGATAAAATCTATGAGACGGAAACTGACTTTATCGTAGCTCGCGTTACTGGGGTGCAGTCCAAAGGGCAACAATCATTAGAATCTGTTAAGACTTTGATTGAGCCAGTTGTAAAAAACTTAGTTAAAGCTAGAATGCTGAAAGAAAAAGTGAACAATGCATTAAATGGAGCTAGCTCTATTGATCAGGTTGCACAGAAATTAGGCAAGAATGCATTAACTGTAGAAAATATCGTATTAGCGAATCCGGTTATTCCTGGCGTAGCAGTAGAAAACGCTGTGGTAGGTACAGTTTTCGGATTGCAACCTAACAAGCCATCGAAAGCTATCGAAGGTAAACAAGGAGTTTATGCTGTTCAGGTGAATGGCTTCGTAAATCCAAAAGCTATTGCAGCGGAAGAATTAGCGGCTCAACAAAAGCAAATTACAGCGGCGAAAGCGCAACGTTCATGGAGCGTAATTTTCAAAGCTTTACAAGACAATGCTAAGATTGTTGACAATCGTATTAAATTCTATTAACATAGAATAGTTAAATTTGTAGCTGGATAGCAATATGTTATCCAGCTTTTTTTATTTTTAAGAAATGGATATTCAAGAGAACATTGTCAATAAGGTAGCACAGAGTGGTTTGATTACAGTTGATTTGGCGAATTACGCGCCAAAGGAGCCTATTGTTATCTATGACATCAAGGATAACCTTTTCCATGGATTGATTTTGAAGGAGAAGGATTTTAGAGAATTTATCAAAGGACATGACTGGTCGCAATATGCTGGACAACATGTGGGCATTATCTGCTCCACCGATGCAATTGTGCCGACTTGGGCATATATGTTACTGACCACGAAGATGATGGAGCATGCGGTTTCTGTACATTTTGGAGATGAGGAGACGGTTCGCGGGGCTTTGTTTGAGAAGTCTTTGTCGGGTATTGATTTCGAGCAATATCAGGATCAACGTATTGTCGTTAAAGGATGTGGCGATATTGCAATTCCGGAGAGTGCCTTTGTGACCTTCACTGCTGCGTTAAGCACGCGCGCGAAGAGCATTATGTACGGTGAGCCTTGCTCGACTGTGCCGGTGTTCAAGCGGAAATCTTAAACTATTGATATTTTACGTCGTCATATTTGTATGAAAAGAATTTTTACGCTACTAGCCCTGTTTATTAGTTTAGGAACTGCGACCATTGCACAAACGTTGCCTCATTTAACAAGCCCTACTTTTCAAGCTGGCGAGGTACTGAAATATAAATTAAAATACGGCATTATGTCTGCAGCGACAGGTACACTGTCGGTACAGAAATCAAAGCATAGTTTTGGTATGGAAGATCCTATACACTTACACGCTTTCGGCCAGACCTCTGGTGCTTTCTCGGCGTTTTATACCGTGAAGAATCAATATGATTCTTATATCAATAAAGATAACTACTTACCCATTCTCTACACAGAGAATATTCGGGAGAACAATTATCGTCGGGTAGAGTATGCTACTTTCGATCATAAGACCCGGAAGGTCAGCGGGAAGAAGGGGACTTTTAGCAGCCCTACTTCGCAGACGTTTGACTTAGTTTCTGCTTATTATTTCTCGCGCAATCTTGATTTTTCGAGTTTAAGCAAGGGTGATAAGTTTAAGATTACTTATTTCTTGAACGATGAAGTTGCGCAGTTGGGTGTTGAATATGTAGGGATCGAGAAGGTAAAATCTGTGCTTGGCGAATTGGAATGTATCAAGCTAAGTCCGGAAATAAGTCCGGGAAGAATTTTTAAAAAGAATAGTCGTTTGTATCTTTGGGTCACCAACGATGGCAACCGGATTCCTGTTAAAGCACAGGTCGATATCCTTATTGGCTCTGTGACGATGGAATTGGTTAGCGCTGATGGCTTAAAATATCCGTTGGGAAAACGAGTAAGTTATTCAAAGTAGAAATGATAGAAGTAGGTAATGTGCTTGTTCACGAGGATATCGTGAACAATGATTTTGTTTGCAACCTGAGCAAATGTAAAGGGGTTTGTTGTATTGAAGGCGATGCTGGCGCACCATTGACGGAGGCGGAGACCAAGATATTAGCAGACATCTACCCTATTGTTAAGCCCTACCTCACTGAAAAAGGAATACAAGCTATCGAGGAACAAGGCACCCATGTAATTGACGCTGATGATGATCTAACGACCACTTGCGTTGACGGCAATAAGGAGTGTGCTTATGTGACTTGGGAGAATGGCATCACCAAATGTGCCATTGAGAAGGCTTATGAAATGGGCGAGGTCAGTTGGAAGAAACCTATTTCCTGCCACCTTTACCCTATCCGCGCCACCCATTACCCTGAATTTGATGTACTACATTATGACCGTTGGTATATCTGCAAAGATGCCTGTACTTTTGGTCAGGAACTTAAAATTCCGGTGTATAAATTCTTGAAAGATCCTTTGATTCGAGAATATGGCGAAGAATGGTACAAAGAGCTTGAAAATACGTTAGCTTCTCAACCATAATTTTATTATTTTTATGGTCAATTTCAGTGAATACTGATGGTATTAAACCATTTTCATGTTAACATTAGACGAAATACAACTTCCTATAAAAGAACACCTGAAACGCTTTGAAAAAACATTCAAAGCGTCGATGCAAAGTTCGGCACCATTACTAGACCGTATTACGGGCTACCTAATTAAACAAAAAGGGAAACAGATGCGTCCGATGTTTGTTTTCTTTTCAGCAGGTGTTTGCGGAGGGATAACCGAATCTACCTATCATGGGGCTTCATTAGTAGAGTTGTTGCATACGGCATCGTTAGTTCATGATGATGTTGTGGATAATTCGAACGAACGCCGGGGTTTCTTTTCAATCAACGCTTTATGGAAAAACAAAGTTGCTGTTTTAGTTGGCGACTTTTTGTTATCAAAGGGTCTGCTGCTCTCGGTCAAGCATAAGGAATTTGAGCTTTTGCGTATCGTGTCGGAAGCAGTTGAGCATATGAGCGAAGGCGAATTGTTGCAAATAGAGAAAGCGAGGCATTTGGACATTGAGGAGTCTATTTATTATGAGATCATCCGTAAGAAAACGGCTTCTTTAATTGCTTCTTGTTGTGCCTGTGGCGCATCTTCGGCAGGGGCAGATGAGGACACCGTTGAGAAATTGCGTTTGTTTGGCGAGAAGGTAGGTATCGCGTTTCAGATCAAGGATGATTTATTCGATTTTGGTCTTGATGATGTGGGCAAACCTGTTGGCAACGATATTAAAGAGAAGAAGATGACACTTCCTTTGATTTATGCGCTGAATACCGTTGCTAAATCAGAAAGAAGAAAGATCATTAATTTGGTGAAGAACCACAATGAGGAATCCGAAAAAGTTGCGGAAGTCATTGAATTTGTAAAAACAAATGGAGGACTGGAATACGCGACTGAGCGTATGTTGCAGTATCAGCAGGAAGCGTTCGACATACTAGCGACAATCCCTAATGGGGGCGAATATAAAACAGGATTGGAACAATTAGTAAGATTTACCACAGAAAGAAAAAAATAAGATGAGCCACGAAGCATTATTTATGATCGGATTTATAGTTTTTATAATTCTGATGTTAGCGATAGATTTAGGACTGTTTTCCAAGAGCGACAAACCAGTATCCTTGAAAGTGGCAGCCATTATGAGTGCTATTTGGGTAGCATTTGCTTTGCTTTTTGGGTTATTGCTTTATAAATGGGGTAATGAGCTCCATAATGTTCATGATATGGTCCGACTAAAGGAAATAGTCGCGAAACATTTTCATAACATTAAAATCAATGAAAATGACTTAGCTGCGAGTTTGCAGCTTTACAATAAGAACTTGACATTAGAGTACCTGACAGGTTACGTCGTTGAGTATGCGTTATCCGTTGATAATATCTTCGTTATGGTGTTGTTGTTCAGCTCTTTCGGAATTCCGGAGAAGTATTACCATAAAGTGTTAGTATGGGGTATCCTAGGTGCTATTATCATGCGTTGTATTTTCATCTTCGTAGGTGCGGCATTGATCACTAAGTTTGGTTGGATATTGTATGTCTTCGGTGCATTCTTAGTGTACACTGGTTTCAACATGTACATCAATAGAAACAAGGAAGAAGAAGTCGATCCAGAAAACCACCCGGTGGTGAAATTTGCTTCGAAGCATTTCAAAGTAACGCATAAGTTAGATCAAGGCAACTTCTTCCACGTGGAGAACGGTGTAAAATACATGACGCCATTGTTCTTGGTTTTATTGGTTATCGAGTTTACTGATTTAATCTTTGCGGTGGATTCCATCCCAGCGATCTTCTCGGTAACTAAGGATCCATACATTGTATTCTTCTCGAATATCTTTGCGATTCTTGGACTACGTTCGATGTTCTTCTTATTGATCAATATTATTCACAAGTTCCACTACTTAAAAGTGGGCTTAGCCTTCCTGCTTATTTTCATTGGTTTGAAGATGTTGCTTCATGGTTGGTTAAAAGATTGGGGATTTACCACTACCCATTCCTTGATCGTCATCATCGGAATTTTAGCATTGAGCGTCATCGCCTCGCTGATGTTCCCTAAGAAAAAAGAATTTGAAAATTCATAATAGCAACGCCCTCTATCCAGAGGGCGTTTTTTTTTCTGAAAGTGTCTGTTTTCTAAGGCTATTAAGAACTTTCATGCCTCTTGGTGTTCCAATGGAAACATGAAAGTTTCTTTGTACTGCTATTCTGATTTGCTTTCTAATAAAAGTACCCACTCATTGTGCTAATAATTTTACACATTTGATTAAGCACAATCTTTACTATTTTATATATTCGTGAACTTTAATAAAAATCACATACAAATGAATTGGAGCAAATCTATATTATTTGCGGCAGCGTTGTTTGCCGTGACACAAACACAAGCTCAAGATAACTTAATCAATGCCCTAAAAGGGAATGCTAGTGATAATAGCAAAGAAGGTTTCAAATTTACGGAAGTCATTAACCTCGGTAATACCTCGATTAAAGATCAGGGTTCATCGGGTACATGTTGGTCCTACTCAGGGAACTCATTTCTTGAATCGGAGATGATTCGCATGGGCAAACAACCTGTTGAGATCTCTCAAATTTTTACTGCCCGTAACACGTATATTGAAAAGGCGAAGAACTTTGTACGCCTACATGGCGAGCAGGCGCAGGGTGATGGCGGTCAATTACATGATGTATTGACTATCTTCAGAAAATATGGTGCTGTTCCTCGTGAAGCCTATACAGGTTTACCTGATGGCCAGACGCGCAATAACTTCGGCGAGATGGGGCCCTTATTGCAAGGCATTACAGAGAATGTAGCAAAGAGCAAAAAACCAAGTAAAGATTGGTTGAAAGCATTCACAGCTGCTATGGACTCTTACCTAGGTGAAGTTCCTGAATCATTCCAATATAATGGTAAAACCTATACTCCGAGAACATTCGCTGATCAGGTTATCGGCATCAACCCGGATGATTATGTTGGTATTTCTTCATTTGATGAGCATGCATACTACAAACCATTTGTATTGTTGATTCCTGACAACTGGTCTTTCGAGAGCTTCTATAATGTAAAGATCAATGATTTAACAGACATCATTGACAATGCATTGGAGAACGGATATACCGTTGCCTGGGCTACTGACGTATCTGAGAAGAGCTTCAGCTGGAAAAATGGAGTTGCTTTTGTTCCTGAGAAACCAATTGAACAAATGAGTAAAGAAGAAGTTGACAATTTATTCAATGGCCCGAAACCGGAGGCTTCCATTACTGCTGCCCAACGTCAAGAAGCATTTGACAATTATACAACAACAGATGATCATGGAATGCACATCGTAGGATTGGTTAAAGATCAAACAGGTAAGGAATACTACATCGTTAAGAATTCTTGGGGCGTTTCGAATGACTATAAAGGCTATATGTATGCTACAAAAGAATTTGTTCGTTATAAAACAATCTCTTTGTTACTACACAAGAAAGCTTTAACTAAGAATATGCAAAAACAGCTTGGTATTTAACTAAATTTAACAATAAGTATACAAAAGTCCTTGATTCCTCAAGGACTTTTTTTATTTCTTATTACTATCTTTACCTTAACTATAAATTTTTAGTATAAACGTTGATTATGAAAAAGCTACTATTATTATTATTTACGATTCCTTTTCTGGCGATAGGACAAGAAAAAGGGATTCACTTTGAGCACAATACGACTTGGGCTAAGGTAAAGGAGAAAGCGAAGGCGGAGAATAAATATATCTTCGTTGATGCTTTTACGACTTGGTGTGGTCCTTGTAAATGGATGGCGAGTGAGGTTTTCCCTCAGGAAAAAGTAGGGACATTCTTCAATGAGAAGTTTGTGAACCTCAAAATCCAGATGGATCAGACAAAGGAGGATAATGCAGACGTTAAGTCATGGTATGAAGAGGCGAAGCGTTTTTCGAAAGATTATTCAATCAATGCGTATCCTACATTTTTGATTTTCGATCCTAATGGGGAATTAGTTCACCGTATTGTAGGTGGCGCAGAAGCTGACGACTTTATCGTAAAGGCAGGCGAAGGATTAAATCCTGAGACGCAATTTGTGACTGTTGTTAAGAAATTCGAAGCGAATCCTAATGATGTAGCGATTGCTAAGGCAACAGCGGCAGCTGCAGAAAAAGCATACGACAAGAATCTTCAAAAGAAAGCACAGGACGCAGTAATTGCAAATTCAAGCACAGACGAGTTATTATCCAAAGAAAATGCGGCATTTCTATTAAAAAGTGCTTCAAACTCTCAATCAAAAGCATTCAGCATTGTTCGTGAGAACAAAGAAAAAGTTGATGCAGCCTTAGGAGCAGGAAAAGTAGCTACAATATTAGCGAACGCCATAGTTAATACAGAGATCGCTCCTGTTGTTTGGAATTCGGAAGAAGATAATCTAGCATCAGTTTTAGCAGAGGTAGAGAAAAAATACAGCGATATCAACATTAAAGATCACATCTCTGGCTTTAAAACGCAGTATTATTTGAAAAAGAAAAATTACCCTGCTTTCAAAGAAGCAGTAGAAAGCTACATTGCCGCTGAAAATGGTAAAGTAGACCCTTCTACTCTAAATAGTTTTGCGTGGTCAATTTTTGAGAATTGCGATGATCCTGCTTGTGTAGAAGCTGCTTTAAGCTGGAGCAAGAAGTCTATCGAGAACAATGAAGATCCAGCATTATTAGATACCTATGCGAATCTATTGCATAAGTCTGGTAAAACCAAAGAGGCTATTGAATGGCA
Source organism: Sphingobacterium hotanense (assembly GCF_008274825.1). Classification (NCBI taxonomy): domain Bacteria; kingdom Pseudomonadati; phylum Bacteroidota; class Sphingobacteriia; order Sphingobacteriales; family Sphingobacteriaceae; genus Sphingobacterium; species Sphingobacterium hotanense. Next base: position 4,000,965 of record NZ_CP030848.1, read on the forward strand.
AGAAAAAGCGATCGCAAAAGCTGACGCTGATTCGAAAGCAGATTATCAGCTAACACTAGAGAAGATGAAAAAAGGTGAACCTACTTGGGTTACAGAAGAGGAACTCCTAATAAATTAGAATGTGAAAATTTAATATATTCAATTATGAAAAGAGGTGAACGCAATGTTCACCTCTTTTTATTTCTAAAAGTGTTTCAAGCTCTTTAATTCCTATTAACACTTTATTGGAACAAGAGAGATTTTTAGATTCACTTATTTAATATCCTTGTATTTGAGATTCATGTTTTGGAACATGAAAGCCCATTTATCTGTTTGTTCTGCAATTACCATTTCAGTTGATTTACCTGCTCCGTGACCTGCTTTTGTGTCAATACGTATTAAGACAGGATTTTTTCCGGTATTGTATTCTTGCAGTCGCGCGGCAAATTTGAAAGAGTGTGCTGGCACGACACGGTCATCATGATCTGCCGTAGTTACCATAGTTGCAGGATATGCCGTATTTGGTTTCAATGCGTGATATGGCGAGTATTTGTATAGGTAATTGAACATTTCTGCGCTATCATCAGCCGTTCCATAGTCAAATGCCCAACCCGCACCAGCAGTAAATTTATGATAGCGTAGCATATCCAACACGCCTACCGCCGGGAAAGCTACTTTATAAAGATCAGGACGCTGGGTCATACATGCACCCACTAATAGCCCCCCATTGGATCCGCCTGCAATCGCTAAATGATCAGAGGAAGTGTATTTTTCGGCAATCAAATATTCAGCAGCGGCAATAAAGTCGTCGAATACATTCTGTTTATTCAGTTTAGTACCTGCCACATGCCATGTTTCGCCATACTCGCCACCACCACGTAAGTTAGCTACCGCATAAACGCCGCCTTGCTCTAATAAAATTAGCGTACTGGTGCTAAAGGACGGTGTCAAGCTGATGTTGAATCCACCATAGGCGTATAGCATGGTCGGGTTTGTTCCGTCAAGCTTAATTCCTTTTTTATAGGTGATGATCATCGGTACTTTAGTGCCATCTTTCGACGTGTAAAACACTTGCTTAGATTCGTAATTTGCTAAGTCGAACTTGATTGCTGGTTTTTTGTACACTTCCGATTTTCCAGAAGCGATATCATACTTATAGATTGTTCCCGGGTTTACATAATTGGTGAAAGAATAATATAATTCCTTATCGGTTTTCTTTCCGCCGAAGCCAGAAGCTGTTCCAATGCCTGGAAGTTCAATTTCACGTTCTAATTTACCGGCTTTATCAAATTGTTTGACCTGAGAGATCGCGTCCTTTAGATAAGTTGCGAATATTTTATCGCCCGCAAGAGAAGCGCTCAATACGTTTTCAGTTTCGGGAATCAGATTTTTCCAAGTGGACGGCGTTGGATTTGCCACTTCGGTCTGTACGACGCGACCATTTGGTGCATCGAGTTCCGTATAGATCAGTAATTTGGATCCGTCGTTATCTAAGATTGTATGGTTTTTCTCCATATTATCTACAACCGTAACAAATGCAGCAGTTGGATTTGTTAAGTCCTTGACATAAAGCTCATTTCCAGAGGTCGTATTCGCCGCTGTAACAACCAAGAAGCGCTCATCCTCGGTTAAATAGCCTCCCACGTAACGTCTAGGCATTGTCGGACCGCCAAATACAAGTTCGTCGGTATTTTGAGGAGTATTCAACTTGTGGAAATATAACTTATGTTGATCGGTCATCGCAGAAAGTGCTGAACCTTCTTTAGGTTTATCATACGAGCTATAGTAGATACCCTCATTTCCCTTCCATGCAAGTCCGGTAAATTTGACATCGACTAGGGTATCACCGACAACAGATTTATCTTCCGCTTTCAGAATGATGACCTTGCGCCAGTCTGACCCTCCTTCTGAAATCTGATAAGCCACAAGAGATCCGTCTTTGCTGAAGTCTACTCCGGCCAAGGAGGTTGTTCCGTCATCAGAGAATTTGTTCGGATCTAAGAATACCTCTTCCGTACCATCCTCGCCTTTCTTTCTATAAAGCACGTGTTGATTTTGCAATCCATTGTTCTTATAGTAGTATATGTATTCTCCTTCTTTAAATGGAGCTCCCTCCTTTTCATAGTTCCAAAGATTTTCGAGTCGCTTGCGAATCTGTTCGCGATATGGAATCTGCGACAGATAATCGTCAGTCACTTCGTTTTCTGCTTTGATCCAGTTCTTGGTGTCTGCAGAGAGATCATCTTCTAACCAGCGATAAGGGTCGTCGACCAGTGTTCCGAAATAATTGTCTTGTTGGGTTCCTTTTTGGCTTGTTGGATAGGGTTTCACGCTAATATCAGTTTTTGAATCAATGGTTTTTTCCTGTTGACAAGCGGTAATACTGAAAACAAGGATACCATAACCTAAGATTTTCTTCATAATTATTTGCATTAGTTCAAAACAAAACTAATGAAATAATCGGCTGTTCAAAAAAGCATTATTTGATAATAAATATTAATTATGGTAGTTTTGGCGTTCATGAGCGCTCGCGATAAAATATATTTTGCTTCCGATTTTCATTTGGGTTCCTATCCCAAAGAAGCAAATATTTCGCGAGAACAAACGATCATCCGCTGGTTAGATGCTATCAAGCTGGATGCGAAGGAGCTTTACTTAGTAGGCGATATCTTTGATTTTTGGTTTGAATACCGTACGGTCGTGCCTCGAGGTTACATCCGTTTTCTGGGTAAACTGGCCGAGCTAGCAGACTTGGGCGTAAAGATTACGCTTTTTAAGGGCAACCACGATATGTGGATGTTTGATTATTTTAAGAATGAACTGGGCGCGGAAATTATATCGGACGAACTGGAAGTTACTTATAATGGTAAGAACTTCTATATACATCATGGGGACGGCCTGGGTCCAGGCGACAAGAAATATAAATTTTTGAAGCAGTTTTTCCGTAGTCCATTCTGCCAATGGCTATTTGCTCGCCTACACCCAAATCTCGGGATAGGTATTGCTCAGCGCTGGTCGAAACATAGCCGTATCGCTAATAACGAGGATGAGCAATTTCTAGGCGAGGATCGGGAATGGCTCATTATCTATGCTAAAGAACTGCTAAAGACCAAAGAATACGATTATCTCATCTTTGGCCACCGCCATCTGCCTTATGACATCAGCTTATCCGACCGCACTAGAATCATCAATTTGGGTGAATGGATAAACTTCTATACCTATGCGGTTTGGGACGGAGAAGAGCTTCAGCTGAAAACCTGGAAATAACACACAACAATTAATAGCATAAGAATGAATTGGATATTACTTATCATTGGTGGACTGTTTGAGGTCATGTTTACCTTTTGTATCGGTAAAGCAAATGACGCCGTTGGATCGGAAAAATGGTTATGGTACTTGGGTTTTCTAGTTTCTGTTTCAATTAGCATGGGTCTGTTGATCAAAGCGACCAGCACCCTGCCGTTGGGTACAGCTTATGCGGTTTGGACGGGCATTGGTGCTGTAGGAACAGTTTTAATGGGTATTTTTATATTCAAGGAACCTGCAGAATTTTGGCGCATATTCTTTATCGTGACATTAATTGCATCCATTGTCGGACTTAAAGCAGTTTCTTCACACTAGAAAAGAAGAAAAAAAAGATAAAATTTAGTTATTTTTGTCGATTAGTTCGCCTAATCAATGCATTAGGGGCACTATGGGAAACGAATTACACAGATATGTTAGAGAAATTACAAGCGATAAAAGAAAGATGGGAAGAGGTTGAGGCTGAATTAAGCAATCCGGATACCATCAGCGATATGAAGCGTTTTGCGAAACTAAACAAGGAATATAAAGACTTGTCGAAAATCGTAGAGCAATATCATATCTATAAAAATATTGTTAGCAACATCGACACGAACAAAGATATTTTAGCGAATGAGAAAGATCAGGAGCTACGTGAGATGGCAAAAGAAGAGTTAGATATTCTTTGGACGGATAAGGAAGAAAAAGAGGAGGAAATCCGCTTAATGTTGATCCCGAAAGATCCTGAGGATGCTAAGAATGCTATTATCGAGATCCGTGGTGGTACTGGTGGTGATGAGGCAGCTTTATTTGCGGGCGATCTTTACCGTATGTACACTCGTTATTTCGAGACAAAAGGCTGGAGAAACGAGGTGATGGATGTTACTGAAGGTACTTCTGGCGGTTATAAAGAGGTTATTCTTAAGGTAATCGGCGATGATGTATATGGTCAGCTTAAATATGAATCAGGTGTTCACCGCGTACAACGTGTTCCGGATACCGAGACTCAAGGTCGCGTTCATACTTCTGCTGCATCAGTAGCGGTTCTACCGGAAGCTGAAGAGGTGGATGTAGAGATTAACCCGGGCGATATTGAGATGCAGACATCGCGTTCTGGTGGTGCTGGTGGTCAGAACGTCAATAAGGTAGAGACAAAAGTGCAATTGACCCACAAACCAAGTGGTATCGTTGTTGTTTGTCAAGTAGAGCGTTCGCAATTAGCGAACCGTGAGTTGGCGATGGAGATGTTACGTAATAAGCTTTACGAACTTGAAGTTCAGAAAAAACATGGTGATGTTGCTGCAAAGCGTAAGACGATGGTTTCTACCGGAGACAGATCTGCGAAAATCAGAACTTACAACTATCCACAAGGTCGTGTAACAGAACACCGTATCGGTTTGACGATGTATAATCTTCCGAGCATTATGGACGGTGATATTCAGGATATTATCGATGCATTACAGTTTGCTGAGAATGCCGAAAAGATGAAAGAAGGCGCTGTAGAGTAAGATTTTTCAAAATTTTATTAGCGAATATAGAAATAAACACTATATTTGCACACCTTCTCAAAAGAAGGGCAATGGTCTGGTAGTTCAGCTGGTTAGAATACATGCCTGTCACGCATGGGGTCGCGGGTTCGAGTCCCGTCCAGACCGCTAAAAATAAGGAGAGTGCGATACTCTTTTCAAATGAAGGGCAACCTTCGACAAAGTTCTTTAACAACAATTAAAAAGATTTAAGGTCTGGTAGTTCAGCTGGTTAGAATACATGCCTGTCACGCATGGGGTCGCGGGTTCGAGTCCCGTCCAGACCGCCAAAATATCCAATCTTGATTGGATCATTAAATCTTTTTAAACGTTAGGTCTGGTAGTTCAGCTGGTTAGAATACATGCCTGTCACGCATGGGGTCGCGGGTTCGAGTCCCGTCCAGACCGCTTAAAGTAAAAAAGGTGTTAAACGTAATGTTTAACACCTTTTTTTTTCTGAAAGTATCTGTTTTCAGAGGCCATCAAGAACTTTCATCCCTGTTGGTGTTTCAAAGGAGACCATGAAAGTTTTGTTTTCTATCCGTTACTTCTAAACGCGATTGTCGATAAAAGACAAAGCGCCCGAAGGACATTGATTAATTTGCTTGATTAAGTCTTCCGTTCCTGCATTCTCCGGTTTCAACCAAGGACGATCTTTAGGGTTGTAGACTTGAGGCAGCATCTTCACACAGATTCCTGCATGTTCGCATCGCTCCGGTTTCCAAAGTACTGTGATTTCCCCATTGGGATGCGGATACTTAATAATTTTTTCTTCCATAGTTTGTCAGCCTTTCTACTTCAACAAATGAATAACGGGTTTGTTTAGCTTCCTAATTAAGGTAAAGATCGCTAAAATATTAAGCTATTATAGCTGTCATTATCAAATATTTATCTTAAATTTAGTAGAAACTTATAACCCTAAACATATGGAAACACCGCTTAATCCAATGGAAAATCAGCCCCAAAACAGCATTGACGATGGTAAAAACATCGCTATCATTGCTTATCTAACCTTGATCGGGCTAATCATTGCATTCGTTTTAAATAACGAGAAGAAAAATGAGTTTGCGAGATTTCACATTCGACAGTCCTTAGGTATTGTAATTACGCTTTTCGCTGTAAGTATTCTTTCTTACATTCCCTATGTTGGTTGGATTATTTCCATTGCAGGCGTTATAGTCGGCGTCATTATGTGGATTGTCGGCATCATGAATGCAGCGAATGGTAAACAGAAAGTGGTTCCAATCCTTGGCGAGCAATATAATACGATGTTCGCTGGAATTTAACACTTTCCTAAAATATTAAGCATAAGGGACTTTTATTTTCAAAAGCCCCTTTTTTTCATATATACATTTGTATACGTGAAATTTTATTGATTTTTCATGAAATTTCTATTACGTTTGAGAGATTGAATAAAGAAAAAAATATTTCATCTACTTGGGTTACTATTTGAGAATTAGCGTATTAATAAGTGAGTAAAATAAGAAAGATATTACCAAAATCGCGGGAGGATGCTGAGATAGTCGAGGGGATGCGAAATGGCGATAATGATGCGATATCGTATATCTACAAGTCATTTTACCCATCTATTTCCCATTTGATTGTGAACAACAATGGGACGGAAGAAGAGGCACAGGACATCTTTCAGGAAGGGGTCATGGTATTGTACGATAAAGTTACTCATGATGATTTTGTATTAAGCAGTAGACTAAGCACGTTCTTATACGCTATTTGTAGACGACTCTGGTTAAAGAGTTTGAGCAAGAAAGGGAATTCGTTCAGCATGACGGATCATGAGAATTTCGAGATTCCGGATGTTGAGGAGGATTTACAGCAACATAAAGAATTGGAAACCAAATTTGACAAGATGAAGTCTGCATTAGAATCATTAGGAGAGCCCTGTAGCACGATTCTAAGAGAGTTTTACATCAAGAACAAGTCCATGCAGTATATATGTGACAAACTTGGTTACACAAATGCTGATAATGCAAAAAATCAGAAGTATAAATGCTTACAACGATTGAAGAAACTATTCTTTGATCAAAAGTAGAAGGGTGAAATTTTAATGAGACATCAAGAATTTATAGAACAAGCTGATCGTTATTTAAACGGTGAAATGAATGCGCAAGAGCGCATGGCATTTGACGCGCTTCTTAATGAGGACGCTGCGTTGAATGAGGTCTTCCAGTCTCATCAGGACTTCGTTGATACCATGAAACGCCAAGCGGCACGAGCTGAGTTTAAAAATAAATTATCTGCGCAAGCGGTTGAGGCGCCTAAAGAGGCTGTGATTTACCGCATGTGGAAGAAATTAAAGATTAATGCAGTTGCTGCGGCTGTCGTAGCGGTTATTTCTTCCTTAGCGACTCTTTATTTGACGGGTTATTTCTCGACAATCAGAAAGACAACTTCGGAATACAGCGCATTACGTAGAGAGGTGAACAATGTGAAACGTAATGTCAATGCGCATCATAATGCAATTCGCAATATCAACAAGGAAACAGTCAACCAAGCGGCTTTACAGTACGGAGCAACAGGCTTTATGCTGACCAAGGACGGCTATGTTGTTACGAATTATCACGTTGTTAATGGTGCTGACTCTATTCACCTTCAAAATAATAAGGGAGAATCATTCAGAGCATCTATAATACATACGGATCCTGAAAAGGATATTGCTATCCTTCATATTTCAGATACGACTTTCACGAAGCCTTCATATATACCCTATACGTTTAAACGTCAGAACTTAGATTTGGGAGAGGGTATTTATACCATTGGTTATCCAAGAGATGAGGCCGTATATGGTGAAGGATATCTGAGTTCGGAAACTGGTTATAGCGGAGATACCACCGCATACCAAATCTCTGTTCCTGTAAACCCAGGAAACAGTGGGGGCCCGGTGCTTGACAAATTTGGTAATATCATCGGTATTATTTCTGGTAAGCAAAAGGGCATTGATGGTGCTGCATTTGCGATCAAAACAAAAGCATTAGTAGAAACATTGAATAGAATTCCGGAAGAGTCTTTACGTGGAAACATTGTGCTAAGCAATAAAAATAGCCTATCAAATTTACCGAGGACCGAGCAGATCAAGAAGCTGCAAGATTTTATCTATATGGTCAAAGTATATTAGTCATAAATTGGACTTGTATGAAATGAGGTGTTACAAAAAGTAGCACCTTTTTCTTTGTTCTAATGTTAACAGGATGCGCACCAGGAACTTTTAGCATCCTCCATATTGAACTATTCGATTTGATACGTATATTTAAAGAACAAACAAACGCATATGCGGACCTTTTGGACCTACTTTGGCATCTTCTCAATCATTGTTATAGCAATACAGGCATTCGGCTATTTTAGTGCTGACGTGCATGATGAATTTGACTTCTTAACATTCTTCAAACAGATTGTAATCGTATTATTGATTGCAACCATCACTTCATTCCTAGATCGAAGAAAGAAGAAAAAGACATATAATGAAAAGAGGCTGTCTAAAAAGGTCTCTTAAAGAAAGAACCCCGTCATTAAAAAATGGCGGGGTTTTTCTGTTTTTTTGTCCTTAAGATTTTGTATCTTAAGGTGCACCCAAAAAAACAATATGGCAAACATACAATTCAAAGCGCTTCCATCCAATAGTCCGAGTCTATTTCCTGAGAATATTTTAGATCGTATTCCAATGAATCATCCGGTTCGTTTGGTGAGTCAGGTTGTTGATCAGTTGGATCTTGAACCTATTATCCGTCAGTATAAAGGCGGAGGCACCACTAGTTTTCACCCTAGAATGCTCATTAAGGTGCTGTTCTACGCCTATTTAAGCAATATCTATTCTTGCCGAAAAATCGAGCAGGCCCTTCACGAGAACATCCATTTCATGTGGCTTTCAGGGAACAGTACACCTGATTATCGTACGATCAATTATTTCAGAGGAAAGCGTCTTAAAGGACAGATACAAGAGCTGTTTGCCAGTATCGTTCGTATGCTACATGATATGGAGTATGTTAGCTTGAAAGTTCAATATGTAGATGGTACCAAGATCGAGTCTGTCGCTGGTCGTTATACGTTCGTTTGGAAGAAATCGGTCGAGAAGAATAAGGTAAAGTTAGAAGCAAACATTGCTTCGGTTCTTTCGGAAATCGAGGCTCAGATCGCCCAAGACCAATCTTCATTAGGTAATCAAGAAGTTAGCAAGGCCATCGATAGCAGTCAGTTGAAGGAAAAGATCGAAGCGATCAATGCCAAGTTCAAAGGAGCCAATAAATCTACTGATAAGCAACTTAAGAAACTTGAAGAGGACTATTTACCTCGACTAGAGAAATATGAAGAGCAACTGGAAGTACTGGGAGATCGCAATAGTTATAGCAAGACCGATACCGATGCTGTGTTTATGCGGATGAAAGAGGACCACATGAAGAATGGCCAGCTTAAGCCAGCCTATAATGCCCAAATCAGCACCGAAGATCAGTTCATCACCCATTACAGCATCCATCAAACAACTGCCGACACCACAACCCTGCCGGAACATTTGGAAGGCTTTGAGTGCCATTACGGAAAACAAAGCGAACAGCTTGTAGCAGACGCGGGTTATGGTAGCGAGCAGAACTATGAATTGATGGAAAAACAGGGCATAACTGCCTTTGTCAAGTACAATTACTTTCATGTGGAACAGAAGCGCAAGCATAAACAGGATCCTTTCTCGGTACAGAATCTGTATTACAACCAGCAAGATGACTATTATGTATGTCCCGCAGGACAGAAGCTCAGCTTTATCGGTCATGCAACCAGAGTTAGTGCCAACGGATACACAGCCCAGGTCAGCTGTTATCAGGCTCAGCGATGCGAAGGCTGCCCGATGCGCAGTGGGTGTCATAAAGCTAAAGGCGATCGGCTCATTGAAGTGAACCATAGACTCAATCAGCTCAAGGATAAAGCCCGGGAAAGGCTGGTATCGGAAGAGGGAATGTACCATCGAAGCAAGCGCCCCATAGAAGTGGAATCCGTTTTCGGTCAGATGAAAAGCAACAACAGGTTTACCCGGTTCACAATGAAAGGACTGGAGAAAGTCGCTGTGGAGTTCGGATTGATGGCCATTGCCCATAACCTCAGAAAATGGGCGAAAAAGTGGGCAAACGATGTCTTCTTTGGGAATGGTTATAGCGATAAAACACTATATACAATAAAAATTCGAGTCAGGAGCGTTAAAACCATAAAATATCGACTTACTGCTTAAAACTCAAAAATGAAAACAGTAATGAAATCGCAAAAGCTATAAAACAGAAGAAGGTGCCTTTTTAGACACCTTCTTCTTTATAATATTATAAGACCTACTTATTGGGTTGAGGTGTCGTTCTTAAATACGGACGTATTTCGGTATAGCCCTTTGGAAATTTTCCAGGAATCTCCTCCGTTTTAATTGCCGGAACGACAATAACATCCTCTCCATCGTTCCAATCAGCTGGAGTAGCCACTTGGTATTCATCAGTTAACTGCAATGAATCGATTACCCTCAGGATTTCTTGGAAGTTACGGCCTGTAGATGCTGGATATGTTAGTGTCAATTTTACCTTCTTGTCAGGACCAATAACAAACACGGAACGAACAGTAGCCGTTGCTGATGCGTTCGGATGAATCATATCGTAAAGCTCCGCAATATGTTTATCCTCATCAGCAATAATTGGGAAATTAACTTCGGTCTGTTGCGTATCGTTGATATCCTTGATCCAGCCATGGTGATCCTCTACCGAGTCTACACTTAAAGCTAAAACCTTTACATTTCTCTTATCGAATTCAGATTTTAACTTAGCTGTCCTTCCGAGCTCTGTGGTGCAAACTGGTGTATAATCTGATGGATGGGAATACAAAACAGCCCATGAACCATCGATATATTCGTAGAAATCAATATCTCCTACTGTTGTTTTTGCTTGAAAATTTGGTGCTAAATCACCTAGTCTTAAACTCATATTGTTGTTGTTTATAATGAACGAATAAAAATACTCTACCAATATAGTAGATTTTATTAGAAAATCCAATTCGTACGATAAAAATCTGATACTACACTGATATTCAAACTAAAATAAAAACCATAGAATAGGCTGAATGGTTTTGATAAATGCAAATTAGCGGAAATACCTCTAGATATTTTGCTTTATTTATTATGCTTGCATAGTATTTTTAATTATATTTGATATATACCATATAAACATATCATGCAATTCGAATTATCAGAAGAACATAGAATGATTCAAGAAGCAGCTCGAGAGTTTGCTCAAGAATTAAAACCGGGAGTGATAGAACGAGATGAACATGCGAAGTTTCCATCAGATTTTGTTAAGAAGATGGGTGAACTTGGCTTCATGGGCATTATGGTGCCTGAGCAATATGGCGGTGCCGGAATGGATACCTTAGCGTATGTATTGGCACTTGAAGAGATAGCGAAGATTGACGCCTCGGCTGCTGTAATCATGTCAGCACATAACTCCCTTGTGCTATACGGCCTCAACGAATATGGCACTGAAGAACAGAAACAGAAATACTTGGTCCCGTTAGCTAAGGGAGAAAAGCTTGGTGCTTTCGCATTGTCTGAGCCGGAAGCGGGGTCTGATGCTTCCTCGCAACATACAACGGCTGAAGATAAGGGAGACCACTACTTATTAAACGGCACAAAGAACTGGATTACGAACGGTGGAAATGCTGATATTTACCTCGTAATTGCTCAAACGCATCCTGAATTGGGGCATCGTGGAATCAACGTATTGATTGTCGAAAAAGGCACACCGGGATTTACAATAGGCCCTAAAGAGAATAAACTCGGTATCCGTAGTTCTGACACACACTCTCTGATGTTCTCCGACGTGAGAATACCTAAAAAAAATAGAATCGGTGAAGATGGTTTCGGGTTTAAATTTGCGATGAAAACCCTAGACGGAGGTCGCATCGGCATTGCTGCCCAAGCGCTTGGTATTGCTTCAGGCGCATATGACTTAGCGCTCGCCTATTCCAAGGAAAGGAAGACATTCGGTAAACCGATCAACAATCATCAAGCTATACAGTTCAAGTTAGCGGATATGGAAGTGGATATTGAGGGAGCAAGATTGTTAACCTATAAGGCGGCATGGACTAAAGACCAAGGATTGCCCTATGGGAAGATTGCAGCAATGGCGAAATTAAAGACTTCCGAGGTCGCAATGCAACATACGGTGGAAGCCGTACAGATTCACGGCGGATATGGCTATGTCAAAGAATATCACGTCGAACGCTTGATGCGCGACGCAAAGATTACCCAAATATATGAGGGTACTTCTGAAATCCAACGATTGGTAATTGCAAGAGAGATATTGAAAGATTAAGCCAAACATTGATACAAAATAAAAGCGGTCTCAAATTCGAGACCGCTTTTTTATTTACTTTAAACTATTGCTTAATCATTCTGAATGATTTCTTTGTTAGCATTTATTTCCGCAAGTGGAATTAAGAACTGCCATCTATTATCTCCGGCAGGCACTTCCATTGCGCTAAGACCAACTGTGGATTGAACATAGTTTGGAACTACAGTTCGATCTAAGCCTTTGTTCAATCTTTTTAGATCATAATATCTAAATCCTTCACCCCAAAGCTCTGTTCTTCTGTGCACCCAAATTTCCTCCAGTAATGCATTTCCTGTATTCGTAGATTTTACAGCTTCAGTATCTCTCACCTTTGCGTATTCGAATAGAATATCTTGTGCCAAGGCAGTCTGATTACTACTTGCATAAGCTTCTGCTAAGATTAAGTACATTTCAGAAGTACGCATCAATGGAACATCTCCCAATGCACCGCCGGCAGCTTTTACAGAGAATTTTCTAGACATATAAGGCTCACGCACAAATGAAGCAAGCGGTAAAGGGAAGTTCGCTGCAGTAGGCGCAGGTTCCCACATTTTCTTACGTACATCTGTATCAGAAATCTTATCATATAGCGCTGAATTGATACGTTTTGGATTTGCGCGCATGAAAGAAGTATTAGCATTGTATGCTATCTGCGCGAAGTAAGATCCAAAAGCATCCATTTGATCAGTCGAAGGCATCGATGCCCACATGAACTCCGATAAAGTTGCGTCATTAAATCCTTTCACATAGTCGTTTTGGTTCATCAATGGGAAAGTCTTAGAGTCAACTACTTTCTTCGCGTAGGTGATCGCATTTGCGTAATCCTGCATCGTGAGAGCAACTCTTGCGCGAATACCCCAAGCAATCTGAACATTAGCTTGCGACTTATTCAAACGTGATGCTATATCTAGAGCAAACACATCATCTAAATCCTTAATAATCGCGTCATAAACCTCTTTCACCGTCGCGCGAGGAAGTGCGTTATCTGAGAATTTTAATACTAGAGGAACGCCTAACTGACTATTATCAGTGTTTTTATCATAACGCTTTCCGTAAAGCTGTACTAAATTAGAGTACGCATAAGCGCGTAAGATCAAGGCCTGCGACTTTAATTTGTTTTTATCTTCATCAGAACCTGTCAAGCCATCAACTTGATCTAAGATACCATTAGCATCCCCAATAATCTTATAGAAAGTACGGTAATAGTATTCTGTCAACTTGTGGTTATCTGTTCTTCCGCCAACCCAGTTTCCTTCCCCCGTAGAAGTATACCAGTTAGCAGCACTAATTCCCAAATCTTCGCCCATAAAATCTAGTCCTAGCATAATTCCGCCAACACCAGGTTTATTCTGCACATTCCAGTCTACTACATTCGTACGTTCGAACATAAACCTGTAGATACCGTTCAACGCTGTATTCGCATTCGCAACGGAGCTGAACACCACCTCTTGAGATACCTTATCCGTTGGGGTCGTCTCTAGATAATCTTTACTACATCCGCTCAATAACAGAAGCAATGCAGTACCATATATTGTTAAATTTCTTTTTTTCATATTACTAATCGTTAAAGATTAAAAGCCAACATTTACACCTAGGCTAAATACGCGCGTAGGCAGGTAAGTTGTACCGTTTGTTCCGTCAAATCCTTCAGTAGGGTTTAGACCTAAGCGTTTAGAATAAATTCCTAAGTTTTCTGCAGAGAAAAATACTCTTGCTGAAGACAAGTCAATTTTGTTTACTAAGCTAGCTGGAAGGCGGTACTGAAGATTCACGTTTTGGATACTAAAGTAAGAAGCACTTGTCAACCATCTCGTAGATGCTGCATTGATGTTAGCACTGTTTGACTGGTCTAATCTCGGGATACTGCTAGTTTGGTTTGTGGTAGTCCAAGCATCAAGCGCATCGATATGATACGATTTACCGAATGCCGCTGTTCCCATTAAACCAGCATATTGACTATCATAAATCTTACCACCTACTTGGTAATTGAACAAGAAGGATAAAGTGAAGTTTTTATAATCAAAAGTGTTTTGGATAGATCCGATCATATCAGGAATTGCTGAACCCGCATACACGAATTTTGCAACACTCTGATCTACTACGAATTCTTCACCATTCACAGTACGGATTTTATCTGCCGGTGCATTATCTGCAGGCGTATATAATGAAGAACCGTCTGAAGCATCAACACCGCGGAATTCTCTCAACCAAAACGCGTAATAGTCCTTACCCACTTCACGTCTTTTCGTACCTGATGTGATAACAGGGTTATCAACAGGCATCTTTGTAATCTTATTTTTGAACGTAGAGATGTTCTTTGTAATCGTCCATCTGAAATCATCATTACGTACAACATCAGCTGATACTGAAAGTTCGAAACCTGTGTTATACATAGCTCCTACGTTGACAAACTGAGAAGGAACAGCCGATGAAAGCGAACGAGGAAGGTCTAATAATAAACGATCTGATCCACGTTTGTAGAATTCAAACTCACCACGTACTCTACTAGAGAATAAGCTAAAGTTAACTCCGGCATTGAACGTATTTGACGATTCCCAAGTTAAGTTAGGGTTAGGTAAAGTACTCAATAATACACCCGGTGCGGAACCATTGTTATATCCCAAATTATATAAAGCTTGGTATCCGTAGTAAACTCTATTACCATTCACATCTAACAAGCTATTATTTCCTACTTGACCATAAGAAGCTTTCAGACGAAGGTCATTAACCCATTCAACGTCTTGCATAAACGCTTCCTTGTTTAATGCCCAAGCACCACCAATCGAGAAGAATGTTCCCCAACGCTTATCCTTCGAGAAGATTGAAGAGCCATCACGTCTCACTGAAGCATCAAAATAGTACCTTTCGTCAAAGTTGTAGGACGCTTTGGCGAAGTATGATTCCAAACGATTTACGTTAGTATATCCACCAGTGGAAAGTGGAGTTACATAATTATCTAACTCAGCATTACCAGAAACAATCTGACCGGTTTTTGTAGATGATCGGTAGCTAAGCTTATAATCGTAATTCTCGTGCCCAAATAAAGCTGAAACATTGTGCAGATTAAACGACTTTCTATATTGTAATACTTGGTTGAAAGTATATGATTTTACTACATCATTCGTAGCATTTCCTAAACCAGCGTATGAAACACCATCACCCACCGTATTATTCCAAGTGTAGTCAAAGTTTCTATTTGACTGGTCAATACTCACCGAAGGCGTAAAAGTAAAGTCTTTTAAAAATTTGATTTCCAAGTAAGCTCTACCACCAAGAAGCGTTCTTTTGTTTACTCGATTGTTTAAAATCGTCTCGTAAATTACATGTCTACCTGGACTTGCTCCACTTGGTCTTGCTACGGCGCCTGGTTGCAATCCGTAATCATAAAGGTGCTCTCCACTAATAGGGTCAAGGACAGGAGCCCCAGTAGATGCATCATAAGCGTGTACAGGATAAATAGAGCCAATTCCACGAATAAATAGGAACGGGTTAACATAGGATGAACTATTTCCAGTTGAAGCATCAGTAGCCAAAGATCCTTGTGATGTAGCACCTGAGATGTTCACACCAGCTTTTAACCAATCTTTAATTTGAGAATTCACATTAATACGACCATTAAAACGCTCGAAATCAGAATTTAAGATATATCCTTCATCATTCAAGTATCCCAATGACACATAATAATCCGTTTTCTCATCACTACCGCCCATGTTAACATTCGCATCTGTACGTTTTCCAACGCGTTGCATCGCGTCATACCAGTTAAAATCATCATATTTTAAACCAGCATTTGGATTCATCTTTCCATCAGCTCCTAAAATCTGATCATTCGCAACATTGAAAGGATTGTACTTTAAGCTATTGAAGATAGATTTCAATGCAGATTGTGTAGCAGCATCTTCAGTTAATGCTTTCTTTGGATCCGTTGGAAACATCAAAGAGTTCTTGATTGCCTGAAAAGCTGTTGGATAGTAATCAAATGTACCCACTGTTTCGTATTCTTGAATACCTCGTTGTGTGATACCTTGAGAAATACTAGCATTCAATCTCGTTGCACCGCGACCTTTTTTCGTTGTGATGATAATTACACCATTACCAGCGCGAGAACCGTATAATGCTGCCGATGTAGCGTCTTTTAATACCGAAATACTTTCGATATCATCTGAATTCAAATCCCCAATATTACCATCGAAAACCGCACCGTCTACCACGTATAATGGCGCACTAGATGCACTCATCGATCCAATACCTCTTAAGCGAACGCTTGCACCAGATCCCGGCTGACCATTTCCTGAACTAACGGAAATACCAGGTGCCATACCTGCTAACGCGTTCGTTACGTTGGTAACCACACGTTTATCAAGGTCCTCTGCACTCATTGTCGCCATTGAACCTGTCACCTCAGATTTTTTAGCCGTTCCGTATGCAACGACAACAACTTCATCTAAAGTTTCACTATCCGCAGTCAATTGAACGTTGATAGTTGTATTCCCAGCAATAGATCTCACCTGGCTTGAGTAGCCAATGAATGTGAAAGAAAGTGATCCATTTGAAGGTAAGTTTAAAAGGGAGTAATTCCCGTTTTGATCGGTTTGAGTGGAAATTGTGCCATCAACCAGGCGAACTGATACCCCGCTGATCGGGCTACCGTCTGTTACAGATGTTACTTTTCCGCTCACTTGATGATTCTGCGCAGATGCCACCCCAATCGTTAGTAGACATAGCAGAAGAAAGCTAAGTAATTTGTGTTTCATAAAAAGTTGTTTGTTGTTTGTAATAATTGCCTCAATTCAAAAGTTATCGAGTACTCAATAACTCCTTCTAGGAATAATCAGCCGCCAAACATAATTAAATTTTATAAAAAACTTAAAACATTAACATTTCTTCTATGAAAATTTAAACATTTAGCCCGTTTTACAAAATAAAAATATAATTAATTAACTGTACAAATCAAATAACTCTTATTGCTCACAAAATTTATACACAAAAGAAATTTAAATTGTAACATGCAACCGTTTGCATGATATGAGGATGATAAAATAATGCTCAAAAGAAAGCTCCCGTGTAAATATTTCTCTACGTTCATGCAAATCGCAAAACATTAGCGGTTATCAAGAAAAAAAATGCTGGTTAATCAAAGAGAACTTGGTGCTTTTTTTGAAATTAAGAGCGGGAATAAATTTTTACGCTATCAGGCCCTTCTCGATCTTGTCTAGGTAAGCATAATCCTCAAAAGAGAATGAGCCGCTCACTTGCATATGATGATTGAAAAGGAATTTAGCTTTTTGAAGCAAGCTTTTATCTTTCATCAAAAGGCCATCATACATCATTAGTTGGGCTAATGGTCTGATTTGCTCCACTTGGAGGGTAGAGACAAAGTCTTTAAGGCCATCATCCGATAGGTCGGAAAAATATTGTCTGGGCTTTCCGAAAAAAGAAACATATCCATCTTGATCCAACTGCTGTTCATCAACTTTTTCAAAAGCATCATATTTCTCAACGATCAGGCGTAAAAACTTGCCCATTTCGTTAATCCAGTTCAGAATCGTGTCTTTTTCGTATCGAATACCCATATTATCTTATTTGTCCTTGTCCAGTCACGAACCATTTCTCCGTAACTAATTTTTCCAACGCGAATGGGCCTCTTGCATGCAGTTTTTGGGTCGAAATTCCAATCTCTGCGCCTAATCCAAATTCAGCGCCATCGGTAAAACGGGTAGAGGCATTGGCATAAACTGCTGCCGCATCCACCGACTCCATAAATGTCGTAATATTTTGTTGATTTTCCGATACGATACATTCCGAATGTTTGGATGAATAATTTGCGATATGCTCCAATGCCTCCTCAAGGCTCGCAACTACTTTGACTGAACACATTAAATCCAAGAACTCCCTTCCGTAGTCAGATTCCTGCGCATTCTCCAAATGAGGAAAATCTAAAGATTTCAATATTGCGTGGCTTTCAGAATCCGCAAAAACCGTGACCTTGCTTTCAACAAAATAAGGAAACAACTTCGCTAAAAATTCCGAAACAACTGTTCTATGTACTAAAACGGTATCCAACGAATTACACACAGACGGTCTGGAAATCTTAGCATTTGCAACAATCTTTGCCGCCATGCCGAGGTCAGCAGAATCATCCACAAAAGTATGGCAAACACCAGCGCCAGTCTCAATGACTGGCACTTTTGCATTTTGTCTTACGAAATCAATTAAGGACTGTGACCCTCTTGGGATAATGATATCAACAAATGCCGTAGCCTCTAACAGTTCGGTCACCAACTCACGATCGGTCGGTAAAAGCTGTACAATATGCTCATCCAAGTGTTGCTGAATCAATACATCCTGTATCAAACGCACTAAAAATGAATTCGTGTGCCAAGCATCAGACCCGCCACGCAACAAACAGACATTTCCAGATTGAATACATAAACTAGCCACATCGATCGTCACATTTGGCCTTGACTCATATATGACCCCCACCACACCCAAAGGAACTGACTTCTTTTCAATCCTTAAACCATTAGCCACTTCTCGCGAGCTAAGTACTTGACCGGTTGGATCCGCTAATTTTGAAACATCAAGAACGCTCTTCGCTAAGCTCTCAATTCTAGATTCATCCAGTAATAAGCGATCATACTTCGAGTCCAAAGGATTCATTCGTTCCAAGTCGCGCCTGTTCTCAGTGATAATCTCACCTACATGGCTCCTTAGCGCTTCCGCAATTCCAGCTAAAACAGTCTTTTTCTGTTCTAAACCAAGTTTCAACATGACTTGCTTCGCTTTCCTGGCAGCCTGAAGCTGCGGCAGAATTGTCCCTTTTTTGTCTTCGATCATAACAGTACTATATCATTCGCATGCGCGATCTCCATGTTCTTTTTACTCCCCGATTTTAAACTAACCGAGTCTATTTTCGATTTTGCAACAGCCTGAACCACACCTTCTTCGTCAGCAATCTGAAAGACTTCACCAACTTCAAAATCCTGAACAACCTGCTTAATACCTACTGCCAGCAAACTTTTTCTGTTCAGCAGCGCTTCAATTGCCCCCTTATCTACCTGCACCATACCTGCAATTAAGCTTCCACTCGCCAACCATTTATTCCTGGAAGAAACCCGCGTTTTTTGAGGATGACACACTGTCCCTGTTTCACCTTTTACCGCTTTAAGAATGGCATTTTCAGTTTGCATGCTGAAGATGACCGCCTTTATACCCAATTGATTTGCTAGGCGTGCGAAGTTCAACTTGGAGGTCATCCCGCCCAATCCTACCGACGACTTCTCTTTGCGCGCCAGCGATAAGGCTTCTTTATCGATAACCTTAATTTCTGGAATCACATTCCCTTTATCATCGAGCACTCCCGGCACCGAAGTCCCAAACAGTACCTGCTCCGCACCAAAACCAACAGCGATCAAGGTGGCTAATTCATCATTATCTGAAAACTTGAGCTCCTTATTGCTGACCACGTCATTCTCATTGGCTATTGGGATGATGTTATTCTTCCATAGCGTCTCATATGTGCTCTTTAATTGAAGAAACTGACTCCTATTAGCAAAGTGCTGTCGCTCGCATAAACTTTGCGCTAAAGCGATCTTAAAGGGTCTGAAATAGGTGCCGTATGTTCTTACCAACAAGGGGTTGCCGATTGCTGCGGCAGCCTTCCGCTGTGCTAACGTTCCTGTGTATTTGGGGATAAAGCGCTTTCCAGCCGCAACGGCCCCCGAAGAAACCAAAACGATATTATACTTGGGTTGCAGCTGGGCACATTGTCTAGCGATTTCCAATACAATCTGCTCATCAATTTCACCATTACTGGTAATTGACGCAGAACCAAACTTTACAACAAGTACCGGCTTTTTCATTTCAAACAATAATAATAAATAGCTAAAATAGGTTAGATTTTATCAACAAAACTCAAATCTACTTATAATATTTTAAACAAAACAGTGTAAAAACAAATATCTAGCTAGCCATAACGGAAAAAGAGAGCGAGTTACCTTATGGGGTAACTCGCTCGTAAAAAAGCTCCGGGGAACGATTAATCAAGGATTAATTCTACTGGACAATGATCCGAATGCACAGCATCCGTCCATATTTTTGCTCCCTTAATATTATCTTTCAAGGCATTGGACACCATATTATAGTCGATGCGCCAGCCTAAGTTCTTTGCACGCGCGCCGGCTCTATAGCTCCACCAAGTATAATGATGTGGATTTGCATTTAGATGTCTGAACGAATCGACATAACCCGAGTTGATAAACTGCTCCATCCACTCGCGCTCAGCAGGTAGAAATCCAGAACTGTTTGCATTCGACTTCGGATTATGAATATCGATCGGACGGTGACAGATATTGTAATCACCACAAATAACAAGCTTCTCTTTTTCTTTCAATAGCTCATTGCTATAATTTTGAAAATCGTCGAGGAACTTATATTTAAAGTCCTGCCGGATATCCCCTGTCGTACCTGAAGGGAAATACACGCTCATGACCGAAGCTTCATCAAAATCTAATCGAATGGCTCTACCTTCGAAATCATAATCCTCAAAACCGCAACCATATTCAACATGTTTAGGCGTCTTCTTGGTAAAAATCGCCGTTCCGCTATAACCCTTCTTCTGCGCCGGATACCAATAATGCTCATAGCCTAAATCTTCGATAAGCAGAATTTCCGGCACCTGTTCCAGATTCGCCTTGATTTCCTGCAAGCAAATAACATCCGGGTTAGCAATCTTTAACCAATCAATCCATCCCTTTTTTAAAGCAGCACGGATTCCATTAACGTTATAGGTGATGATTTTCATCTTATGGTAATTTATATTCTCTCGACTTCATGGAATCAAACAACTTCGAAAGTCCCTTTTTCGGACCAAGCCCTTGTAGCTCACGCTCCAGATCTCTAGCTTCTGCTCTTGTTAAAAGACGCATGCTAAAGCGTTCGTCGTTATATGGGCGATCATTGTCGTCAGTTTTCACCGCAGCAACAGCATCGACCATCTCCAGACCTTTAACCAACTCGCCAAATACCGTATAGTTTCCATCCAAGTGAGGCGTACCTCCGATGGTTGAATAAGTCTCCCGTTGAAGCGGACTCAACTTCACCCCTTTCAAACGAAATTGTTCCAATGAATCTAATGCCGCCTGACTAAAAACTCGACCTTGTACAAGGTAAAATTGCGAGCCTGAAGATTCCTTTGCCGGATTATTGTCGCGTGCTGCGCCAATTGCGCCTTTCTTATGAATGATAGCAGGATTGATTTCCGCAGGAATACGATAGCTTGGTCCACCATTCCCCAACTCCTGTCTGCTTGCAGCATAACGAGAATCAGGATCTCCACCTTGAATCATGAAATTATGAATGACACGGTGGAACATTAATGAATCATAATAGCCCTCTTTCACCAACTTCACAAAATTGTCCCTGTGCTTTCTCGTTTCATTATAAAGCTTCAAAGTGCTTTCCCCCCTTGGAGTCGATATTTTTACATAATAATGCTTAGGAGTTTGCGCATGCAACATCACGAATGCCAGCATAAAAGCAAACATTAAACTAAGTCTTTTCATATTAAATTACATTTACGTCTTCAAAATAATCGATTATCAAGGATTTGATAATCATTTCCTGTTCCATCAAAGTATAATTTGGAATAGGGTTTATCAATTTCCAGTGTGGCCAGCCCTGCTCATCTAATCCCGAGAGTTCATAAAACCCCAGACTGCTGAACAGCCGACAAGTTGCGATATGCATCAGCTCTTCCTTCTCACGCTTCGAAAATTCTTTCGCTCCTTTTCCCAACTCTTGAACCCCGATCAAAAACAACATCACCTTGATGTCAGGAATATCTGTGTCAAATGTGCGCGCGATTACCTCTTGCAAATGCGACCACTTCTTATTTATCTCTGCTGCTTGCATGATTTCTCTTTTTAATATTTATCGATTCAATTCGTCGATCAATATCTTACAGCGCGCCTCGATCATACGAAATACCGGTTCAAACTGATCTGAATCATAGTAGGGATCCGGAACAATATCATCATCTAAAAACAAGCTTACTTTTCCGCTATGTTCTTCCGAAGTAGATAAGGCTAAAACATCCTTATAATTATTACGATCCATCACAAAGATGCGATCATATTTTTCAAACAGGTCAGGCACAAAGAATTGAGCTCTTTGTGCCGATATATCTATGCCGTTGGTCTTCGCTACTGCTATTGATCTATGGTCTGGCGCGTGTCCTACATGCCAATCGCCGGTACCCGCCGAGTCAATTTCCCAATCCAAACCCGCCTCACGAACCATATGCGCCATGATGCCATGCGCCAATGGCGAACGACATATATTCCCTAAACACACCATCAATATTTTCATGGTTCCAAATATAACATTATTTGACGCATTCAACGAGGTCTGAAGCCATCAAAGCATTGTAAAAACTTTTATGTTTCTAGCCAGTTAAGACTAAAATAATAGGTCTTTATGGCCTCTGAAAACAGACACATTCATCAAAAAAAGGGATGGTTTTCTCAAAAAACCATCCCTTTCTATTAAACAATGTACTATGTTATTCTTAATATTTTAATGGTACGTTGAATTCAACAGTGCTTCCTCTTTCCGGAACACCCGTTACACGTACAATGTTTCTCTTAGTACCCGACAAAGCTGATTCCACTTCATCAACCGAGTTTACTGGCTTACCATTGATTTTCGTAATGACCAATCCTCTTTCTACACCGAAGTAATCAAAAACACCGCCTCTGTGAACTTGTGATACCACCACTCCTGAGCTAATGCCTAATTCTTTCTTGCGTGCATCGGTTGCAGGTACAAAACTAGCCCCTAACTTATTGAAGATCTCCGTTGCTGACGCGCTGGTCTCATCGCCATTCTCTGACTTCGCTTTCGTTTCCTCACCTTTCAAAGTAATCGTTACATCTTTCTCTTTACCGTCGCGTTTGTATGTCAACTTCACCTTATCACCAGGGCGCAATCTCGCTACGTGCTCTTGCAAATCAGGAGATCCGTAAATCGTTCTGCCTTCAATCTTCGTCAATACATCACCTGGTTTAATGCCCGCTGCTTCTGCTGCTCCACCTTTCACGACATCACGAACATATAGACCATTCACATCGGTAATACCAACTTCTTTACGTAAAGCATCGTTGATCTCAGCGAATGTCACTCCAACGTATCCACGCTTCACACTTCCGAATTCTTTGAAATCATCTAAGATCTTTTTCGCTAGGTTAATTGGAATAGCAAAACCATAACCCGCATAAGTACCTGTTGGAGATGCGATCGCCGAGTTGATACCAATTAACTCACCACGAGCATTCACTAACGCACCACCGCTATTCCCTTTATTGATAACCGCATCAGTTTGCAAAAATGATTCTACAGCTGTATTGATTACCTGCTCCTGTGGGCCATAACCATATCCACGTTGTTGTTGCTGTTGCGACTCGCCTAAAATACCAATCTGACGTCCCTTCGCAGAAATAATACCCGCAGTTACCGTCGATTGCAATCCTAGTGGATAGCCTACTGCTAACACCCACTCGCCAATCTGCACATTATCCGAGTTACCTAACTTAACAATAGGTAAATTATTCGCATTCACTTTAATCAAAGCCAAGTCAAAGTTCGCATCGCGACCAATTACTTTTGCTTCGTAAGTTTTCTTATCGGTCAATACCACTTCAATTTTATCGGCATCCTCTACCACGTGGTTATTCGTTACGATATATCCGTCAGGGGAAATAATCACACCTGAACCCGAGGCAGTCTGTGGACGAGCCTGTCCGCGACGTTGCTGTGGCACACCAAAGAATTCTTCGAACAAATCAAAAGGCATCCCTTCACTTCCACCACGCGAACCACGACCACTCATCGTGACATTGATATGGACAACGCCTGGAGTAACTGCTGCCGCAGCCTGCGTAAAGTCCGGATTACCCGTCGAGGACATTAAAGCCTCCTCTCCAGGATTATTTGCATAATACACTTTCTGACGCTCTTCAAACGTCATGTTGTCCATCTGTTTATTTTCAAAGAGCTTATACCCTCCTACCGCAATAGCTCCTCCAACGATGGCCGTTAATAATGTTGCTCCTATCTTTTTCATATATTTACTGAATAATCTAAAAAATCATGTTTCGTATTGCTTAGTTCAAATGTAATACCATTAGATTTTAACAAATAGCTTTTGTCAGTTAAAAAATGTTAACAAAAAGGTTTAAAATCCGAGATTTAACAGCTTTTAACAAATAGAGCTCGAATTGTAACAAGAATATTAAAATTACCGCATATTTTCAACCCCAATGAACAAAGAAATCAAATTTTATAAATATCAAGGTGCCGGGAATGACTTTGTCTTAATTGATAACCGAAATCTCGCTTTTAATGCCGCTGACAACGATTTGATAAAACAACTATGTGATCGTCGTTTTGGTATTGGGGGCGACGGCCTGATGCTGCTTCAAGATACAAAAAATTTCGACTTTGAAATGCTTTATTACAATGCTGATGGTAGAGAGGGCACCATGTGCGGCAATGGAGGCCGTTGCTTAGTAGCCTTTGCACGAGATCTCGACATCATCCAAACAAACACTGCCTTTTTGGCAGTAGATGGGCCGCATGAAGCAGAGATTCATGACAACCAAGTCAATCTAGGAATGATTCCCGTGACTGAGTACCAAATGGATGGCGAGGCTTATGTGCTCAACACAGGCTCGCCACACTACGTTCAGTTTGTAGACAACCTGAACCAGATCAACATGTTCAAAGAGGGGTATGCAATCCGTAATAATGCGACCTATGCAGAGAAGGGCATCAATGTCAATTTTATTGAGAAAGAAGGCGAAGGGTATTTCGTGCGTACTTTCGAACGCGGAGTAGAGGATGAAACTTATGCTTGCGGCACAGGAGCCGTTGCTTCGGCCATGAGCGTAGCTTTGAAAGAAGGGAGGGATGGTGATTTCAATATCCCAATTCGGGTATTAGGAGGACAGCTCTACGTCTCATTTCATAAAGCAGGCAATTCCTTCAGCAAGGTGTTCTTAACAGGACCGGCAATTCAGGTTTTCAAAGGAAGTATTACCCTATAAAAATACAAATGGGGGATCTCTCCCCCATTTTCCTAGACCAATGGTCTAATTTTATTTAAACAAGCTCTTTTAGTTTACTCCAGCCTTCTTAGTCGCTGTTAAATGCATTTCAACTAAATAAGTTCCTGGCAAATTAAACTTCATTCCAAATCTCATCTGAAGGATGTATGATTTAGGATCTGTCTGATAAGTAATCTTATACGGTGGATCCCAGGTGTCTACATAGTCAACAGATTCAATGTACTTATCGTAGATACGATAATAACATAAGATATTATTCGGTTGAGAATCCCAATACACATCAGGGAAACGAGCCTGTGCATAATCATGGATAACAGAAGTCTCCGTTACGGTTGTCTTATACGCAAAAGTTGCCATCGTATTTAAGAACGAATCACCATTAGGTCTACGTTCTAAAGCTTTTCCAGGGAATACCGCACCATTCTTATCATATACTTTCAGAATAACCTGGTTCGGGCCATTTGCATCTCTAGTAACCTTAAAGGTCATGTTCGCACTCTGTTGTTTCGAAATATCGAACCAATCCACATCATGAGGATAACGTTTGCTCGAACCATCCTTAGGATCTACAAGAATGAAATATGGTGCATTAACATGCTCATACAATAAAGGATCATTGATTTTTATTGTTGTAATACCTTTATATTCTTTCGTACCATTCGGATTCTCAATCTTCAAATCCAATAAATACTCACCAACAGGAACACCCTCGGTCGCTTGAGTAAACATCAATTGGCCGCTCTTCTCAATTACTTGTAAAGGAAGGCGCATCTCTTTTGTGCGCTTCGCATCAATCAATGCTAAGGTCGTATCCGTCTTCGGATCATACTTCTCCTTCCAAACCGTAATTTCCGAAGGTTTGAAGAAGGATTCTTCACGTTGTCCCGTTGCCTTATTTCGAACATCGAGAACGGTAATCTTAAATGGTGGAGTTGAGTTGTCCGGAATAATACCCGTAACTATTTTAAAAACCCCACGCTCCGCAACAACAGGGTTAGACCCATAACGGATGTTATCGCTCAAGTATCCTACATCCACCTTCTTACAACCGGCTAAAACCAGCATAGCAAGCAAAACGCAAGATAAAGCCGCTTTATATATTCTTTTCATCGTCGTCTTAATTAATATTTAACCTTAAACCTCTAAGCCATGTGTGGTTGTTCGTCAATACATGAAGTACTCCAGTTGTCGTTTCTATGCCGCTCGTTTGACAGATAAACTTCTGATCTAGCAAGATCGCATTACCCGAAGGATCTTTAATCTGCCCAGCGACAAGGACATCACGTTCCCCGATGATACGCGTATAGTACAGAAACTTAGGACGCTCCGGAATCAAACCACCAGCATTATAATCGTCGTTAGTGTGTGGCTCCAAGGAAATCAAGAATTTGTAATTGTCTAATTTGCTAGCAAATTCTTTCCCATTCGCATCCAAACCATCCCTTACGATTGTTTCAGGGAATAAATAAACAGACATCGAATCACGCAACATCTTCGGCGTAAAGTATTTGAACAAAGTGTCCAAAGTGTAGTTTTTACGTTCGTCGACTGCTCTTACCTGCGCTTGACGTAAGCTCAGAAAGTTCTTGATGCTATAATTTGTTGGAGCAAACATAGTTCCCTTGCTATTGATCAAATCTTTCATCTCGCCTTTGTCGATAATCATCAATAAAGTATCAAACAGCCCACGAGGATGTGATTTCAAATAATCATAGGTCGTCATGTTAACCTTAGGACTACTTACTCCACCGTCGATAACACTGTCTTTCTTACAAGAGAAGAAAAGCATCGCTACAAACGGGATAATAAACAACATATTTATATTTTTCATTTCTTTCTTTTTTAGATTAATATTTACCCATCCAATAAGGAATCTGCGTCAGATCTTTATTCGAATTCAAGTTACTATTGTGAATAGGGAAGTAAAAACCCTTCAAGGCCAAACGATCAGAACCATTTGCTCCACGTGCTAAACTCCAATAGATTAACGAAGATGAGCTAAAAGGAAATTCTGCTTCGCTCTTCTTCTTCCAAATATTACGAACAAGGTCAAAATAATTATGTCCCTCACCGATCAATTCACGTTGTCTTTCCATAAGAATTTCGGTATATAAGCTACGATCATCCATTGCAGTGCTAGCTTGACTAATACCCGCGCGCAATTTAATTTGGTTTAGGGCATCTCGTGCTTCCCCAGAACGCTTCAAATTAAGAAGGGCTTCAGATTTTAACAGAATCAAATCTGCTAGACGAAAAATCACAATATTGCTTTCGGCACGCAAGTTTCCTAGACCCGTCGAATTTTTAAATACGAAATTGCTGTATTTACGCATCGCGTAACGAGCCGTAATCGCACTGTTATCAACCGTAACGGGACCATCATCAAATTTTACAAAGAAATCATCACGACGTAAATCTGCGGCATCGCTATACAAGCGGCTTAGTCGAGATTGATCCACATAGTAATTAGGAACAGCGTAGGGGAATCCAGGATATGTTAAATTACTTGTCGTTGTAAAAGTTAAGTTCGCTGAGAAGACGCCTACAACATCTGGGTTATACCCAGAAGATTCTATTTCGCTGTCTTTCTGAGTAATGACAAATATATTCTCTCTAGCTGTTGCATTTTTAAACACATCACGTACATTTCCTCCTGGCAATAGTGAGTAGTTTGCCGTTTGATTGATCACAGAATCAGCATAAACCAAGGTCTTTGCATAGTCATTCTGGAAAGCCGTTGCATGTGCCAATAATGCCAAGGCTGCGCCTTTGTTCCCTCTTCTTCTTCCCGACTCGTCTACAGACGCCCAGGTCATCAAGGAAGAGGCCTTCTGTGCATCCGAAACTACCAATTTTAAAATCTCATCGCTTGGATTTGCTCCTTTTTGTTCAGCATCATCAGCCGTTTGCGTAGGCTTGGTCTGCAACGGTAAATCGCCCCAAACTCTGGTCATGTAGAAATAAGCCAAGGCACGCATATAATAGGCCTGGCCCAATAAATAGTTCTTTTGACCTTGTGCAAAACTCGCATCCGGAATTTCCGGTGTCTTTGTAATGACCAAATTCGCGACATCGATAATTCTATACCAATTGGTCCAATTATGGACGCCTGTTTCACGATATGGGGTCACAAAACTACCGCTATTGAAAATCTCCGAATGGTTTGTTCCGTCGTTGGTCACAAACTTACCAATCGGCGCATCACCCCAAATGAAGAATGCTTGATTGGTATTAATTGCATTACGGAAAAGTCCATAAGCACCATTCAACGCCCCTTCAACATCACCCGCATTTTTCCAGTACACATTACCGTATGTATCGTTTTTTAAAACGTTCTCAAGTTCTTTCTCGCAGGAAACGAACATGCTGCTCGTTGCTAGCAAACAGATACCTGCAATTGATCGTATTATATTTCTTGTTTTCATTATTTCTCCCTTAAAAATCAAACTGAATACCTAATGTGAATTTCGAAGGCAATGGATAGCCATCTGCCATATCATATCCACGTCCATCTACGCGCTCGGCGTCAATTCCTGAGAATTTCTGTATCATCAACACGTTGTCCATTGAACCGTATAAACGAAGCGTATTTAATTTCGCGCGTTGCATCCATTCATGTTTTGAAGGATTAAAACGGTAAGTAAGATTCACGTTTTTAATACGGATATACCATCCCGGCTCCATGAACATGGATTGTCCGGTTCTCCAGGTATAAAGAGCTAAATAAGGGTTAAATGCAGGATATTGTGCCACATCACCGTCTTGCTTCCAATAGCTATATTGCTCCATATCGCCGATTGAACGTCTAGCTAAGTCGAAAGGATTTCCATAGAAGAAGCTGTTAGACATACGTCGAGCGAAGGATTGGTTCATGATGTCTCTGCCAAACGTGAATGTGGTCAGGATTTGTACCGAGAAATCTTTGTAGCTAAACAAGTTGGTAAAACCACCTACTACTTTCGGGTTTGGATCGCCAAAGAAGGTACGGTCATCCTCTCCAATTGCATCAGAGATTTTATAATCCCCATTCACATCCACCCAATTTGCATAACCCGGCTTCAAAGTACCCCACTTAGTACTTCCAACCGCTCCTGTGTAAGGATTGCTAATCAAGTTACTTTCCGAGCTAATCGCTCCATCCACTAAGAAACCATAGTACATATTCAAAGGCTTACCAACCACGTAAACGGCCTCACCATAATAGATATCACGATTGCCATTTGGCAATGCAGTTACCATATTCTTGTTAAATGCTAAGTTGATCGATGGTGTCCATTGGAATCCATCTTCTTTGTAGATTGCACGACCACCAACGTTCAGTTCCACACCGCTATTGCGTACGGATGCTGCATTGGTAAACGTGCTTAAGTAACCCGTATATTCTGGAATAGTAATACTCAACATCTGACCCGATGTTTCGCGTGTATAGGCATCAATGTTGAAGAATAAGCGATTGCTGAATAAACTACCATCCAAACCTAAGTTCCAAGTAGCTGTTTCTTGCCATGTGATGTTATCGTTCGTGATACCCGCATAATTCGGGATAACTGCAGTTTGGCCCCCATAGGTAGGGACGGTGCCTGAACCTGGGTAAGATGCCTCGCCCGCTAAGTATGCATTGTAGCGGTCATAATCCGTAATACTTGACTCATCACCGGTGATACCCCAGCTACCTCTCAACTTCAACTCGTTGATCCAGCCTGCTTGCGAAGCGAATTCCTCATTCGAAATAATCCAGCCTAAAGCCAATGAAGGGAAATTTCCCCATTTGTTGTTTTTCCCGAAACGAGAAGAAGCATCTTTTCTCCAAACCGCATCCAATAAATAGCGGTTATCATAATCGTAGTGAACAGCCCCCAAGAATGAAAGCTTAGAGTAGGTAGAAAGATCAGTATAGCCCGCTAAACCACCTGTTTTGATACCCTTGATCACTTGAATATTATCATTAGGAATGCCTGACCCCAAAAGGTACATACCGTTATTCGTACGTGTTTCAAATTCATGGATCAAGTTGGCCGTAAAATTATGAACCTCCCCTAAAGTCTTCGTCCACAACAAGTTGTTGGTCAATAAATATTTTCTGTATTGTGTTGAAGTCGATTTACCAGCAGCCAAACCGTCATCGTTCATATAAGATGGTGAGAAGAAGTCGTTCTTTGCCGTCGAATAGTTGATAATGCTACGCGTACTGAGGCGAAAATCATTTAAGAAGCTATAGCGCAATTCTCCTACGCCTGTTAAATCAAGGTTAATATTCTCATTACGTTGATGCTCGTAAGGGTTCAATATCCCATCTAATGTTTCATCAGAGAGTTGGTAAAGCGATGAATACATATCGATTGGGTTAATGCCGTAGACATTTCTATAAGATCCCTCCCGGATATATTGTGTAGTTCCTCTACCCTCCTTTCTATTCATCGTCGACACTTTGAAGTTTGTCAACAACTCTAAATTCTTTGTAAAGTTGAAATTCACATTACTGGTAAATGAGTAGCGTTTAAATCCAGTATTGATAACCACCCCTTTTTCATTGTATAAACCACCGGAAATACGGTAGTTGATATTTTCTGTACCGCCAGATACCGAAAGGTCGTAGTTTTGGATTCCTCCCGGACGGAAAAATAGCTCCTGATAGTCTGTATTTCCGTTGAATGCTGGATTTAAACTATCCGTCAACATGATCGGTAAGTTACCTTGTTGTGCATAGGTACCATAGTGGTATAAGAGCGCAAGCTTTTGATTGCGCTCAGCAACACCTAGCAACGTATTTAGCTTCTCGGGCTTCGTGATGTAGCCCTGGTAAACGTTCAAGCTAATTCTTGGTGTTCCTATACGACCGCGTTTTGTTTTTACAAGGATAACCCCATTATTCGCGCGCGCTCCGTATAGCGCTGCCGCCGATGCATCTTTCAATACGTCGACCGATTCGATATCGTTCGGGTTCAAGCTCGATAAGAAGTTGGTTCCCGTTACGTTGTAAGCACGAACTTCATCATCAGCAATCGGCACCCCATCAATTACATAAAGCGGATTG
The DNA here is from genome assembly GCF_008274825.1 of Sphingobacterium hotanense. NCBI lineage: Bacteria > Pseudomonadati > Bacteroidota > Sphingobacteriia > Sphingobacteriales > Sphingobacteriaceae > Sphingobacterium > Sphingobacterium hotanense. Next base: position 4,032,271 of record NZ_CP030848.1, read on the forward strand.
CTCGTAATGTTTTCCGAATCAAACTGGCTACTCGAGCGTGGGATCGTTGAATTACCACGTATAACTAAGGAGGTCTTTACCCCAGGCATACCGGTAAAGTTCTGAACGTTTACCCCCGGCAGTTTACCTTGAAGCAAAACGTCAATACTCGCTGCAGGAAGGTTTTCGATATCCTTCGCCGTCACACTGGAAATAGAACCTGTAGTTTTTCTACGGTCAATCGTCGTATAACCCGTAACGATCGTTTCCTCTAAGACGTTAGAAGACTCCTCCATCGTTACATTAATTCTAGTGCGGTTTTCCACAGGAACTTCCTTGCGTTGATAACCCACTAGATCAAAAATAAGAACGTCGTTGCCAGCAACATTTACTTCAAAAGCACCGTTATTATCGGTAGCAACTAAAGATTTGTTACCTTTTTTCAGACGAATAGAAACGCCTGTTAAAGCACCGTTCTGATCTGATACAACACCCGTAACTTTAATTTGTCCTATGGCAGCGAAACTGCAACATAAGATGAGCAAAAAGGCGACAAAAATCCCTTTAAACTCCAGAAAAGATCTGCGTAAATCTTGAATCATAAAAAGGCTTGTTAAATGTTAAGGTTTTGTTAATAATTCTGACGATAAAATTAAGTAGGCAAACAAGAATTACAATCAAAAAAACGCTGTCAGAATATCGCTACGCTGTTCGCAAACGTTTGCGAAAAACTTTTTTAATCAAAGCAATCGATTGCTCAATTTTCCTAAAATTGTAACAAAGTTGTTTTTATTGGTTAATAATTCATGAAAACTAACAGTGCATTCCTTAGAAAAATAAATTGCTATTGGGGATATAACATTAAATTAACCCAATACATTTTTACCCAACCTAATATTTGATGTATATTAGTAGCTTTTTCTAGCGTACAATATCCAGCATGCAGCAAGGAACTACTTCATTGCCATATCGTTTAGTTTATTCATTGGGAAGACATCCTTACCTGGGATTTCTCATAGAACCGCACATTGTTCATTTGAATCAAAATGGTTCCTATTCCCTATCGTATAAACGGGTATTCAGCAATACCGTCGATGAATTTGCAGCAGCGCTGGATGATCTAGACCATAAACTGATCAAACTACTAGATGAAATTGAACAAACCCATATCATCAAGCAGTTCCATAAAAAAGCAATCCGACCGGCAGATTACTTCAGCAAAATATTCGATCAAAACATTTACGATTATATCCGGCCCAAAATAGAGCAACGTATGCTCAGCTTCTTAAATCAGGTAGGCGATAAACCCTTATTCCTGATGAGCAAAGATGGTTATCCGGCAGAACAAGAATTACAGATAGCGCCAAAGACAACCTCCATTCTCTTCCATTTCCGACGCAACGACAACGAAACGCGATATTTCCCGACCTTAAAATACGACGGACATCGTATGGAGTTTATGTATAAGGATGCCGAAGTCATCGTGAACCAGCAGGCTTGGCTACTTTTGGATAATACTTTGTATCATTTCGACGAAGAGCTGGAAGGGAAAAAGTTGACTCCCTTTCTGAATAAGCGATTTATATCTATTCCGCGCAACACCGAAAAGAAGTACTTTGAAACTTTTGTGACCGGGCTTATCGAAAAGCATCATGTCTACGCGGAAGGCTTGGACATTATCACCTATAAAGAAAATGCAAGCCCCGAATTGCGAATCATATATAGCCCCGAGGGCGAAGCACAACTGCAGCTCTATTTTCAATATGGCGACTATACCTTTCCGGCAGGAGGAAATCATGCCATCACCGTAAAATATGTCCATCAGCCTGAAACGGATAGCCATAAATTCTATCGAATTAAGCGCTCCACGGCATGGGAAGAAAAAAGAGAAGCCCTGTTAGAACAAATGGGACTACAGAAGGCTGATGCGCTCTTTAGTACTTTCAAACCAAAAGATATCGGGCTAGGTTTTAATCCATCAGCGATAGAATGGGTGAATGAGCATTTAGCAGAGCTTGAACAAGAAGGTTTTCACATCACACAAAGCCATAAGGAAAAGCGCTTCCTGATTGGCAAGACTAGTATCAGTATAGAAATTGCCGAAGAAAATGATTGGTTCGATGTCAAAGCCATCGTGCGCTTTGGCCCCTACGAGATCCCATTTACCTCCCTTCGACAACATATCATCAATAAACAACAAGAGTTTGAGTTGCCAAACGGCGAGATTGCAATTATCCCGCAAGAGTGGTTCTCACAATATGAACACCTGTTTCAGTTTTCATCCAAGAAGGATGAAATCCGCCTTAACCGCGTACATATCGGTCTCTTAAATGATGTCAGCGAACATACAGAGGTCACGATGCAGCGAAAGTTGAATAAGCTGGGCGAATTTGATGAGATAGCCGATATCGAAGCGCCTAAGAAGTTCAAAGGTTCATTGCGCCCTTATCAAAAGGCTGGTTACAACTGGTTCCATTTCCTTCAAGAGTATCGATTCGGCGGACTCCTTGCCGACGATATGGGTTTAGGAAAGACCGTACAGACTCTTGCCCTGTTACAGCATCAAAAGGAACTGCTCGGCCCCAAGGATGCCAAGACCTCTTTATTGATTGTCCCAACCTCCCTAATTTTCAACTGGCAAAAGGAAGCCGAACGCTTTGTACCCAACTTGCGCGTACATCTGCATACTGGTGGCAGCCGCAGCAAAGACAACTTCGCTTTCAGCCATTTCGACCTGATCATCACCACTTACGGGATTGCCCGAATCGATGAGGAACTTCTTTCCGGATTCTTCTTCAACTATATTATCCTGGATGAAAGTCAGAACATCAAGAATCCGCGTTCTAAATCCTTCAGCTCGATAAAACAGCTCAAAAGCAAGCATAAGCTCGCCCTCAGCGGTACGCCTATTGAAAATAGCGTATTAGATATCTGGTCGCAAATGCACTTTGCCAATCCGGGTTTACTAGGCTCCTTCATCTATTTCCAGAAAGAGTTTGTGCAAGCTATAGAAAAGAAAAAGGATGAGGAGAAAGCACGTCGGTTGCAAGCCATTATCAAGCCCTTCGTGCTCCGACGTACAAAATCGCAAGTAGCAACAGAACTTCCGCCAAAATCGGAACAGATATTCTATTGTAGCATGTCGGACGAACAGCTTGAATATTACGAACGCGTAAAATCGGAATACAGAAACGCATTGCTCGACGGAGCCTTCTCCGGAAAAGCATCGCAAATAGCCTTGCTTCAAGGATTGACGAAGCTTCGACAGCTTGCGAACCACCCTTCTATGATCGACCAAGGATACGACGGCGGATCCGGTAAATTTGACGCTGCCATCGAACTCATGGAGTCCATTATTAAAGAAGGAAACAAGGTCTTGATCTTCTCCCAGTTCGTAAAACACTTACAGCTATTCCGCGACCACTTCGATAAGGAAAAGATTCGCTATGCCTACCTTGACGGATCGACGTCAGACCGAAACGCTGCCGTTAAAGCATTTAAAGAAAATGAAGACATCCAAGTCTTCCTTATATCAATAAAGGCCGGCGGTGTCGGACTCAACCTCACCGAAGCCGACTACGTCTTTATCCTCGACCCCTGGTGGAACCCTGCCGTCGAACAACAAGCCATCGACCGTAGCCACCGCATCGGCCAAGTGAAAAATGTATTTATCTATAAATTCATCAGCAAAGACAGCATCGAAGAAAAAATCCTCGCCCTCCAAGGCATGAAAAAATCGCTAGCAAGCTCCCTGATTACCACCGAAGAAAGCTTCGTAAAATCACTGAGCAAAGAAGATATTAGTGAGCTTTTTAGTTAGCTTATTTAGATATAAGATATTAGACATTAGATTTTAGAGCAGGGCGCCGATTAGGCGCCTTTCTTTTTGTGGTTCATCCAACGGTGGAGGGATGTTTTGTTTTGAACTTTTGGTTTAGTAAGGAAAGTTTGTTTTGAAGGAAGGATAGCGTTGTCTTGAACCAGGAAAGGAAGGATAAAAGGATGAGCAGGATCTTGCATAGTTTTTAATGAGGGTATGGGCATCGTGCATTAAAAGAGACGTTTAGTGAAACGTATCTATGCATTGGCATCCAATTGGCTTCTATACAATTTTGAACTATATAGGCGGTATTCGTGACGAATCGCGTAGAGACGTTTCACTAAACGTCTCCTATTAAAAAAATACAACCCATCATTCTATATGTCGCAATACCCGATCTTGCCAATCCTTGCATCCTTCCTTTGGTGGTATTCAAAACAACCTTTCCTTTCTTTCCTGTTTCAAAACAAGCTAACATCTAAAAGCCTCCTTTTAGACACTCCCCTTCTAAAGCCCTTTCAAACCCAATGTATAACCCTTTCAAACCCAATTCAGAGCGGGTATGAAAGGGGTATACATTGGGTAAAGTAGGGTATTGACTAATTGCAGTATAGTAGCATCACAAAAAAACGCTAGAATTTCTCAAGGACACTGAAAAAGCCTAAATTATTTAATAAGTCTTAAAGAAATGACCCACTCTGAATAGTTTTAAAAATAATTATCCAAAAAATGCAGACCGAACTTCTGAAATGTCTGCAGGGTCTGTATATTTCTTAGTAGGTGGAGATATTCTAAATATGAAATCAAATGCAGAAAAAAGAGGAAGAGGTGAAAACTGGAGAAATGCATGTGCTTTAAGAGTTTCTCTTGCTCTTAACAAATCAGGAATTAATATTCCTCACATACCGGATGTAACCTTTAGGGGTAAAGACATTAATGGTAAAGAGGCTTACTTTTCTATACGTGCAAGCGAACTTCATGTCTGGATGATGGAAGAATTCTATCATGGTAATAGAACCGATCTAACAAATGCTGATAGAGCAAATGCAAATGGGGATGGGTTTAAAAACAAGTTATTAGGCAAAGAAGGCATTTACATTATGATTCCTCAAAGGCCAGCTCCTCTTAATTTTGGAGCAAGTGGACATGCTGGAATTTTCACCAATCCACCTTATACCGAATATTATTTTAATTTTCCTTATATTAAACATATAACATTATGGGAGTTACACTAAAACTAGGTTATTTGTCATTGATAATATGTTTACTTTTTGTTGAATGTAAAAGCAAAAAGAAGCAGACAAGTAATATTCCAGAAACGTCATCCGAAATCGGCAAATCTTTCTTTGATGAGATGGAAGCAATATTAACTAAAGAACAATGGATTGATGACTTTAAAAAAATAGCATATTATAAATTACTAAAACGAGGATATAAAAATGATCCTAAGCTTTTACATGAGCTGTTTGAAGTGGCTGATGTTTCACATTTTGAACCTTATTATGGAGATATTTATAGTTCAAGTTTCCAAAACATTGAAAGTCATATGAAAAAAGAATATGACGATATCATACAAGATTCTATAGTTGTCAGTACAGCTTTCAGACCACATCCTGGAAAAAGGGTACTACTGAAAGCACTAAACTTTTATACTAGCGAGCTTTTGGATAGTCTGGCAAAGGAAGAATATAAAAAGTGGCAGAAACTTCCTAGAGAAAAAAGAGACTCTATTTATGGTTTAATTTCGGGATAAGCATCCGTTTATCAGATGGACTGTGTAATAAATAAGGAGCAGACAACAACGGTTTTCTGCTCCTTATTTAGCAATTGTCAATTCTAAAAGGGAAATTTTTAAGTGTGCTTAATCCCTCCTAGCGCTTCTTATATAATTTTAAACTTACCTTTTACAGGGCTGTTCTAAAGTTTTGTGCACTTTCTTTTACCTCTGGCATATTATTCTCCCAGTTGTATTCGTATTCTGCGGAGAACATCCCTTTAAAGTTTTGGCGTTTTAATTCGGCTTGCACTTCCTTCAGTCCTAATTTCCCGGTTCCCCAAGGCACATCATGCGCCTTTTTGTTGCCGAATTCATTCAGGTCTTTGAAGTGGAGGTGTACGATTCTGCCTTCTAATTTCTTTAGGCAGTCGATCGGGTTCAAGCCCGAGCGCATCCAGTGGCCCACATCTGCTGTTGCGCCCATACGCTTACTGCGGCCGTCTAAGGCTTTTAAGACAACGTCAGGGTTCCAATATATGGATGGGGTTGGGTGATTATGGATGCCAACAAGGATATCGTATTTGTCTGCCAGATTAGAGACTACACCAAGCATTTCTTCTTTTGGTTCACAGTTGATGACTTTGACGCCCATATCTTTAGCAAAGGCGAACACCTTATCCCACTCTTCTGCGTCTTTGGCTCCTACGACACCATAAGCGTGCAATGTGATCTTTTTATCTTTAAGAAGTTTCTTCACCAGGTCCCTTCCTTCTTTGGAGAGTTCATAGGTCATCTTCTCGGTGCTTCCCGCACCGATTGTTTGCCCTGGGAAGGCCTCCACAAAACGCAGGCCGGCGCTATCGATTTTGTTCAATGCATCAGCAAAAGAGAACATACGGAAGGTATAGGCTTGTGCGCCTAATTTCCAGCCCAACTTTTCTTCCGGAAAAGACTGTTGTGTGTTGCCTTGTTGCGCTTTTCCATTGGTTGCGCAGGATGTTGCCAGCAACATAGCCGATGCAGCACATCCGAAGAGTAACTTCTTAAATAAATTCATTCGTATTCGTTTAGTTGATTGTTATGCTTCAAAATGAGGCAATGCCGACGCTATGCGCGCAATCACTTCCTTTTTTCCTAAAAGCTCTGCAATCTTGAATACGTCGGGGCCAAACTTACCACCAACTAACATAATACGGAAAGGCATCATCAACTCGCCGATCTTCATTCCTGAATCTGCAATCTTTCCTTTAAAGAATGACTCTAGACTTGCTGCTTCCCAAATGGGCTGTTCTGCAAAGTCTGTCGCGATTTGTTTGAAGAAGGCTGTTTTGTCAGTGTTCCATTTCGGTTTAACGGCATCAACGTCGTATTGTGCAGGCTTTTGGAAGAAGAAAGAGGCTTGCTCCCAAAAATCTTCAACGTAAGTTAGTCTTTCTTTAACTAAATCCAAGATAGAATTGATAAAATTATCATCTATCCCGTCTGTATTTAGCTCATGCTTCGCCATGATCGCTTTCACCTGTGGCAGAAGTTCGCTGTTATCGGTAATTTTTATCCATTCTTGGTTGAACCACTTTGCTTTTTCGAAATCGAATTTCGCTCCGGCTTTGCTGATGCGCTCAACGGAGAACTTATTAATCAGCTCTTCCATCGTAAAGATCTCTTGCTCTGTTCCGTCGTTCCAGCCCAGCATCGCTAATAAATTGATGAAAGACTCCGGTAAGAAACCACGCTCACGGTAACCAACAGTCAGTTCACCAGTCTTCGGATCGGTCCAGTTCATCGCATACACCGGGAAGCCTAAGCGATCGCCATCGCGCTTGCTCAGCTTACCTTTTCCGTCAGGTTTCAGGATAAGCGGCATGTGTGCCCATTGCGGCATCTCATTCTTCCAACCCAAATACTCCCACAATAATAGGTGTACCGGTGCAGAAGGCAACCATTCTTCACCACGGAAGACATGGGATATTTCCATGGCTTTATCATCCACGACAACCGCCAAATGGTAAGTTGGCATGCCGTCAGCTTTCAAAAGCACTTTATCGTCGACTAATTTTGTTTCAAAACTTACACGTCCACGTATCATATCATCAAAAGAAACGACTTCATCTTCCGGCATCTTGATACGGATCGTATGCGGCGTTCCTGCTGCTAATAAACGTTGTGTTTCCTCTTCGCCTAAGCTTAAAGAGTTACGAAGATCCATGCGGTTATCATGCGCATAGCGGAAGTTTGGTTGCAGCTTACGCTGCTCGTCTAATTCTTCTGCTGTGTCAAATGCATAATATGCATTTCCATTCTTTACTAATTCTTCCGCAAATTGACGGTAAGAAGGCTTGCGCTCACTTTGACGGTAAGGCCCGAAAGCTCCTTCATTCCAAGGGCTTTCATCTGGTGTTAATCCGCACCATGTTAAACATTCTTTGATATATTCTTCAGCACCTGGTACAAAACGCGTCTGATCGGTATCCTCGATACGAAGGATAAAATCGCCGTTATGATGTTTTGCAAAAAGGTAGTTGAACAATGCGGTTCTGACACCGCCTAAATGTAACCCGCCTGTAGGACTTGGCGCGAAACGAACCCTTACTTTGTTTTGTGAACTCATAACCGCAAAATTAAGCATTTCTTTATTTTGTTTGTTGAAGCTATTGGAAAATCATTAATTTGCTGACAATAATTGGGTCTATGAAGCAACATCCGTATCGATATAACAAGCAACAATGGAAGTTTTTATTGTTTTTATTTGCGGCCTTGATTGCTACGGCCTCACTTTTATATAGCAATTACCTGGTTAAAAATCTTTCAAAATCCGAACGTACCAAGGCAGAGGTCTGGGCGATGTCTACCAAGAGCATTGTGACGATGCCGGATGTGAACGATGAGTTTATCAGTTTTATTTCCGCCGTGCGCGATAGTTTGAGCTTGCCCGCAATTATTACGGACGAGAATGAAACGATTGTTGCCTGGCGCGATTTAGACAGCACCAAGACCGACAACAGTGCAGACCCAGACTCGACCAAGCAGTATGATCCGGATTATTTCCAAAAGCAGCTGAATAAAATGAAGAAGGCCCATCCGCCGATTCATATTTCTTTGGATAGCGGGCAGGAATGGCGCGTGTACTACCGTGACTCGGATGCCTTAGCGCAATTACGTATATTCCCGTATTTGCAACTTTCGCTGATTGCGATCTTCTTAATTATTGCCTATACGGTCTTCAATTCCATTCGAGATTCGGAGCAGAACCTGGTTTGGGTGGGGATGGCCAAGGAGGCCGCTCATCAATTAGGAACACCTATTTCATCGATGATGGGTTGGCTAGAGCTTGCTCGTGTTACGTACGATGCCGAAGACGACAGCGTCTTCAATGAGATGGAACGTGACATCAAACGCTTGGAAATTGTTGCTGATCGTTTTTCAAAAATTGGCTCTACACCTTCACTCTCCAACCATGCAGTTTACCCGGTCGTGGAAGAGTATGTGAATTATTTTAAAGTTAGAACCAGTCAGCGTATTACATTCGAGCTTGAAGGCGACCAGCAGGTGGAGGCAAAATTGAATGTGCAAGTATTCGATTGGATCATCGAAAACCTGCTAAAAAATGCGGTGAATGCTATCGAAGCTGAAGGTAAGATTAGCATTAACATTTCTGAAAACATTGCAAAAGAAGAAATTTTTATAGACATTAGCGACACCGGAAAAGGTATCCCTAGGGCAAATTGGGAGACTATTTTTCAACCAGGATATACGACCCGCAAACGAGGCTGGGGCTTAGGGCTAAGTTTGACGAAACGTATGGTCTACTACCATCAGGGACAAATTTTTGTTAAAGAATCCGAAATAGGAAAAGGAACCACATTTAGAATTATCTTAAAAAGTAATTTACGCTATGAACCAACTCAAATCTGATGAATACCCAGCGATATTCAGTGACTATATAGAAACCGTAACTGGGGACGTTATGGAGGAGCTGACGAGCCAAATCGAGACATTTCCCGAATTTATTGCGAGCATTCCAGAGAGTATGGGGTCCTATGCATATGCCGAGGATAAATGGACAATCAAAGAGGTGTTATGCCATATCTTGGATTGTGAACGGGTGATGGCCTATCGGGCGCTACGCTTCGGGCGAAATGATATGACTGCATTAGCAGCTTTTGAACAAGACGAATTTGTATCTAACGGACGCCATAACGAGCGCAAGTTAGCTGATATTGCAGAAGAATTTATTCACTTAAGGAAGGCAAATCTATACTTATTTAATGCCTTTGATGAAAACGAACTTGCCCGAAAAGGTATGGCATCCGATCGATTGATCAGTGTGAGGGCGCTATTGTATGTTATTGCTGGCCACCTTAACCATCATGTGATTATCTTGAAAGCTCGCTATTTGAAGAATCAAAACTTAAGTAACGATGTGGTTTAGAGAATATTCTTTGGAGGAAATCAACTCCTATTTCGCCATCAATATGACTGGCTTTCTCGATATCAAAGCAACTTCTATCACAGAAGACGCCTTAGTTGCTGAGATGCCCGTTACAGAAAAGGTAAAACAGCCATTCGGCATTTTACATGGCGGTGCATCTGTTGTTCTTGCGGAATCTGTGGGGAGTATCGCTTCGGCGTTGATTATCGACATGGACAAGTATGCGGCAGTTGGATTAGATATCAATGCCAACCACCTTCGTCCTGTAACTAAAGGCAAGGTTTTCGCAACTTGCAAGCCCCTTCATATTGGAAAGACGACGCATGTATGGGATATTCGCATTGCCGACGAACGCGGAAAACCAGTGTGTATTTCCCGGTTGACGATGGCGATCATCAAGAAGCCTTAAAAAGTTTGAGAAAAATATACTATTCATAAAACAATCATCTTAAATGTTTGTTCAACCATAAATACTACCATTTTTTGGTTTTATGATACGGTTTAGGTTTTTAGAGAGACGTCGCCCATTCGATGTCTCTCTACCTTTTATAAACCCTCGATTAACAGCAATTAACGTAAAAAACATTACCTGATATAAATAGGGAATCATCAACAATTTGTTACAAATGCAATCGATTGTCTAATAAATTACGTTTTAAAATATGGATTTATTTTATTAGCCTTGTGACTATCAAAAAATTCATAATCGATTAAATCAATTTTATGACCACTCAGAATAATCAATCAACCGTCGGACCAATGATTATCATTGGTGCCCTGTTCTTTATTTTTGGATTCGCAACTTGGCTAAATTCCCTATTAATTCCTTACTTAAGAATTGCTTGTGAGTTGACTGAAGTACAATCGTACTTTGTGACCTTCGCATTCTACATTGCATATTTAGTGATGGCGCCGGTTTCGACATGGGTATTGAATAGATTCGGATTTAAAAATGGTATGGCGATATCACTTGGTATCATGGCAGTAGGTGCCCTATTATTTATACCTGCAGCCTACTCGCGTACGTATTTATTATTCCTGACCGGTTTATTTGTCATGGGTGGTGGTTTAGCCATCTTACAAACAGCTTCAAATCCCTATATTACTATTTTAGGACCTGTAGAAACTGCTGCAAAACGTATCAGTATCATGGGTATCTGTAATAAATTTGCTGGTGCTCTTGCTCCGATTATCTTAGGTTACTTTTTGAACTTAAGTGAGGCAGATAAAGTACAACAATCTTTAGCTACGATGAGTCCTGAAGAATCGGCACAGGCTTTGGATAAGATCGCCTTACAGGTGGTTAACCCTTATATCGGTATCGTTGTAGTGTTGATCATTTTAGCAGTTTGGATTTCGCGCGCTAACCTTCCTGAAGTAAAAGGTGACGAAGAAGAAGATGCAACACATCACAATGTCTCTGAAGGCAAGCAAAGTATTTTTGACTTCCCACATGTGATCTTAGGATTCATCTGTTTATTCTTATATGTAGGTGTTGAAGTATTGGCAGGTGATACCATTATTGCTTACGGAACTTACTTAGGAATTCCATTAGATACGGCTAAATTCTTTACCTCGTTCACGATGGTTTCTATGGTTATCGGTTATATCGTTGGTATCGTTGCGATTCCAAAATACCTTTCTCAAGAGACCGCTTTAAAATTATGTGCTATTCTAGGTGCGATCTTAACGGTAGGTATTGTTTTCACTGATGGTATGGTTTCCCTAACCTTAGTAGGTTTATTAGGTTTAGCCAACTCATTAGTATGGCCTGCGATTTGGCCATTGGCATTAAAAGGAGTTGGTAAATTTACGAGTGCGGCATCAGGTATTCTAGTAATGGGTATTGCCGGTGGTGCTGTTATTCCATTAATATACGGTCAAATTGCACACTCAGTAGGCTCACACCAAGCTTATTGGATCGCATTGCCATGTTATCTGTATATTCTTTATTACGCAGTAGCGGGTCATAAAGTTCGAAAATAAGACGTTTAAACATATTGTTAACGGAGATAGGTTACTATCTCCGTTTGTTTTTTAATCTAGGCTTCGTATATTCGAGAATTCAAGTTTTGAGAATATGAAAAAAATTGCATTAACACTCCTGCTAGCTTCAGGACTAATCTTCAGCGCACAACAAGCTGATGCGCAGATTAAATTACCTCCTGCGAGTAGTACACAATTTATACTTCAAGATTTAGGGATCAGCCAAGTTAGCGTAGTCTACCAGCGTCCAAACATGAAGGGTAGAACGATTTTCGGTGATCTTGTTCCATACGATCAAATTTGGCGTACAGGCGCAAACAACGCGACGAACATTACGTTTCAAAGTGATGTAAAAATCGAAGGTCAGAATTTAGAGGCAGGTACTTATGCATTGTTCACCATTCCTGGAAAAGAGGAATGGACCATTATTTTCAACAAGAACGCGAAACAGTGGGGTGCTTATACCTACGATAAAGCAGATGATGTTTTGCGCGTTAAAATAAAACCACGCGCATTAACCAACCCAATCGAAACATTTACCATTGCTTTTGAAGAGGTAAACGATCAGAATCTAAAGGCTTGCTTACTATGGGAGAAAACGAAAGTTTCCTTCTTGATCGAAGTAGATCAGAAAGCAGAGATCTTAGCAAGCATTGATGAGGCAATGCAAGGTGAGAAAAAGCCTTATTTCCAAGCAGCTCAATATTACTATACCCATGGCTTAGATATCAAGAAAGCGGCAGAATGGATGGTAGAAGCTGACAAAGGCAATACTAAAGCAGCTCATATCAAATATTGGAAATCCTTGATCTTGGCGAAAGCTGGCGACAAAAAAGGTGCGATAAAAGCTGCTGAAGAGGGATTGAAGATGGCGAAATCCCAGAACAACGGTGAGTATGTAAAGTTGAATACGCAAGCATTAGAAGCTGCTAAGAAATAGTAGTTCTTAACGAGCATAAGTAAAAGCGCCCTTGGGATTCCAAGGGCGCTTTTCTGTGATGTTAATTCTTCAATGCCTGAAATAATATTTCGACAGGATGGAGCGCGGTTTCGGATGTTCCATCTTTTATTTGATGGCGGCAACTTGCACCCGGTGCGGCGATGATCGCTTCTTTTGATTTCGCGCGGACCGTAGGAAATAACACGAGCTCACCGATCTGCATAGACATCTCGTAATGCTCTTTCTCGTATCCAAAGGAACCAGCCATACCGCAGCATCCGGAAGGTATATTTTTAACTTTGTAGTTTGCGGGAATCGCTAAAATCTGGTTTACTGTTGCCAACAATCCCCAGGCTTTCTGTTGACAGTGGCCATGTAATAAGATTTCCTTCTCTTCTGCTGTGAACTGCGACGAGGAGATATTTCCTGCTTGGAATTCCTCCCATATAAACTCTTCTATGGTCAATGCGAATGGCGCAATTCTCTCGGCTGCTTCCACGAGGTGCTCATCCACAAGATCGACGTATTCATCCCGGAAGGTCAGTATTGTCGATGGCTCTACAGCCACCATCTTGGTATTGGAATTTAATCGGTCGGCAAAAATAGCAACATTTCTATTCGCCAGTTTTTTTGCTTCGCGAAGAAGCCCTTTAGACAAAAGCGCGCGTCCGGAGAATGCGTGTGGCACCATGAGTACCTGGTACCCCAATTTTTCCAGAAATATAACGGCTTTCTTTCCTAAATCAACTTCATTGAAATTGGTAAACTCATCGCAGAAAAAATAAACTGACTTGATCGGCTGTTTGCCGGCGATATAATCTTTATCTTGTTGGGTGTACCATTTTCTTAGGGTCTTATTAGCAATCTTGGGAATATGGCGTTGCGGCGCAAAGCCCAAAATACGCTTCACAATCCCTCCTGTCAGTTTATTCCCGACCACAGCATTGTATAAGCCGGCGACAGGCTGCATTAGCTGCGTAAGAGTATCCACGTGGCCAATCATCCTAGAGCGCATCGGAACACCATTGGCATCGTAATAGCCTTGTAGGAATTCGGCTTTGAGTTTAGCCATATCGACACTGGAAGGACATTCGGATTTACAGGCTTTGCAGCTTAAACAAAGATCCATGATCTCTTTGATCTCCTCATGATCAAAGGGATTCTCTTTGCTTGAGTGCGTAATCATTTCGCGCAGGATGTTTGCTCTGGCTCTGGTCGTATCCTTCTCGTTCTTGCTCGCCATATACGAGGGACACATGGTTCCTCCCGACAAATGGGATTTTCGACAGTCTCCAGATCCGTTACACTGCTCTACATGTTGAATGTAAGTTTGATTCGGATAGCGGAACACCGTCTTTATGGCACGATTCTGCTGTCCCGGTTCATACCGCAAGAAGCTATTCATGGACGGCGTATCGACGATCTTTCCCGGGTTAAATATACCCCTAGGATCCCAGGTATGCTTGATCTCTTTTAATAACTGATAGTTATGGTCGCCAATCATTAATGGGATAAACTCACCTCTTAAGCGGCCATCACCATGCTCTCCACTGAGCGATCCATTGTATTTCTTTACGAGATGAGCGATTTCCGATGCTATTTCCCGAAAGAGCTGATTGCCCGCCTCGGTCTTTAGATTGATGATGGGACGTAGGTGTAGTTCGCCGGTCGCCGCATGTGCATAATGCACCGCATAGAGGTTATACTTTTCCAGAATCTGGTTGAAGTCTGCAATATAGGCGGGCAAATCTTCTACCGCGACGGCCGTATCTTCGATCACCGCCACTGGTTTATCATCGCCCGGAACATTGCTCAGTAAGCCTAGCCCGGCCTTTCGTAAATCCCACACCAGTTTCTTGTCGGCTCCTAGAACCAGCGGGAAATGGTAGCCTAGTCCGTGTGCTCGCATTTCGGCTTCTACAGCCTCCACTTTGCGGAATATTTCGCCCTGATCTTTGCCATCATACTCGACGATTAAGACCGCAGCAGGCTCCCCTTCCACAAAGAAACGGTTCTTTGATTGTTCTAAATTATCTTTTGTGCGCTCAAGGATATAACTATCCATCAACTCACTAACGAGCGGCTTGTGCTTCAGCGCAATGAGGTTAGCATGCAGGGCATCTTGGAGGCTTGCAAAGTGAACACAGAGCAGACCGGTAGGATTTGTATTTAAAGGATCTACATGCAGCTTTATCTCGGTGATGAAGGCAAGTGTACCCTCAGAGCCACAAATGAGCTTACAGAAGTTAAAAGGCTCCTTTCCTGCGGTAAATGGATCTGTATCCAAAAGCATGTCGATCGCATAGCCGGTATTACGGCGCATGATAGCGGCCTTTGGAAAGTTCGTCCTGATTTCCTGCTGATTCGGATAATTGCTCAACATGGTTCGGATATGCTTGTAGATTTTACCCTCCAGGCTGTCCAAACTACATTTTTCATTAAATTCTTCGAAGGACAACGCTTTGAACTCGACTTCCGAACCATCACTAAGTAACGCTTTTATTTCTAAAGTATGCTCGCGGGCACTGCCATAGATTAGCGAATTAGATCCGCAAGAGTTATTGCCGACCATACCGCCGATCATCGCTCGGTTGGCAGTCGACGTTTCGGGTCCGAAGTATAATTGATGCGGCCTGAGGAACCTGTTCAACTCATCACGAATGACTCCCGGTTGTACCCTTACCCAATTTTCCTCTGCATTTACCTCTAAAATGGAGGTAAAATACTTCGATACATCGACCACAATTCCGGACCCTACAACCTGTCCTGCGAGGGACGTTCCGGCCGTACGTGGAATTAAAGAAACCTGATGCTGATTTGCAAATTGAATGAGCAGGGCTATGTCCTGCTTATCTTTTGGATAAGCGACTGCCAAAGGAATTTCGCGATAAGCAGATGCATCTGTTGCATACAACAGACGCATTTTCTCATCCCAATAAAGTTCACCGCCTAATTGAGGTGTAAGCAGAGCCAACTCCTCTTCTATCATCTTCTAACCTTTTATTTGAGTTGTGTATGTACTTTCGAAAATCTTATCAGCATTGTTGGTTTCAAAACCGTCTCGACGATGCTTTGCTTCAATCTGCTCTTTTGGAATATCTTTAAATTCAGGTAGTACGGAGCGCTCAGCGAATTCTACATAGCTGCCTGCAATTTGTATGGTCTTTCCATCGGCAAAAGTAGCATCATAGAGTGCTGAAACCGTACTGCTCTGACGAAGTAATCCGTCTTCGCTGGTCTTTATCTTTCCGCCGGAAGTATTCAGCTTAACACCAATGCTTTCTAAGAAAGCGTTGAATTCTTCCAACGTATTATAACCATCTTTCAATTCGTGGATACTGATGGTATAGTGGTTGAGGTAATATCGATTGTAAATTACCCATGCCGCATATTCGCTTTCTGCTAAAAGTGTCTGATATTCTTCGGAAGTCGGCAAATCCCACAGTGGTTTCTGCAAAAATGCTGCCGCCTCCTCGCCATTGTTAAGATCTAAATGATCTACAGGATCGGAGGTAATATCTTTTGTATATTTTATAATGATGTCCTGAACCGGCTGGCTCAGTTCTGAAACTCTTAATTCTGAAACGAATATTCTGGGATATTCCGGAGAAGGTGGAGCAAACCAGTAAGCATCTAGTTTCTTGCCTTCGAAATAGAAATAATCTTTCTTCTGATAGCCGAAAGAAAGGAAGATTTTCTCGAAGGATTTAATGCCAAGATTAGGGACACCTAAAGTACGGAAGGCGATATGGTCATTTACGATATCATCTTGCGACTGTACAACTTCGCGCTCCAACAGTGCTTTGGTAATTTTATCTACATCAGCGACATTTTCACGGTAGTGCTCGAATAAATCGTTTAACACAATGTCGATGGGCTTCTTTTCCTCGAAATGCATAACAATAAAATTTAGATTTATATAATGAATAAAGTTATCGAAAAATCGATAAATAACAACAATTATTCAATAAATAATGGTCGTTAGTAAATTTTATTCAGCATATTAGAGTTCTTCCGCAAGAATCTTCTCTAACTCCTGTGCAGTTAGATTCATATTTATGTTGCCATCTTTTGCAAAGGAGATTTCGCCTGTTTCTTCTGAAACAATAACTGCGAAAGCTTCCGAAACTTCCGTCACGCCGATTGCGGCACGATGTCTAAGTCCGAACTGCGGAGGAAGATCATCAGAGTCCGACAGCGGCAATACCGAACTAGCGGTCATGATTCGATTATCGACAATGATGACAGCCCCATCGTGTAAGGGGGAGTTTTTAAAGAATATGCTCTCCAGAAGGCGCTTCGAAACGGGCGCATCGATAATAGTGCCACTCGTTTGATAGTATTCCTCATCAAAATAACGTGAGAAGACCAGCAATGCACCTGTTTTAGATTTTGACATGTTCTGGCAGGCCTCGACGATCGGCTTTATAAATTCGGTATTATCTGCGTGTGTAGCTTTCTTTGTTCCAAATACGGACCAAAAGAACTTCTTACGGCGCAATGATATATTCTTTCCGATGTGTAGGAGGAAACGTCGTATCTCTTGCTGGAATACAACAATCAATGCAATGGATCCTACGGATATGAAACCGCCGAATATCTCCGTCAGCAGGCGCATCTCCATCTGCTTCACAACAAGATAGATACCATAGAAAAGCCCTACTCCGATTAGAATATTAACGGCGATAGTTCCTTTGATCAAGCTATACACATAGTAAATAATGATAGCTACCAGAATGATATCGATAAAGTCAAGCAGGCGAAAGCCGCTTAAGAGATTGAAATCCAGTCCATCCATATAGCATGCAATTTAAAAAATTTTATCCATTGACGCAGGTATAATAATTCATAAATTGACCGAACATCCCTGCTTAAAAGTGTAAATTTGTAAAAAGACGATCAGTATGACTAAACTATCCGTAAATATTAACAAAATAGCGACATTACGTAATTCGAGAGGCGGCAATGTTCCGAATGTGTTAACTGCCGCACTTGCTTGCGAACGCTTCGGAGCCGAAGGAATTACCGTTCATCCGAGACCCGACGAGCGCCATATCCGTTATCAGGATGTGTATGACTTGAAGGCTAATATTCAGACAGAATTCAATATCGAAGGTAACTGTCAGGAACAAAAGTTTATTGACCTGGTGCTGGCAAATACGCCTACGCAGGTAACCTTAGTGCCGGATGCATTAGGTCAGATTACATCAAATCACGGATGGGATACCATTAAGTACAAAGACTACCTTTCAGATATGGTGAAGCTCTTTAAAGATAAGGGAATTCGTGTATCTATTTTTGTGGATCCAATTGAGGAAATGGTGGAAGCTGCCGCAGAAACAGGCACCGATCGTATCGAGCTATATACCGAAGCTTTTGCTGCAGAATATGGGTTTAATAAGGAAGAGGCTATCGCTCCTTATTTTAAAGCAGCGCTGAAGGCACGCGAAGTAGGACTAGGATTAAATGCCGGTCATGACTTGGACTTAAATAACCTTCAATATTTCAATCAGCATATTCCGGAGTTATTAGAAGTAAGTATTGGACATGCATTAATTGCCGATGCTCTTTATCTAGGTTTGGAAGAAACTATCAAACGCTATTTGGCGGCATTGAAATAGAGATAATAACATAAAAAAGAGGGCGCTATTGAATCAATAGCGCCCTCTTTTTTATGCTCTGGTATTATTCAATACCTTTAAATATTCTATTCCATCTGACTTTGGATAAGAATGTTCCGTCTTTATCCCAGCTCATCCATGTAAATAATGCTTTACCTACGATATGATCTTCTGGCACAAATCCCCATCCTCTAGAATCTAACGAGTTATGTCTGTTATCTCCCATCATCCAAAAGTAATTCATCTTAAAGGTATAAGAATCGGCTTTCACGTTGTTGATATAATATCCATCGCCACGTTGTTCGAAGGTGTTGCCCTCGTGAATCTGAATTGCTTTTTCATATAGAGGAACAGTCAAACTATCCAGCTTTACGGTCCATCCTTTCGCAGGAACGTGAATAGGTCCGAAGTTATCATAATTCCAAACGACACCGCCTTTATAATGCGGAAAGGCAGAAGCGCCGGGACTAGCATCCTGAGGCTCGAAGACTTGCTCTCTAAAGCTTTTCACGCTTTCCCAAGACTTCACTTGATCAGCCTCTTCTTTCGTCATGTGCAACACGTAAAATCCCATCCCTGGCTCTGTATTTACTTGATCGACTTCAATACGCATATCTAAAAGACGTTGCATATTTAAGCCATTCGGCTCAGTTTCTACAATATAATTCGTTTGAAAGTCGGGATCAGTAAATGCAGGCTCACCATTGACAAAAAGTCTTGCGCGCTCCATAGAGACTACATCGCCCGGCAGACCAACACAGCGTTTGATATAATTCTCACGCTTGTCGATCGGTCTTTCAATTTCCTCAGGGAAGTTGAATACCACAACATCATAACGTTTGATGTCTTGGAAACCCGGAAGACGTTTATAAGGCACTTTAATAAGTTCTGAATATGCTTTACCACCAGTAACCGGCATCGTGTGATGTGCAAACGGAAAAGCCAAAGGTGTCATTGGGACGCGAGGTCCGTAATTTAATTTACTAACGAACAAGAAATCGCCCACTAGTAAACTACGTTCCATGGAGCCTGTCGGAATCATATAGGCTTCAATTAAAAAGCCGCGAATTAAAGAAGCTGCTACCGTCGCGAATATGATGGCATCAGCCCACTCACGTCCGGTTGATTTCCTATATGGATATTTTTCTTTGAACTCGTCGGTGGTAGATAGACCTAAATACTTGACGTTAGGATCTTTTCCCCACATCGGAAGTACGATAAAAGGAACTAACACTGCCGCGGCATTTTCCCAAAAGCGACGCTTTCCGAATGCCTTGATGAAGTTCAAGTATAGATCGTAGAAGATGAAGATATTGACTATCGGGACGAATAACCATATCACCCACCAGGTCGGACGACCCACGAGCTGCGCCATTACGTATTGACCATAAATTGGCACTACGGCTTCCCAACCTTGTTTTCCAGCTTTTCTATATAACAACCAAAGCCCATAAAGTGCTCCGATTGTTGCTATGGCAAAAATGATATACCACATAAATTTCTAATTATTAAAATCAAACATTTCAGTTACCTGAAAAAAACCCTTCTTTCCTAAAAGCCATTCGGCTGCAATAACCGCGCCCAATGCAAAGCCTTCGCGGCTATGTGCTGTATGCTTAAATTCTATCTGATCAACCTCTGAGCTGTATAAAACCGTATGTGTACCGGGAACTTCCTCAATACGCAAACTCTCAATCAACAGTTCATCTGGCTTCGGAATAACCTCTTCTCCTGAGCCTTCAACCGAATTTACCCAATTCTTCTTAGCATCAGTATTTTCTAAGATTCCCTCAGCGATAGTAATTGCCGTTCCACTTGGAGCGTCCAATTTATGGATATGGTGTATCTCCTCCACCTGAACGTCATATTGCTTATAAGGATTGATCGCCTTCGCAAGCATCTTGTTAATATGAAAGAATATATTAACGCCTATGCTAAAGTTGGAGCCATACAATAAAGCCTGATCAGCTTCAATACAAGTCTCACGAACTTCATCTAAATGGTCATACCAACCGGTAGTTCCTACAACCAAGGGTAAATTTGCCTCAAAACAAAGACTGATATTCTCTAATGCTGCATGCGGAGTGCTGAAATCGATTGCTAGATCTGCATCTTGCAGGTCTTCGATTTCTATACTGTCTCTATTTCTTTCATCGACGATAAGAACAACTTCATGACCGCGTTTCATTGCAAAGCGCTCAATCAACTGTCCCATTTTGCCGTATCCCAATAAAACAATTTTCATATGTGGTTAATTGGTTAATTTGTTATTTGATGGTAAATGTCATTTTCATTCCCGGTGTCAGCAAGCTTCTTCCGTTCATTGGCCCCATTCCCACACCAGGCATGGAAGCGTACGTTGGCAAGAAGGTTGGAGATATCTTTAAGCTCAAGTCATTGCTTACGTTCCATCTATTCTTCAACATTGAATCAACGTAAGCTTCAACAATATTAAGACCATACCAACCAACCGTCACTAAGATGGTTAAATCACGGTTCCTTCGCGTATAATCTTTCTGCTTGATTAATCCTGCCTCATCCCATCGTCCGAGCGGGGTATCGGTTCCGGTTCCGAACTCTTGTCTATATTTTAATTCTGCAAGAAACTCCTTATAATACCATTGCCAGTAATCGAATACGACATAGGAGGTTACAAAGCCTCCATAGATTATAGGGACTTTAATCCACCATAATCCCTTATTTGTATATTGACCCCAACCAGGAAGAATCATCGAACGCTTCCATGCAACGCGGGATAAGTGTTCAATCTCTAACCTAGCAGAGTCTTTCTTGATATTCTTGTAGTAGTACTTTGCTCTTTCCTTCTCTGCTTTTTCACGAGCCTTCCGCTCAGCACGAGACTCCTTTTTGGTCGTATCTTGTGCTTCCTTGATCTTTGCGGAGTCTTGGATGGCTTTCATATCCACCGAATCCCGAAGTTTCACTGTTTTATTCGTTTCAGGAATGGTGTCCTTTACTTGCGCAATGCTTAGAGTAAAGAAAAATAGAAAAGCAAGTAGCAATGTAAATCTCATTACCAATCTAGTAATTCTAAAATTCGGCTTAAATCATCTTCAGAAGAAAAAGGGATGACAATTGAGCCTTTTCCTTTGGTAGCTTTTAGATCTAGTTTCACACGGGTGGCGAATTTAGACGCTAAATCATCTTCAATTTTTTGGTATTGAAAGTCTAGTTGATCTGTCTTCTTCGGCTTGCGTCGTCTTTTCTCATCAGCTTGCTGGATTTCACGAACTAACTGCTCTGTTTTACGAACAGAAAGCCCTTTTTCCAGGATCTCTTGGAAGACAAATAATTGCTTGTCAACTTCCCCGACATTGATTAAAGCCCGAGCATGTCCCATTGATAAATCGCCATCACGAATAGAGGCTTGAATTACCGGCGGCAATTTTAAGAGGCGAAGATAGTTGGTTACTGTAGATCTGTTCTTAGAAACGCGATCACCAAGCTCTTCTTGTTTTAAACTACACTCTTCGATCATACGTTGGAAACTCAACGCAATCTCGATTGCATTTAAATTTTCACGCTGAATGTTCTCTATCAACGCCATTTCCAACATCTGTTGGTCATTGGCGGTACGAACATATGCAGGGATCTCTGTGATACCTGCCATTTTCGAAGCTCTTAACCTACGCTCACCAGAGATAAGTTGATACTCGTTTTTCCCTACTTGGCGAACGGTAATAGGCTGAATTAAGCCCTGAACTTCGATCGACTCTGAAAGCTCACGTAATGCTTGCTCATCAAAATCAGTTCGCGGTTGAAAAGGATTTATTGCGATTTGGGCTATTTGAATAAAATTGATACTGCCCGCAGGAGCGCTTGGTGTTTTAGGAGCAGATGTATTATTTCCTGAAGTATTTCCTACTCCAATATTTTCTTGCTGTAATAAAGCACCTAATCCCTTACCCAAACCCGTTTTACGCTGTTGTGCTGCCATACTATACTGTTACTGTTTGCGTATTTTCTTTTAACAATCCGTTCTTCTCTAAAATCTCACGTGCTAGATTCAGGTAGTTGATAGCTCCCTTACATGAGGCATCGTGCATAATCACGGATATACCGAAGCTTGGCGCTTCGCTCAGACGCGTATTGCGTTGGATAATTGTATCAAATACTAAGTCGTGGAAATGTGTTCTCACTTCTTCTACCACCTGATTTGATAATCTTAAACGAACGTCATACATCGTCAATAATATACCTTCGATTTCTAACGCGGTATTCAATCTATTTTGTACAATTTTGATTGTATTTAATAATTTCCCTAAACCTTCTAATGCAAAGTATTCACATTGAACCGGGATAATTACCGAATTTGAAGCTGTTAATGCATTAATTGTGATAAGCCCTAAGGATGGTGAACAATCGATGATGATAAAGTCATAGTCATCTTTCACCTCATCCAAGATACGCTTCATTTTAAACTCGCGCTCTTCTAAATTGATCATTTCAATCTCGGCACCTACCAAGTCTATGTGAGCTGGTAATAAATCTAAATTTGGAGTATCTGTATGTTGAATAGCCTCTCTAGGGTCTAAATCATTAACCAAACATTCGTAAATACTAGCTTTAATTGCACGAGGATCGAAACCAATACCAGAAGTAGAATTCGCTTGTGGATCTGCATCAACTAAAAGTGTTTTATATTCTAAAACGGATAAGCTCGCTGCAAGATTGATAGAGGTAGTGGTTTTCCCGACTCCTCCTTTTTGATTGGCTATGGCAATAATTTTTCCCATGATGATTCCTCAGATTTTGAAACTTCGTCTACTGTGCCGTTGCAAGTTTCAATCTGCAAATTAACATACCTTTGTGATATTAGACACTTAAATGATGTTAAATTTCTTAATTTTGAAGCTATTCTCATGCACAGTATACTCAGGATGCTAAGATACAAAAAATTGAATTAGGTATCGACAACCATCTAACATGCTTTTTATAAGTAACATATAAACAATGAATTTAATTATCTCTGGTACAAACCGCAAACGTTCTAACTCCTTAAGAGTCGCAAAATTCTATCAACAAGAGCTTGAGCGACGTGGTGAAGAGTTCGAAATCCTGTCGTTAGAAGACCTTCCAGATAATCTTTCTGTAACAGATCTCTATGGTCAACGCAGCGAAGAATTCGCTTCGATTCAGGAAAAAGTGTCCGCAGCGCGCAAATTCATTTTCATTATCCCCGAATACAACGGAAGCTATCCAGGCATATTAAAACTATTCGTGGATGCCTGTTCATTTCCAAGTTCATTTTACCATAAAAAAGCAGTACTTGTAGGGCTTTCCACCGGAAAATACGGCAATATCCGAGGTGTAGACCATTTTACAGGGGTATGCAACTACTTAAGAATGCATGTGCTTCCTTTGAAAATACATATTCCTCTGGTTCAAAACGAGTTGAATGAAGAGGGAAACATTAATGATCCCCTCACGTTAAAATTCATTGATGAACAGATGGAGGAAATAGCCAAGTTCTAAATCAATTCCGATACGTCTTTCTATTGTTGATGTAATTGCCTATTTTAGAATTCGCAGTATCACATCAACAATTCCTATGCACAAACTTTTAAGCATATCCGCGCTCTTATTGGTTGTTTCCGCTTGCACAAATCCCAATAGCGAGGAGCACATATTCAACGGTAAAAACCTAGACGGTTTCCATATTTACAATCAAGGAAAAACGAACTCCAAATGGAAGGTTAGCGATGGCGCTATCCTATGCGACCCTAAATCTGACGGTATCTTTGGGGACCTTGTGACCGATCAAGAATTTGAAAATTTCGAACTCAGCTTTGAGTGGTGGGTGAAAAAAGGCGGCAATAGCGGCGTGTTCATCAATGTGAAAGAAGATACAGCTTATGCTGCTACCTTTGCGACAGGATTGGAGATGCAGCTTTTAGATAATGCAAATGCTGAACATCGACATCAAATCGACTCCACGCATTGGGCCGGATGCCTGTATAGCGTCGAATGCAACTCACAAAACTCAAAGCCTAAGCCCTATGGCGAATGGAACACAGCCAAAATTATCCAGAACAAGGGTATTGTGAGCTTTTGGCTCAATGATAAGCTAACCTTTCAAGATGATATCAACAGCGCTGCTTTCGCGAAGAAAGTTGCGAACAGCAATATGAAAAATTACCCGGCGTTCAACACGTTCAAAAAAGGAAAAATTGCTTTTCAGAACCATACCGATTCTGTAGGATTCAGGAATATTCGCATTAAATCGTTGTAAACATTCGCTCCATTTTTCGCGGGTCAGACAAATTTTAAAACCAAATACTATTAGGACGATCGTAGCGTTCTACAGGTAGGACAAGAAATTACAGCTACTTCGGTAAAATATAATCGAAATGTCATAAATAGATTCGGTATCTAATTTATTTATAATGATTCTAAATAAGCTGTATATTTATATCCACGAAGGACGAAAAACTTCATTTTCATACAAAGTCCTGTTTACCCGCATAAGATAGGTATGCGGGTAAACCAGGCACAAGAAGAATCCTCAAGATATAAATTCGAAAACTCTATGGCCTGCAACAGACCAACTATACTTGCCCGAAACGAACTAGGATTTATTAGTATACCTGATGGCTCCAATTTGATCCACCTCTGCTTTAACAATCTCCATATAAACTTCTCCGCCGACGAATTTATTGCGTTCCGAAGAATTGTGAAAGATCTGCTTCAGGAAGATTGTCGAATCCCTTTCCCCGACGGAACCATGCGCGTCTTATTAAACACGCCCTATGAGGGATTAAATTTCTCGTTCAACAACTTGGAACTAAATCAACTTGCCAGCACGCTCGATGAAGCATACTATATGCGGATGATTTATTCATACATGAACGACTAGGGGATCATGTACAAAAGTTGTGGAGGGGATAAAAAATAATTAGATATTTGTGCTTTGATATTTATACAGATGCACGAATCTTTCAACGCGTTAATGCCCTTAATTATTCCCGAAGGAGTTTCCGATTATTTTGAGATGACCCACTATTCCAAAGAAGAAAAAAGACTGGATATCTTTCTGGAGGAACTCAATAATAGACCTGAAGAATATCAAGGCCAGAAGTTGATTTCCAAGGGGTTTTTCGAACCCGTTACCCTTCAAGATTTTCCTATCCGTGGCATGCAGGTCTATCTTCATGTCAAGCGCCGCAGGTGGCTCAATCAGGATACCGATAAAGTAGTCTACAGAAATTGGGAACTAGTAGCCAAAGGGACGCGCATCACACAGGATTTCGCAGCTTTTTTAAAAGGTATCAGCGGACAACCAGGCTCATAGCATTCAGACCATCAGTTCATTCTATGGGATATCAGCCAGTAAACTAAGGAGATACTACCGCAATAAACTGAGCGGTTTCCAGGATTGGGAGCATCGCGAAAATGCGCGAGATGGATTGATCTTCCCACAGAATGTCAGCGGCCATCTTTCTATTGACGAGACCTGCCTATCCCATGGCGAGCTCTATACCGTTGTCACCAATAAAGAAGCACGGGGCAAAAAAGGGACTATTGTAGCCATACTGAACGGGACAAAATCAGAGAACATTATCCCGATCCTTCAAAAGATCCCACAGAGATTACGAAATAAAGTTCAAGAGATAACGCTTGATCTAGCCGGTAATATGGGATTGATAGCCAAAAGATGCTTTCCCAATGCTGTTCAGGTAATAGACCGTTTCCATGTTCAGCAACTTGCTACCGAAGCGCTTCAGGAAATAAGGATAAAGCACCGCTGGCAGGCCATTGACGATGAAAATCAGGCAATTGACCAAGCACGAAAGAATAAGGAAACCTATTTTCCGGAAGTCCTATCCAACAGTGAAACCATCAAACAGTTACTTGCAAGAAGCCGATACCTGCTTTATAAAAGTGAACATAAATGGACTTACGAGCAAAGAGAAAGGGCTGCTGTACTCTTTGAGCGATATCCTGATATTGAAAAGGCGTACAGGCTATCCCAAGAACTCTCTTGGATATTCAACACCACCATAGATAAGATCTACGCCTTTACAAGGTTGGCAAAATGGGCGGATAAAGTGGAACAGGCTGGCTTCAAGTCATTCAACACCGTCTCCAGAACCATAAATATCCATCACAAAAAAATATTGAACTACTTCGACAACAAGAGTACAAATGCTTCAGCAGAATCTTTCAATGCAAAGATAAAAGCTTTCAGAAGTCAGTTTAGAGGTGTAGGTGACATCAATTTCTTCCTGTTCAGATTGACCAAATTATTTGCGTAGTCCACAGGTTTTGAAACTGATCCCGACTAGGACGAAATCAACGATTTTCTGATAATAAAAGGAATAAAAAAAGCATCAATTTCTTGATGCTTTTTTGTGGAGGCTACTGGATTCGAACCAGTGACCCTCTGCTTGTAAGGCAGATGCTCTGAACCAGCTGAGCTAAGCCTCCTTTTTATTTTTGTGGAGAATACTGGATTCGAACCAGTGACCCTCTGCTTGTAAGGCAGATGCTCTGAACCAGCTGAGCTAATTCTCCTTTTCCGTCTTGCGGTGTGCAAATATAGGTCTAAAAATTGATTTGCAAAATTATTTCAGAAGATTTTTATTAAAAAATCAGCAATTTATTCAAACCCAAATAGATAAAATTACTTGATTCTACATCCGAGAGCTACGCAAAACCCAAACTCCGCAATATCGCACCTTAAATTTTATGGATAATATCAAAGACAAACGATATCACTGGAACAATCCGGCAACCCCTATTATATCCATGCCCCCCAAAACAGTCTCCATGAATCAATAATTCGAAACCAAAAAACCTATTTTAAGAATGCAGAAAGACTTGCTACCCGCGTTATGCGGACTGCATCAAATAAAGACAAGCGAATGATTAATTAATCGTAGAATTTCCAGGAAACCCCAAAACGAAGGAATGCCGGATTCATTGGATAACGACGAACGGTGTAGTATCCTTTCGGATAAACATGTTGGTTCGCAAAATTATAACTCAAGAATAAGTTTACACGATCAATATTAGCGGTAAGCCAAAAATCAACAATAGGATACGTCGAGAAATTGATTCCTAGATTATCATTGTAGAACTGTCCCGCATTAATCGCGTAAGAAGGTGTACGGAAAGGTGTATTAAAGCGAACATCAGCACCGATCCGGAAGTCCATCACCTTGTACAAAATATTTGCGTAGTAGAGGCTATGGAAAGTATACAACTCCGGTGTAGCCAACACATCCATTGCGTCCGACTTCTGATAAACCACCATATTATCAAAATGGAATTTACGGAATTTGAAATTCTGACCTACTGTAAGTTTCAAAAGGTTTAGATTACCAGCCTGTGTTGGAGTAATCGCTCGTGAGATGACCTGATTAGTTGCCGGGTCGATACTCTCGGTGAAGTATGTATAATTATTGATCAGGAAGTATTCTAACTTACCACTGAAGCCAATCTTCTTATTCGCATAAGAGAAGTTCAGATTCTGCGTTTTTACCTTATCTAAGCCAAGATCTGCCCAAGAGTGGTACGTCAGGTTAGCCGTCTCATAAATCATCGCTGGAGACTGATTTTGTGTATAAGCGCCAATACGCAAATTCCCGATCGCATCATTCACATGTACGTCTGCGTAAGCCTCATATAGGAAGTCGCCAAAGTTTCGACCCAAGAGGATCTGCTTAGCAGCAAAATTGACATCGACCTTGTCACTGAACTTATAACCGATGTTTCCTTTCACCATACTATTTTGATACATCTGAGTAAGTACACTATCCGCATACCAGATCAAATCGTTCTGGAATCCCAATTCCACCCGTGCTTCGTTTTTCAACGTTTTACCACGAAGGAAGAAGCTATAGGTAAAATCATTGGAGATCGTCGTAATTTTCGTCGTGTCATGCACTTCAACGAAACTCGCCAGCGGGAAAGCATTATTCCCATCCGCTTCGTTCTTGAAGAATAAGAATTTCTGTTGCCTGATACTGGAGTTATGCGCGATCAAATTCGTCGGATGAATTTCCGCATCCGGCGCACCCTTATTCACGGTATCCAAACGACCCATGTAGTAAGACTGACGCAGGAAAAAGCCCAAATCTTTCCACTTATTGTAAGGGCGGTCTTTTTGCTGACCATTCAATCGAACAGGATAACGTGCCGGATTTCCTGAACTTTCCGTATTATCCCGAAACAAAGTATCGTTCAATACCGAGCCGTTCTCCGTTGCGTCGACCGTATTAAAAGTAAAGTTCGTCAGTAAGTTATAGCGCTTGCTTGGCGACTCATACCAAGAGAAGATAGCTCCTTTCCGATCGCTATACTCTTGATTTTTGTAATAACCATCGGTATTGCTCGCGTGGTACTCCGCTCCAATATTGAGATTTGGATTAATGTTCTGTGCTATCCGGGCCTTAAATACCTGATCGTCAAAGAAAAATCCGACAGCATAGAGTTCTGAGAACCGCGCTCTCGCACGAAAGTACTCCACAGAATCAGGATGAAGAATATAGCGTTCTAACGCACTATATCCAGACTGAAAACCAATATTCTTATTCGCATTGAACAGGAGGTCGCGTGTCGCTAAACCATAGGAACCCAGGTTGATACTCGGATTCCAAGGCAGATTCTGCTTATTATAATATTGAAAATTAACATGAGAAGTATCTAACTGGTAGGTCTTAGTGAAACGCTTCATCGTCGCCAGATTCGTATAGCGGACGTATTTAGCGGTAAAAACTACGGAATCTTTCTTGTTATCTTCTTTGGCTCGCGCTGAATCGAGCGCCGAACTGAATTCATCTTCCACCTGCGCATATAGCTTCGGTGTAAGTGCAAACAAGACCAATATTAATAACAACCTACTCAGTACACTCATGTAAGGATCTCTAAATAAACGCCCTCAAAAATAGGGCAAAAATCCAAGATTATTGCAATGCAATCAATTCTTTTAAAATACTTGTCATCTTCGGCTCTGCCTCGGTCGCCACTTCCACAATCTCTTTTAACGAAACTGGTTTTAAATCACTGTGGAAACCTTCGTCGGTAATCACCGAAATGGCAAAGACAGGAAGGCTCATATGATTGGCAACAATCACCTCAGGTACTGTACTCATCCCCACAATATCCCCACCGATTATACGCATGTAACGATATTCCGCTCTAGTCTCCAAGTTTGGACCTGGTGCAGAGACATACACAACCTCATGTGCTGTCACGCCTAACTTATTCGCAATCTCCATCCCCTGCTTGATCATTCCTTTATCATAAGGTTGACTCATATCCGGGAAACGCGGCCCCAGATCTTCATCGTTCGATCCTCGCAAGGGGTTGTCCGGTAGTAAATTGATATGATCTTCGATTATACCGATATCACCCTTTTTGATCGCTGGATTCAAAGAGCCCGATGCATTCGAAACAAACAGCTTACTGATCCCCAAAGCCTTCATTACACGCACCGGAAAAGTAATTTCCTGCATATTATAGCCTTCATAATAATGTAGGCGACCTTGCATCGCTACGACACGGCGACCATTCAGGGTGCCAAAAATTAACTTGCCCGTATGAAATTCGACTGTAGATATAGGAAAATTGGGAATATTAGAATACATCATCTGATGTTCAACCTCGATCTCATTGACCAGCTTGCCTAGACCTGTGCCTAATATAATTCCAAATTCAGGAGCGAAATCGCCGATTTTACGGCGTATAGAGTGGATAGATTCGTCGATTAAATGATACATGTGTGCAAAATATACTTAGTAGCCAAAACTACTGGATTTTTTTTGCACACACAAATCATTCAAGCAGGCATTATTTACTGCCGGCAATTTTACCTTCAACCTTACCAGGAGAAGTAATTAGTAACAACAAGTAGGTAATCAAACCGTTGTAAACAATCAGTTCGAATCCAATTTTATAGGCTGTATGCGGCAGCACATATTGATTCAATAAGAATATCAATAATGGTGAAATCACACAGATAAGTGGAACTAGATTATCATTTACTCTTCTTTTCGTTAAGATACCGAAAGAGAATAGACCCAATAAAGGACCATAAGTGTAACCTGCAATCTTGAAAATCGCTGATACCACAGATTCATCGTTTATCCAATGGAAAAGAAGAATGACCAATAGCATTACAACAGAAAACCCAAGGTGAACGAAGTTACGTTGTTTGACCAACTTAGGATCGTTTGGATTTTCCTTTTTATTGAAGTTCAGGAAGTCAACGCAGTAAGATGTGGTCAGCGCTGTAAGTGCTGAGTCGGTCGTAGCAAAGGTTGCTGCAGTTAAACCCATCATAAATATAATACCCGGCAACAAGCTTAAATGACGTAACGCAATTTCCGGATACAGATAATCTGACTTCCCTAAATCTGCTAGTTTAATGCCGTTCGCATCTGCATAGAAATACAATAATGCTCCCACTGCCAAGAAAAACAAATTGATGACGATGAAAATACTCGTAAAGGTCATCATATTCTTCTGGGCCTCACCAATAGTTTTCATACTTAAGTTCTTCTGCATCAAATCTTGGTCTAAGCCTGTCATTGCAATCGTAACGAACGCGCCACCGATAATATGCTTCCAGAAATGTCTAGTATCTCCTAATAGATTTTCCCATACGAATATCTTCGAATAAGAACTGTCTTTAACCTTTTCGAAGGCTTCGAAAACCGTTAATCCAAGACCATCAGCCATGAAATAAATCGACAATATAACCGCCAACAACAAAAACGTCGTCTGAAGTGTGTCAGTGATAATGATGGTCTTCAAACCACCTTTGTTGGTATATAACCAAATCAAAACTAAACACACCGCTACAGTTAAAATAAACGGCACATTCCAAGCATCAAAAATATAGCGTTGCAGTACGATAGCAACTAGATATAAACGGAACGCAGAACCGATGGTTCTGGAAATCAAGAAGATCATCGCCCCTGACTTATAACTCTTATGGCCTAATCGTTCTTCTAGATACGTATAAATAGAAGTCAGGTTCATGCGGTAGTAAAGCGGCAGCAATACGTAGGCGATAATTACAAAGCCAATAGCATTTCCGATTACAAACTGAAAATAGCTGAAATTATTCGGGTCTGACATCCCTCCAGGCGTATTACCTACATCTCCAGGAACGGAAATAAACGTAACACCAGATAATGCCGTACCGATCATTCCGAAGGCAACCATATACCATTTGGCATTACGATTGGCAACGAAGAATGTTGAATTATCCGAAGAATCTTTCGACGTGAAATAAGACACCGCCAATAAGATTGCGAAATAAACAACAAGAAAGGATAATAATATAATAGGTGACATATGTTTGTTTAGCTATTCTTTTGTAGGTTGAAGTTATCGATAGCCTTACGTACATTACCGAATTGCTCGATCAATGCCGTAGCTGTCTCTTCGTCGGTTCCGGTCTCTGCCATCACCATACGAACCCCTCTCCCCACTAGCTTGTGGTTCGAAAGCTGCATATCAACCATTTTATTTCCTTTAACACGACCTAGCTGAATCATAACAGCAGTACTGATCATATTTAAAGCAAGTTTTTGAGCGGTACCCGCTTTCATGCGCGTGGAGCCGGTCACAAACTCAGGACCTACAATCAGCTCTACCGGATACTGTGCGATTGCTGCAATTGGCGAATTGCCATTGCATACAATACAGCCCGTAGCGATACCCATTTCATTCGCTTTCTCCAATCCACCGATAACATAAGGAGTTGTGCCTGAGGCAGCAATTCCGATCACCACATCGTTCGTATTGATTGCATACTCTTCAAGGTCTTTCCAAGCTTGGTTCTCATCATCCTCCGCAAACTCAACAGCTTTACGGATGGCGGTATCACCACCAGCAATCAGTCCGATAACCCAATCAAAAGGAACACCATAAGTCGGCGGGCATTCCGAAGCGTCAAGAATACCTAGACGTCCACTTGTACCTGCACCGATATAAAAAAGACGACCGCCTTTTTTCATACGCTCCACGATCACCTTTACTAAGGATTCGATATGCGCAATCTCTCTCTCCACCGCCAACGGAACGGTTTTATCTTCGTTATTAATGTTCGTCAAAATTTCGCGAACAGACATTTTGTCTAAGTCCTGATAATTGGAATCCTTTTCCGTTGTGTTGATCATACTCTGTAGCATTTTGAAATACCTATATAACTTTTCGTAAATATGCGATTTTTTATTAAAAACCGCAACAACATGCAATCTCGTTCTTTATATACTTTTGATAGGCGAATTTATCATTTTTCCCTTTTAATAAATCATCAAATTCACACTATCGATTAAAAAATTATCCCTAAGCAAAGGTTAGAATTGATAAATCAACGATTTCCAAGCTTTAAATTGCCAAAGCCAATTTAAAATATAAAGTAAAGTTATTTTACTTTGCTTCGGAACAATCGTGATTTTTTTCTTATTATCCCTGAATAACCTGCAATTCTATGCGCGTTTTGTTAATTAATATTTCGTAAACCATTATTTTCCGCGTTAAATTACCGGTCCTTGTAACAAGCTTAGAAAAATTTATGAATTCATCGCGAATTCCTTTTTATATTGAAAAAAATACAATCGAATTAATAAGATAACATACTTATCTTTCCGTCCATTGTACTGATAACAACCTTATCTTTCCATAATAGTAGGGGATTAATCATACCATTGGAAACTTTATATTGCCACCTAACTTTTCCGGTTTTAGCATCCAACGCTGTAAATAACCCCTTGTCGCTTGGCACAAATACGGTTCGCTTTTTACTCTGTATAGCAGTAGGCGCTAATTCATACGGCAATTTCAAGTCGGATTTCCAGGTGATATCCATACTATCAGCCATCACCGGAACGCCGATCAACTCGCCATCCATAGTTTTTGCATAAACGAGCTTCTTATTGGACGACAAGCCTATTGATTCCCTTACTTTTTCAGAGTCCTTTTTTTCGCGCCATATGGTTTTGCCGGTTTTTAAATCTATCACCGTCATATAACGATCCGGTGCAACAATAAAAACTCGATTCTTATGAACGACAGGGTAAACTGCCGCTGCGGAAAACATCCTATTCTGATGTCCATTCCACCATTCCCATTGCAATTCCCCACTGTTTTGGTCGAGCGCATAAAAACCATTGCCCCAAGATCCAAAAATCACTTTGCCATCCGCCAAAGTGGGCAATGTGGAAACATAGCCTTTCACTTGATCGAACTGCCATAATAATTTTCCATCAGCCACCTGAATACATCTGAAAATACCGTCAGAAGCACCGATGAACGCTTTTCCCTTAGCTACAGCTGCTGAGCCTAAAACCGCTTTCTTCGCCTCGAGCTTCCATTTTAATGCACCTGTCTTAGCATCCAGACCATAAATAAAGTGATCAGTAGAGCCTACAACCACCATTCCTTGATGAAATACTGGTGTAGAATATACCTTGCCTCCGGTTTTGAATGACCAAACTCGCTTTCCATCATGTAAATCCAGCGCAAACACTTCACCAACGGTATTTGCGGTAAATAATAGCTTACCATCTGTACCCATGCCTGCACCTATATCTCCATGATCCTGATATTCCCAAACTAACTTTGCGGTAGTTTGCTTATTTACACTGTAGTCCGGGCGAGCATATTGTCCATCTACCCCAGGCTGCACAGGTCGAAGTGCCATAGCCAACCAAGGGTCCTCCGTTTTAATTAACGGTCGACGGACTTGAAAAATTGCTGAATCATTACGTATCGTAATTAAGTTATACCCTCCGACTTCCTCTTTCGCTCTTAGGTTCGATCGTAACATCACACCCGGAATGCCTTCCCAATCGTATAAACGATTTTGATGTCCATGGCCGCATAAAGCCAACTGTACATTTCGTGTTTTCAAGCGATCGATAGATTCATACCAATTGTTCAAGGATTCGTCCAATGGATAATGATTAATAGCGATCAACGGTGTTTCTTTATTAGGATATTCCTGAAAAATCGAGTCCATCCATATGAGATTCTCTCTTGGAATCTGACCCGGACTCATCCGCATATTCGGGCCTGAAGCCGTCCCGATGATATCATAGCCTTTATGCTTCAAAAAGAATGTTTCTTTACCAAAAACACGACGGAAGCTATTCGCACCGCTTTCTGACCAATTACTGTCGTGATTTCCCGGAATGACAAACCACGGGCGTTGGATACTATCCAAAATGCGCTTAGCCAACAGCAATTCCTCATCGGAACCAAATTCTGTGATATCGCCCGAGAAAATCACAAAGTCTATATTCTTTAGCTTATTAATATCCTGCACAGTCCGACGAACATCATCGGCGCCGGTTGAACCGCCAACATGCGTATCGGTAACCTGAGCAAAACGAAAAGATTGGGCAAAGGAAATTTGCCCCCATATCAAAAAGATGAAAACAAAAAGTCTCGGCAAATACATCAATACAAAGTTTAGGTAGATGATAAGGCTTCGCTACCTTTAGGAAGCCTTTTGATTATTTTTTCAAAGGAGTTGACTCTTTACTTTCTACATGATCCGCATTTACGGCAGTAACCACGTAGTAGCCCGATTTAGAAACACTTAATCTCTTCTCTTCAGTAAATGCCAATAGCTCTCCTTCTGCTGTCAAATTAGCAAAATAATATACCGCCGATTTAACATCACCAGTCGTTGACCAAGTTAACTCATTCCCGGAAAGTTTAACATTGGATGGCGTTGCAGGCTTTGCAGCAACTTCTCTACCAAAGAAAGGCATCAGCACATCCTTGGCATAAAGCTCTGCCAATTTGTTGGTAATACCAATTCTATTTGCCAAAACATCGCGCGCACTATACATTACGCTTCCTCTTACATACTGATTTTTACGCGCTAAGTCGAATTGATTAACCAACTCAGCTGTATTTTGAAAGGCAGCACCACCATCGGATGCACCAAATTTGTAATAACCATGTCCGATTACCAATCCTGCCTTCCCACGGAACTGAGACCATGTCGCCAAATTGCGCTCAAAAGGATTGAACGAATTGCCAATTTCTTGGTAAAGCTGAGGAATCAATATATCCACCCAGCCGGAAGACGTCCATTTCGCTACATCAGCAAAAAGTCCATTGTAGTTATTATCCTTATTCGCTGCTGGCGAAACTGAAAACACCATTTGTGGCTTCGTCGCTTTAATTGTATTGAAAATTCCTTCAATCGCCTTATCCACATTCCCCCTTCTGAAACTCTCAACTGTACTATATCCGGCCCCGTATTTCTGATAGTCTGCATCATCATTATGAGTTACACCGGAAGGATAGAAATAATCATCAAAATGAATCCCATCGACATTGTATTTTGTGATAAAATCTTTGACAATATCATTCAAGCGCTGACGCACCTCTGGTAATGCTGGATTGTAAATACGGATAGTGGGGTGGTCGATAACCCAACTTGCATCGACAGAAGTATGGAGTGCAGGATAAGCTCCACTTGCTGATGCTCGTGTTGAAATACGGTAAGGGTTCATCCAAGCATGGAACTCCATACCACGAGCATGCGTCTCTTCGATTAAGAAATTCATAACATCATAGCCCGGATCAACGCCACGTGTTCCCGATATGGCAGCAGACCATGGTTCATAAGGAGAATTGTACAATGCGTCACCCATTCCTTTGACCTGAAAAAACACCGCGTTAAACTTCAATGCTTTCAAACGATCAAGTATCTCAATATACTTTTGTTTCTGTGCAGCTTCACCGCGTACCCCAGGCCAATCAAGCTCCCATACGGTTGCAATCCAAGCGCCACGCATTTCCTTAGCAGGAAATTTCAAGGTTGTCACTGGTGGTTCAGGATCAGGATCAGGTGTGCCACCCGGTCCATCAGAACTCTTACTACAGCTGTTAAGCAACAGAGCAAGTACAAAAAATAAGCTAAAATAAACGGATAATCTTTTCATCTATAATTGGGTTAGAAATGAAGAAAGGACGCCCGAACACCGATTTAAAAACCAGCGTCAGACGTCCCTTCCTTATATTAATTGAAAGATTTCATTAATCTTCTGCAACATTCACCGGGAATTCTACAATCGTAAATCCAGCATCGGTAGTCGCACCGTAAACCATTAACTTCTGGTCTTTTCCGTCAGCATCTTTTACAATATGGAAACCTGATTGTGTACCAGGGGCAGTGTTTGTCGCTGCCGAAACAGGGAATTCATACACCGGTTTTTTATCCCCTTGCTCAAATGCGGTTAGCGCATCTACTATATTTGCCCCCGCTGTGATGTTATAAATTCTCAACACAGCATCAGGCGCTGTATTCGCTGTTCTTGGAACAGTAACCACCAATAAGTAGCGCTGTCCATTAAAATTGATAACTCGTGGGTCACCCGAGTGAACTGGAATAGAAGTAGCGCCCATGGTATATGCTACACTACCCGCATTATTTAATACTGCAATTGGTTTATCATGTCCGGTTGCTAAATAAGACTCGGAACCTGCGATATGATTGTATGCAGACCATTGTCCATAGGTCGTACGCGTATCGAAAGAAACAGTTTCCGTTACTTGGTTGTAATTCTCGATCTTCACACGCATTACCTGAACACCCCCAGAGATAAAGAAAGCATAGCCATTTCCGCTTTCATCCAGACTCATAGAGAAATTATCTCCGTGACGAGCCCCAGCTCCAGCAACAGATGCTACGTTAATATTAGCAATAACTTCCGGAGCAGATGTAGATGTGGCCCAATGGTAAATTTTTAGTGGCGATGCCTGTGATGTTGATAAGTTCGCAACATAAGAGTGACCATTAATTTGTGCGCCCATATTATGTGTGAAAGTACCACCAGTGATTCCAGTCACATCTAATTTGATAGGCGTAAGACGATTTTCTCTCAAATCTTCCACCGGAAGTAAATGAATTCCAGTAGCACCACGACTAACAACTAAAACGTGCTTACCGTCGAATCCTGACCCTCTCGTCAATTGTCCACCCCATCCAATATAAGTAGGATTTCCAACCGGATTACTTGAATAATCCATCACGGTAGGTTTTGTAAAATCAGCACCATATACCGGTACTTTAAAGCGAATTAATGCCTTATATTCTTTAAATCTAGGCGAGTTCAATACTTTAATAATAATCTCTTTCTGGGTATCACCGGATTGATAAGGAATATTATAAACGGTATTTTCTATACTCGCTCCTTCAGACGTTTCAACTTCGAACTTTACGTTCGAAAAATCAGTAAGCGTATCGATGCGTGGGAAGGAAATCGTCTTTTTATTCTCGTCTATCTCTCCTACCAAAACATCTGTTCCATCTTCACCCGCGTTAACAATGCGGATAGCCTTTAGATCTGTGTATTTATCGGATTCCACATTGCCTGGAAAATCTTCTGAACAAGAACTAAAACCTGCAAGGCCAATTAGAGCAATAATCATTGCGCCAATAGAACGGTTTAATTTCATTTTCATATGGTTAATCTATTATGAATTCAATATTAATTTTGAGGCCATCCTTGTGTTTGATCCAAGACATACCCCTTAGCTTCATACTCAGCGATTTGGTTTCTACCAACCGGTGATAAGTATGGGTTCACATTCGCTTGATTTAAGAACGGAAGTCTATCTGCATTTTCAACATAACGATAGAAGCCATTCATCTTCGCCGGACTGTCCGGATCAGCAGCATTGAAAACTTCAATTTGACCATTCAATTTCACAACGGAAACACCAGTTTTCAAATCTCCAGGTAGTTCCTTCAAGAAATTCACCCATCCTCCGGAAAGTAAGTCTGGATTTTGCTGTGTATCCATATATTGCAATTTCGACCAACGCTTAAGATCTGCTAATCGAGAATGTTCAAACGTCATTTCCATACGGCGCTCTCTACGAATCTCCCAAATCAGACTTGAAACCTGAACATCACGCTCTGCATCTTGCGGTAACTCGCCTAACTTCATAGGCGCTGTCATTTTCACACCTTTTGCGATCGCTTC
The DNA here is from genome assembly GCF_008274825.1 of Sphingobacterium hotanense. Taxonomy (NCBI): domain Bacteria; kingdom Pseudomonadati; phylum Bacteroidota; class Sphingobacteriia; order Sphingobacteriales; family Sphingobacteriaceae; genus Sphingobacterium; species Sphingobacterium hotanense. The sequence goes on from NZ_CP030848.1 coordinate 4,070,748, forward strand.
TGCTGCCAATGGACGTAGCCTAATCTTGTTGATAGAACGGTCAATATCCGCTTGCGAAACTGCTACACCACCAAGGGCCGCTAATTCCGCTTTGGTTTCTATCCAGTTCAACAATACTTCGGCATAACGCAATACTGGCGCGTCAGTGGTATTGTTTGCTCCTGAATATGGAACTCCTGGCGCTCCGCCAGACGCGACACGGTTTTGAACTTCTCTTGGTAAGAATTTCGTGATATATAAATACGAAGCTCTATTCCTGATCGAAGGATCTGTGTGGAAAGTAGCTTCAAAACGAGAGTCTCTTGTCTTAACCAAAGAGTCGAGTGTAAAGTCGCTCGCTGGCGCTAAATCCGAATTTTGCCAAACCTTGCCATCATTACAGATGTACGATTTAATTAAATCCGTTGTTGGACCATAGGTAATGTTTTCTGCTAAATTATGAAGAGAGAGAATTGTATGCTTCACACTTATGGCATCATCATACTGTCTGTAAAGGATCATATCCTTATTACCAGCTAAATTCTCGGAAGTAAATTGCGAACGGTAATCCGTAACAATATCATACTTACCGCTTGCGATAACCATTTCCGCAGCTCTCAATGCTAATTCGAAAAACTTCTTCGCACGTTCATTATTTTTATAATAATATTTTTGCCAAGAGCCTTCATTCATTGCAAGGCGAGACACGAAACCAGCAACCACGTAACGGTTTACATTTTGAACACCGTCATTCAGACGCACATTCTCTAAAGCAAAGCTTAAATCATCATAAACATGATCCATCACCTCGTTACGAGGCGTACGTTTTTTGTAAAGTTCATCGGTTTCATCAATATCTACTGGTCGATCGTAATATGGAACATCTCCATACGATTGTACTAACTGAGAATAACGGAATGCTCTGAAGAAACGACCGATGCCCATCCAGTGATTAAAAGCTTCTTCACTAAGAACAGAAGACATTCTGTTCTGCACACGGTCGATCATGATGTTGATCGAACGGATGTTGGTATAGCTCCAAATTTGACTTACAGGCACCGCTCTAGTAAACTGCGATTGATTACCTTGAAATAATAAATCATCACTGAACGTATACCCTGCTAAAAGGGCATCACCATTATCAAAGCCCACGCCATAACCAACGAAGAAGTCGGTATAATATTTATTTGCATATAAACGAACATTATCTTCTGTCGTCCATGCATTATCGTCATTTAAATTGGTAAGCCCCGGTCTGTCTAAGAATTTTTCACAACTGCTCAAACTGCTTAGTGCCAATGCTGCCGCTACAAAAATGCTATATTTAATTTTCATAATAATTTCCTCCTAAAGTTTATAAACCAATCTGAATACCTAAAGAAGCGGACTTGAACGACGGTGTACCAGCACCCGTTCTACCCAAGTTATAGTTACCATCTGTACGTAGCATGCTATTTCCAGAAATCGTTTCTGGATCAATAGGTAAACCACGTAGGTTATCAAAGGTGAAGAAGTTCTCTAATGACACGTAGATACGTGCATTTTTTAAGTGAATTCTATTCAACACATTTTCTGATACTGCATAACCAAATGTGATATTCTTGATCTTGAAGTATGACATATCCAATAGATAACGAGTTTGAGGGCGCATTACATAGCCTTCGTCTGCTCCACCCAAGTTCCAAGCGCGAGGATAGAACGCATCAGTACGATCTTCTTTCCAGAAATCTTCCGCAATTGCTTGTGGCATCGCTCCATCCTTAACATGATAGCCAGGAATAGCTAATTGACCAGAACCCCAGATCTCACGTTTTCCAACACCTTGTAGGAACACCGATAAATCGAATCCTTTCCAGTCTGCTCCTAAACGGAAACCATATTCGTAACGAGGCGTTGAGTTACCGATTACGACGCGGTCACCAGGATTACCATTGGTATTATCACCGTTTGTGATATATCCATCACCATTTACGTCAACAAATTTCACATCACCAGGGCTCATAATCATAATACCATTACCATCCTCAAAGAAGGTTTGGTAAACCGGATTGTCCCCAGCCAATTGATTGGTTACTTTCGATACGCCTTCATGTACGATAGTAACTTTCTGATGATTACCATCAGCGTCGTACAAGAAGTCTTCTTTTTGGTATAAACGATCCGTTACATAACCATAGATATCACCATAACGTCTTCCTGTAGAAAAGCTATTATTATTTAATAAACGATTTTCCCAAGTTGTTGCCCAGTCTGCGCCTTTAGTAACAATTGTAATCGCATCCGCTAAATTCGCATTAGCTGAAAGCCTTAGACCGTTATCAAATCTGTGTGAATAGTCTAATGCAATTTCCCATCCTCTAGTTCTTAGGTTACCAAAGTTCCCTTCAGGAGAAGTAGCTTGGCCAAACGTTGCCGGAGGAACTTCTCCCGCAACAATCATATCTTTCGTTGAGCGTTGAAACCATTCAAAAGTTAAACCCAACTTATTGAAGAAACGTAAGTCAGCACCAATATTTGAGTGCTCAATATTTTGCCATGATAAACTTCTTCTTACTGATCTCGGTGTACTTAAATAATAATACTTTAAAGCCTCGCCATTGAGCCAGTTATTCTGGGAAACCGGCATTGTCGGTACATACAAATCGTTATTAACCGATTGGTCACCGATACTACCCCATGAACCGCGCAATTTCGCAAAACTTAATACAGGGTTTAGGCTTTCCATAAAACGCTCGTTGGACAGGATCCATCCTGCTGAGAAGGAAGGATACCATTTCCATTGCAGGTGCGTAGGGAATTTCGACGTACCATCGTAACGAAGGTTAGCCTCTAATAAATACTTATTAGCAAAAGTGTAGTTCGCACGTCCGAAGAAACCAACTTGAGAATCCCAATCGGTGTCACCACCACTTTCTTGAATTCCGGTAGCAAACGGGAATTGTGGATTTTCCTCATTGATTAAATTTGTACGTCTCGCCCACGAGTCTTCCCATTTGTTAGCAACCATATTGGTTCCCAACATAAATTTAACCTCATGCTTATCTGCAATAACCTTGTTATAGGTCGTAAATGCGTTGAATGTATGTTTTTTAGAGAAATACGAGCGACGATAGATATTCGATTGCTCTTTCGTAATATATGTTTCTACTGGAAAACGATATGCTAGCATTCCCCCATTGTCTGTAGGAATACCATTCTCATCTACATAAACTTGATTACCGTTTGCATCATTCCATGCAACAGGTGCATACCAGTGCCAAGCACCTCTGAATGTTGGCATAGAAGATCTATCTCCACTATTCTGCGTGCTGTAAGCATAGTCCATCTTCAGATCCCAACCATCCATAATATCGATGGTTGTACCTAAGTTTAGGTTTAAGTAGCGATTGATTTTTTCCGCCGTGTGTGCATTTTTTGTGTCGAAATAAGGGTCACGAACATCGGTGCCATGTTCTTGTGCACCAATAGGGAATAATCTTGACCAACGGTATAGATATAACCAAGGGTCAGAACCAAAACCTGTCGCTGAGTTTGGATAACGTTTGGTTCCGTCAGAATACATGGCTCCACCACGAAGTGTAAGGATATCATTTACCTTCGTAGAGATATTTGCTGTAGCGTTATACCTAGTGAAATCATCGTCATTCGCAGGCTTCATCATCCCTTGTTGACCTAGATAGCCAACACTCATGTTATACGTTGTGTTTCCGCTTTTTCCGTTCAAGCCTAGATTATGCAAATGCGAGAACGCATTGTCCTTAATCATTACGCTTGCCGGGTCATATAGACGCAAACCATACTTCTCACCACCTTCAAAATACCAGTCGCGGCCATAAAGAACAGGGTCATGATCATTCACGATTCCGCCCCATTTTTGTTGCCATTCTTTAATCTTTTCGAAGCTCTCACGGTTAACACGCCAGAAACCACCAGCAGGACCGGCAGCTTGCATATTTTCATGCGCCTCTAAGGTATATTCTAAACCATCGATACCTGCAATCTCAATAGGTTTCATAGGAGATTGCAAAGAAAGGTTATTCGAATAAGTCACATTGTGCGAATCGCCTTTTGCGCCTTTTTTCGTCGTAATCAAGATCACACCAAATGCTGCCTTAGCACCGTAGATCGATGAAGACGCCGCATCTTTTAATACAGAGATGGATTCGATATCATTAGGGTTTACCATATTGATACTTGGAATCTCTACGTTGTCTACTAAAATCAATGGATTCGCAGACCCTTTGATGGAAGCTACCTGACCACGGATTTTCATTACCGGATCGGAACCAACCTCACCAGAAGGAATAACAACAGAAAGTCCCGGTATAGTACCTTGCATACCGCGACCCGCGTCGGGGATAGGGCGGCTACCCATCACTTCTTCCACATTGATGGAAGAAACGGCACCTGTTAAGTGTTCCTTTCTTTGCGTACCATAACCTACTACCACAACTTCATCCAACACATCAGCTGCGCCTTCCAAAGTCACGTTTACCGTATTTCCGGCAACTGTAACCTCCTTGGAGTCATAACCCACAAAAGAGATTCTCAATTTAGAGCCTACCGGTGCTGTGATCGTAAATTTACCGTTGCCATCTGTAGCAGTTGTCGTTGATGTACCGATAACTGTTACTGTTGCACCAGCGATTGGTCCATCAGCGCCAGATACGGTTCCTTGGACCGTATTTTGTAGAACTGAGGAAGCATTCGTCCAGCTTGCATTTTTTCTAAGGTTACTTGCAGTCGAGGCCTCAGCAAATGAAGCGTAGGACGGCATAGTTAAGCCTAGAGCGAGAGAAAAGAGTAGAAGTCTTCGCATTGCTTATCGATTAAAATTAAAAAGTTTGTTTTATCATAATTCGGCGTTTTCATTTGTAGATAATGAATAAACCGTCACTAATTTACAGATAATTACCTGATTTCATAATTCTTTATGCGTTTTTATGAGTGTTTATGCAAAAAGAAAAGCAAAGAGGCCCAAATGTTATTTGAGCCTTTTACATGTTTTTCAATTAAAATCAGGATAGATTAAATATTTTTTACGCATTTCTTTATATTCTTTCAATTCCGGCTCCCAACTCTTGCGAATTTCATCTTCGGTTTTTCCAGCAATAATATCTTTACGTAATTGATCGGTACCAGCGAGTTTGTCAAAGAATTCAGCTCTGCTGAAGAACTTAGACTTGTCTGGCATCTTATTATAAAAATGTAGAATATACTTTAATGTGAACTTCTGATCGTCTGCATTCAGGTTACGAAGATCTAGTCCATACAATTTCTCGCCTTTACCTTCCACATGTTTCACCATACCAGCTTTTTCGCCTGGGGTGTATGTAAAATCACCATAAACAGGATTGTTATAACCTACAACCTGGAAAGGCCAATCTGTACCGCGACCTACGGAGATCTCTGTACCTTCGAACAAGCATAAAGAAGAATATAGGCGTACGGAAAGGTGGTTCGGTAAACTTGGCGAAGGGATAACAGGAAGCTCGTACATTTTTCCATGATCCCAATTTTCTACAGGAATCACAGTTACCTTGCATTGTTTTCCACCTTCTAACCATTTCTCTCCGTTGATCATCTTAGCAAGTTCACCAACGGTCAGGCCATGTACCATTGCAATCTTATGATAAGAGACATTGGATTTAAACTTATCGTCTTTACGAACAGGTCCGTCAACTTGGTCGCCACATGGGTTCGGACGATCCAGAACGATTAGCTCCTTGTTATGCTTTGCGCATAATTCCATCACGCGATGTAAAGAGGTGATGTAGGTATAGAAACGAGCGCCTACGTCCTGTAAATCGAAGATCATCACGTCGATTGACTGTACGATAGAATCCTGCTTTTCATTACCTCCATAAAGAGTATATAAAGGTAGACCTGTTTTTGAATCAACGGCGTTGTCTACTTTTTCACCACGTTCAATATCGCCACGGAAACCATGCTCTGGCGCAAACCCGAATTTCAAATCAACTTCTTCACGCAACAAAACGTCCAACAAATGTTCTTTTTGCTCACCAACAACGGAGGTTTGATTTCCCATAATCCCCACCTTCTTCCCTTTAAGCAAGGGTAAATAAGCTTGAAGTTGATCGGCTCCCGGAACAATAAGGTTTGCGTTGTTTTGCGGTTTCTCTTGTGCAGCTTCTTGTTTCACCACTGATTTTGACGTGGTTCCACAGCTATTTGTTAATAGAACTCCGAATAATGCAGTATGCAGCAAAAATAGTTTCATAAATATCGATTTGGCGCAAATAAACAGGTATTCTGTGCTTTACCTCGTAAAATTAAAACAAATACCGCATATAAAAGCAATCGATAGCGTAAATCCTACAACTTTAAGCAAAAAGAAACAGAAAACACGCACAAAAACGAATATGCGTGTTTTGCGATATTTTTGATGAATCCTGCAAAAACATCAGTTTCCGAAAGAATTAGCGCTCTTCCCCCGTATTTGTACTGTTGTAGATAGTGTACTTTTAACACATTTAAGTAACAATAAGGTGACAAATAGACCCTGCGTAACTTCAGCGTTCGGAAAACTCAAAACATTCTTTGTCTGAAGCAACAAACTAGCCAATTTCTACACTGTTTCTTACTATAATTCTGATGAGATATATTCCTAAATCCGTCAGTATTGTCGATATGTATATTGTTGAATTTTGCTGAAAACGTTTAAGCGATATCAATATTTGGATTTGAGGGCTGTCGTCCTAAGCAGAGGCCTAAGTTAGGCTACTCCCCTTTCAAACCCAATGCTAACCCAATACAAACCCCTATCAAAACCCTTTCGGATTGGGATTGATAGGGGTTAGTAATGGGTTTCATTAAACTTCAACTTTACCTAGGTCCATTCAAATAGCGACAGGGACGTAAGCTTCTTAATGATCATCAGAAACAGGCACTTTCAGAAAACCATTCATGTTGGGATTGAAAAATGATCTGGAACGAAAGCTCTTGATGTACATTGAAAACAGACAGGTCAATAAAAAAAGGCTGCCCTCAAATTAAGAACAGCCTTTTTGTTTATTTTTTAATTGTTTAATCTTCGATATTCTCGCCGATATAGTCGCCTTCATTTCCAAGTCGGTCGATTGGCTTCACGGCAATGGCATTCAGCTTTTGTCCATCCTTAGTTTTCGGGAAACTAATTTCGGTTTGCGGCGCATCTAATATCTCGACGCTCCAAGTGTTACCATAACGTGCATACGCCACCCACTTAAATACTTGCTCAGGCTGCTTGTGTAACCATTTTGCAAAAACGCTACTTGGTTGTTTAGTCAACATCAAAGTAGGCTTTAATATTGGGTTCGCAGACAACCATGGGGACGCGGGTACCAAAGCGCGTTGGCTATAAGGACCTTCATGTAATGCTTTAAGCATGGAAGGATTTTTTGTCAAACCTGCAATGCTCCAGTGCACTGCTCCAACCGAGTTAGGAACCACTTGACGCGTCACTTCAATTTGTCTTTTGATCTCTTCTACGCGGTTTGGCGCTCTTACTTCCACTGTATTTAACCCTGGCCATAAGTGTCTGTTATGGGTATTTTCAGACTGCCACCATTTCAATAGGCTTGTAAAGCTTTGTTTTGGAGGGTCAATTGGCCAATAAAGCTGAGGCGTAAAATAATCGATCCAGCCCTCATTTAACCATAGTTTCGCATCAGCATAGAGTTCGTCGTATTGTGAAGAACCTGTCACACCTGCCGGGTAGCCGGGTTTCCAGATTCCAAAAGGACTAAGACCGAACTTCACATGCGGTTTTTCCGCTTTAATTTCAGTATAGACGCGTTTAATAAACTTATTTACGTTATCTCTGCGGAAATCAGGACGGCTTAAAGTACCTCCCGCTTTTCTATAAGCATTCCATGTTGCGTCGTCCGGGAAGTCAGCACCTCCGTTATAAGTTGCATATGGATAGAAATAATCATCAAAGTGTACACCGTCGATATCATAGCGTTTTACGATATCATGTACAACCGCAGCAGCATGGTCTTGCGTTTTTTGGCTGGATGGATCAAACCAGTACATACCATTTCTAAGGCGCACCACATGATCTGCCGCTTTTCTTACCATGGACTCGTTGGTTACTGAACCACCGTTTGAATGATGAGCACGATAAGGATTTAACCAAACATGCAGTTCCAATCCTCTTTTATGCGCTTCTTCAACCCAAAATTCTAAAGGATCATAGTATGGCGAAGGTGCTTTACCGATTTGTCCGGTCAAAAAGTACGACCATGGTTCATAGGGTGAATTATATAGTGCATCTGCGGAAGGGCGAACCTGAAAGATAACTGCATTGAAGTTATTTTCCTTCAGCATATCCAATAGGCGGATTGCCTCTGCTTTTTGTTGATCTGTCGACAGGTTGTTTTTACTTGGCCAGTTGATATTGGCTACCGTTGCGATCCAGGCGGCACGGAATTCACGTGGAACTTGTGGCAATTTTGCTGTAAAAGCCGGCTTCACCTTTTCCTTTTTCTCCACTTTCGCCGCCTGTTGCACAGGTTTTGTTTCTGTAGGCTTATCCGCATCTTTTGTTTCAGGCACCTGATTGGCCACCTGTGATTCCTTTGCTATTTCTGTTGTATTCTGTTTAGCGGCCTTGCTCTGCTTGTTCTTCGAACCGCAGGAAATTCCCGTAAACAATACCGCCGATAATGCGCAAAGACTAATAAATCTTCTCATCATATACACTTTCTTAACTTACAAAACTACGTCTTTTTGCACGTTTATGTCAAATTGTAACCTATAAGTTATACGTTAAATAATTCTTTTGCCCTCAAAAACAACTTGTTGCACGCGATATTCTGAATCAAAAACAAGGATATTCGCGAGACTATGGGTTCTCAAATTCCCGATATCGTCACGCGCAATTTGGCGTGCCGGATAAAGCGTTGCCATGCGGAGAGCTTCCGAAAGGTCGACGCCGACATGCTGCACACAGTTCTTTACCGCCTGTAATAAAGACAATGCGGAACCTGAAAGTGTTCCATCAGGCATGACGTAATGATCGCCGTTTAGCACATGTTGATAGACTCCTTTATTGCAGGCAGCTACGGCGTCGGTAATTAAAAATAGACGCTCCCCCATCAATTCTTTGCTGAGCCGAACGGCTTCATAATCCACATGTATGCCATCAACGATGATGGAAGCCGCTACGGAAGCATGCGAGAATGCGGCACCTGGAATTCCTACTTCGCGATGATGAAACGGCGACATGGCATTCCACAAATGGGTCACCATCCCTATACCTTTATTAAAGGCCGAGGTCGCTTGTTGATAGGTAGCGGTGCTATGTCCAAGTGTTAAGCGGACTCCTTGCTCCTGAAGGTAATCTATGCATTCCTGATCCATTAATTCCGCCGCAATGGTCATAATTTTGACCACATCTTGACCCTGTAATAAATCTTCTAATATAGGCTTCGTTGCTTTGATAATGAGTTCTTCCGGATGGGCACCGCGTTTAGCAGGATTTAAAAAGGGTCCTTCCAAATGCAAGCCTAAGGCAACTTTAGATTGCACTTGGCGAAACACATCGATAGCAGTTTTAAATACTGCTAATTTATTGGTCGCCAGTGTCGGCATGTAGGATGTACAGCCCTGCTTCAGTAAGTTCTGATCTATTTTCGAAAGCGACTCCACGGTCAACTCGGCAGAAAATAGGTCATTGCCTGTACCATAAATCTGTAGGTCGATAAGACCGGGGCAGATGTTGCCACCTTGCACATCGATTACTTCAAAATCACTGGGAATTTCGTCAGACGGTACGATTGCTAGGATCCGATCCCTACTAATGAGTACGGCGTGGTTATCTAAGACCTGATATTCCGTAAAGATACGGCCATTACAAAGGGCTAGGTTTTGATTCATCCTGCAATATAGGCAGTTTTCATTTTTTTCTAAAAAATCGACCGTCTAATTGTATCTTAGTCCTTGTTAGTATATAACAGAAAAGAATAAATCTATACGATTATGTCACAAAAAGAAATCTTAAATACCGACAAAGCCCCTGCAGCTATCGGTCCATACAATCAAGCGATTAAAGCAGACAAAACTTTATATGTTTCAGGTCAAATTCCCTTGATTCCGGAAACGATGGAATTGATCAGCACAGGCGTTGCTGATGAGGCACATCAGGTTTTGAAGAACGTTGGTGCTATCCTAAAAAATGCAGGTTATGATTTTAATGATGTGGTAAAGACCAGCATATTCTTGAGTAGCATGGACTACTTTGCTACAGTAAACGAAGTGTATGCAGAATACTTCAAAGAAAATCAACCCGCTAGAGAATGTGTCGCTGTTAAAACCCTCCCTAAAGAAGTGAATGTGGAGATTTCCGTAATCGCGTGGAAGGCATAAGTGCAAACAATCCCTTTATTTTATAATGGGTGTCACTTTTTAGAATAATAAAAAGCTGGATGTTTGTATTAAGCAAATACAACGCTTACTATTCAAATTTTGGACACTTTTTTTATACTATAAAAGTCTGCATGTAGCCCTACAGCGCAGCATAATTGTTGAAACACAACCTAAAAAAGCTAGACAACCTGAACGATGTTTAGCTTTTTTGCTTTTTAGATATGAGATGTTAGACATTAGATATTAGATTTTGTTTTGTACCAGGAAAGGAAGGATTTTAGGATTGGCAGGATCGGGGAATGCGAGGTAAGAAGGGATGTGGTACATACATTTGTGGAGACGTTTAGTGAAACGTCTCCTATTGCACATACTCTCCCTTCTTCATTCAGCACCTTATCTGATCCTGCTAATCCTTGCATCCTTCCTTTCTTGGTTCAAGACAAAGCATCCTGACAATACCCAATACCATACCCGATTCTGCCAATCCTTTCTTTCCCTGTTCAAGACAAATTTCCCTTTCTAAACAAAGGTTCAAAACAAAATCAATCAATCGAAACGTCTAATGTCTAAAATCTTATGTCTAATATCTATTTCAACGGAAATAGGAAAGTTTTCTTGAGATAAAGGTTTTTCACTAATTTAGTGGGATTCCAAGATGGCAGAATTATCGTTAATCACCCCTATTGAATATTTGAAAGGCGTTGGTCCGCAGAAGGCTGATGTGCTCAAGAAAGAGTTGCAGATATTTACTATTGGCGATCTGCTTGAATGCTACCCTTTTCGCTATATCGACAAGACTAAATTTCATAAAATCCGTGAATTACATCCTGATATGGTTGGTGCACAGGTGTTGGGGCGCTTGGTTTCTTTGCAGGAGGTTGGCGAAAAAAAAGGGAAACGCCTTGTTGCTCAGTTTAGAGATGATACAGGTGTAATGGAGTTAGTTTGGTTTCAAAGTCTATCCTGGTTGAAGAAAAGTCTGAGCGTGGGGGCGCCTTATGTTATGTATGGTAAACCCACAGAGTTCAATGGTATGCTGTCGGTTACCCATCCGGAGATGGAGCTGTATCAGCAGAAAGAGAAGCGCATCGGTAATATGAGCATGCAGCCTGTTTATTCTTCGACCGAAAAACTAAAGAAATTCAACTTGGATAGCAAAGGGATACAGAAATTGCAAGAAGCTGCTTTAGCTACTGTTTTCAGAACCCTAGTCGATCCTTTGCCGGCATACATTATAGAACAGCATCAATTGATGCCCTATGCGCAGGCCTTACTATCCATTCATTTCCCACAGAATGAACAGTTGATGGCTGCTGCCATCCGGCGGTTAAAGTTTGAAGAGCTTTTCGTCATTCAATTGCGCTTGCTTCGAAACAAACAGTTGAATACGCAGAAGTACCGGGGGCATCGTTTCACAGCGGTTGGCGAGAAATTCAACAGCTTCTTTAAAGAGCGACTTCCTTTTCCGTTGACCAATGCGCAAAAGCGCGTGATCAAGGAGATACGTGTTGATACGAATACAGGCGCACAGATGAATAGGTTGGTGCAGGGAGATGTGGGCTCCGGGAAGACGGTAGTTGCGTTGATGAGCATGCTGTTAGCTATAGACAATGGCTTCCAAGCCTGCATGATGGCACCGACAGAAATATTGGCTACACAGCATTATAACGGGCTTAAAGAACTTCTTGGCGATGATATTTGTAATATCAAATTGCTTACCGGCTCGACTCCTACCAAGGCTCGGAGAGTCATACACCAAGAGCTGGAGGATGGCACGTTGGATATTCTGATCGGTACGCATGCGTTAATCGAGGATAAGGTCAAGTTTAAGAATATAGGTTTTGTGGTTATCGATGAACAGCATCGCTTCGGTGTAGAACAGCGCGCCAAGCTATGGCGTAAGAATACTATTCCTCCACATATGTTGGTGATGACCGCGACGCCTATACCGCGCACTTTGGCCATGACAATGTATGGGGACTTGGATATTTCGGTTATTGATGAGTTGCCAGCAGGCAGAAAACCGATTAAGACAGTACACTTTTTTGAAAATAAAAGACTGCGCGTATTTGGATTCATGCGCGAAGAGATAGCCAAAGGACGACAGATCTATATCGTTTACCCCTTGATCAAGGAGTCGGAGAAGATGGATCTGCTATATTTGGAGGCTGGTTTGGAGGGCTTACTGCGGGAGTTTCCGATGCCTCAATACCAGATCAGTATTGTGCATGGAAAGATGAGCGTGAAGGACAAGGACTTTGAGATGCAACGATTTGTAAAGCATCAGACGCAGATTATGGTCGCGACGACGGTAATCGAGGTCGGTGTCAATGTGCCGAATGCGTCAGTAATGGTCATTGAAAATTCCGAGCGGTTCGGTCTTTCGCAATTGCACCAGTTGCGTGGTCGCGTAGGTCGTGGTGCGGAACAATCGTACTGTATCCTGATGTCGAGCAATAAGTTGAGCAAAGAAGGGAGAACAAGATTGGAAACGATGGTGCGTACGAACGATGGTTTTGAGATTGCGGAGGTCGATTTACAACTCCGCGGGCCGGGCGACATCTCCGGAACCCAGCAGTCTGGCGTATTGGAAATGAAGATCGCTGATTTAGCGAAAGACCAGGCTATCCTTTCAGAGGCTAGAAATTCGGTGATACAGATCTTCAAAGATGACCCTAACCTCGCTGCCGAGAAGAACCATCCTTTGGTACAGATCTTAAACCAAAGAGGCTCGGCGATTTCTTGGGACAAAATATCTTAAAAACCTTACCTTTGTATCCTTGTTCTATACTTAGTAACAAGGGAATGCGTGGAAACACTCCTATGCAATAAACATTAATTATAATACATGGCGAGAATAAAAATATATGATACAGCAGTAAAGCCTGAAACGGCGGTATTGGTCAGTGTGATCACTCCGGATGTTTCAGATCAAACTGCAAAGGAATACTTAGAGGAATTGGAGTTTTTAGTAACAACTGCCGGCGGGATCACCAAAGGCATATTTACGCAGAAGCTTCACTACCCGGACCGCGCAACGTTCGTTGGCAGCGGAAAGTTGGAAGAGATTAAAGAGTTTATCAAAGCAGAAGAAATCGATATGGTTGTTTTTGATGATGAGCTATCGCCTTCACAACTAAGAAACATTGAAAAATACTTTGAGATCAAAGTACTGGATCGCTCTAACTTGATTTTAGACATCTTCGCGAAGCATGCAAAAACAGCGCAGGCGAAGACGCAGGTAGAGCTGGCGCAGTTGCAATATTTATTACCACGATTGACCCGTATGTGGACTCACTTGGAGCGTCAGCGTGGTGGTATTGGTATGCGTGGTCCAGGTGAGAGTCAGATTGAGAGTGATAGACGGATGATCTTGAATAAGATTTCCCTATTGAAGGAGCGCTTGCGCAATATCGATAAGCAAAACGAAACGCAGCGCAAGAACCGTGGCGAGATGATCCGTGTGGCTTTGGTCGGTTATACCAACGTCGGTAAGTCGACGATCATGAATATGATCTCGAAGTCGGACGTGTTGATCGAGAATAAGTTGTTTGCGACTTTGGATACGACGGTGAGAAAGGTGGTGATCGACAATTTGCCGTTCTTGCTTTCAGATACAGTTGGTTTCATCCGTAAGTTGCCTCACCATTTAGTGGAGTGTTTTAAATCGACTTTGGACGAGGTTCGCGAAGCGGATGTATTGATCCATGTGGTGGATATATCACACCCTTATTTTGAAGATCATATCCACGCGGTAAACGAGACCTTAAAGGATATCGGCGCTGTGGATAAACCGATTATTACGGTATTTAACAAAATCGACGCATACAAGCCGCCGGTGGAAGTTGATGAAGAGGGTGAAGAGATCAAAGTGACGTTAGATGATTTCAGAAATTCATGGATGGCAAAAAATTCGGATCCGGCGATATTTATCTCGGCAACCGATAAGATCAACGTAGAAGAATTTAAAGAGAAGTTATATGAGATAATCGTTAAGATGCATAACGCACGATATCCGTATAACAATCTATTATATTAATCGAATCAGGAGTTCGAAGAGAATAGCATGCAGAATAAAAAAGTGCAGTTTATTGACTGGGGCTTGGTAGATTATCAGGAAGCGTGGGACAGACAGGAGGAGATCTTCGCCAAGACACTAGCAATAAAACACGATAACAGAGTCAACAATACGACATTGGAGACTCCGAATTACCTCATCTTCACCGAGCACCCCCATGTGTATACATTGGGGAAAAGTGGGCACATGGAGTACCTATTGCTGGATGAAGAAGGGCTTAAAGAGAAAAACGCAACTTTCTATAAGATCAATAGAGGTGGCGATATTACCTATCACGGGCCGGGTCAAATTGTGGGATATCCGATCCTGGATCTGGATAACTTCTTTACGGATATACATTTGTATTTAAGGACTTTGGAAGAGGCGATCATCATGACGCTTGCGGAATATGGAATCGAAGCAGGAAGATACCCTGGATATACCGGGGTTTGGCTAGATCCGGATAACGAGAAGGCTAGAAAGATTTGTGCGATGGGTGTGAGAGCGTCTAGATGGGTGACGATGCACGGATTTGCGTTTAATGTGAATGCGGATTTGAATTATTTTGGAAATATCGTTCCCTGCGGGATTGATGATAAGGATGTAACCTCGATGGAAAGGGAACTGGGCAGAAAGCTGGATATGGAAGAGGTGAAAGGGAAGCTGAAAGGGAATCTGGGAAGGCTTTTTGAGATGGAGATAGGGTAAGGATGATAAAACAAAGAATCCCAAGCAGATTGCTTGGGGATTTTTTTGTTATGCTATTTTCTTGCCTCTGAGAGGCTTCTATTTTATCAATTTCGATAAAGCAGCGTCAAGGGCTTCGCCTCGAAGATCCTTAGCGATAATAATACCGTTAGGATCGATCAATATGTTCGAAGGCACTGAACGTATAGCGTATATTTCAGCTGCAGCATTCGACCACCCTTTCAAATCTGAAACGTGTATCCAGGTCAATTTATCTGCAATTATCGCTTTCTCCCAACTTTCCTTTTTATTGTCAAGCGAAACCCCTAATATTTCCAGGTTTTTCGACTTATATTTATTATAAGCTGCGACGAGATTGGGGTTCTCCTGACGGCAAGGCGCGCACCATGAAGCCCAGAAATCAACCAATAGATATTTTCCTTTAAAGTCCGCTAAACTAACGGGCTTGCCGTTAAGATCAGGCTGCGTAAAATCTACTGCTTTTGCTCCAACTACCAGCTCCATCCCTTTCAATAAACTTGCTAAGCGTTTCGCTTTATTTGTTGCTTTTAAATCTGCGGATAATCCTGCTAACAATGGCTTAATCATCGCTACGTCAGGCTTACCCCCCGCTAGAGACTCTAGGAATAATACGCTTAGCTGATTATTGGGATTATTCTTGATGAACTGAATTTTTGTATTGATACTGCCTTCTTGCGGAGTACCATATTTTGTGAGTAATTCTATTTGTTTTTCACGCGCCTCGGCCATTAAGGAATCTGCTATTGCTTTTTCCGCTAAATAAGCGCTTGAGTTGAAGACCGCCTTGCTCTCTTCCATGTCCTTCAGGTATTGCATGTAAGTTCGAGTTAGCTCGCCTCCATCGGTTACCTTTGGTTTTGAAGAAAAATCAACAACCGTCTTCCCCGGTGACATGTAAAACCAAAAGTCTTTTGGATTTCGATGCTGAGCCTCAAAACGTTCTCTAAATAAAATCCCTGTATAAGCCGTACCTGCAAATTCTCTTTTCAGTAAAAACCGACCATTCGTTACAATCGCAGAATCTATTATCTGAGCATTATCATCAAATGAATAATGCAGGATATACACTTTCTTAGTTTCCTTAATATTGTGCCCTTCAAGTTCAAAGGCTGTGTTGTTTTGTCCTACGGCCAACAAAGGCGAAAGGAATAATAGGTTTATTATATATTTTCTCATACTTATTAAATCCCAATATGTAAATCAACCGCTTCAGCTACGGAATGAGGCATAGCAATTTCTAAAGTCATTTTGTTGATATCGTAAATATAAACTGATGATTTTTTCTCGCCCGCATAGGTAGGGTCATAGGTCGTAATCATCAATTTCCCCTCAGTCATTTTGTATTTAGTTATGTAACCAGGTGCATTAGCAGGAAGTGTGACAAAAGGCTGGAATTCTAATCCCAAGTAAGAAGCCCTATGGATAGTTTTATCGGTAGCTAAATACCAATAATTCGCGTCAAAATCGTAACTCGCAAACCTTAGTGTCCCTTCCGCAGGAATGTTTCCTTCTGCGATCTTTTGAAAGCTAATAGGTTTTAAATCTCCATTATATGAAACCCAATATGCAAACAATCTGCTATCTTTTTTCATAAGATAAACGTATTTGGGATCATCGTTGAAGTACGTAAGTTGGCTGATTACGAATTCCTGATCTTTGTAGATACTCGTATTTGTAATCTCATCAAATACATTGATATAGGTATAAGAGACGCCTGAACTAATGCCGTTATCCAATACACGAATCATCTTATTTTTTGAATCATAGAAACTGAAGAAATAAGGTGTGTAGAAGGAAGCTCCTGCCATTCCTCCTTTATTTATCCGATAGTCTAGTTCATCAGAACCTAATGCCGGCAGACTGATTCCTCCCTTTTGTAATACATGTAGCTTACCTTGATTTACCAAATAGACAATCGGATTATAACGATCAGCCACAACATCAGTTGGTTCAAAAATAAAACTTTCTTTGTCGCCGACATAGCTATTTTTATCATAGAGTATGTTCGGCAAAAACTCTCTTGAGTCGACCATCATAACCGGATAAGGTGCGTTTTTCATTCCTAACACTAGTCTATTATAATAGTCCGTTACAGAAGATCCATATTGGCGGTTACCCCCGATACTTATCGGGTTACTACCCAACGATATATTGGGTATCACCACTTCTTCAAATTCATTTTTTTCGCGAATAGTCGATTTACAGTATAAAATGGATTCTCCGGTAGCCCTTCTTGATAAAACGTAATAACCTAACTTGTAGGGATTAATTACATTTACGAAGAAACTATAGGAGGTTTCTATTCCAGTCTTATTATCGGTGACGGTTAAATCTGCGTTCAATTTTCCATAGTCTTTATTAGCGATGTATTCAAACTTATTGGTATTTGAAATTTCATCGCCGTCTACTCTCCATCGGAAACTCAGATTACTAAGATCAGTTCCACTTAAGCTTCCGGTAATCGTCGGGGTTATCTTCAGCGTATCCGTGAAAGGCAAATCGTAAATTCGCTCAGCATTGTGATCGCCTTCGAGTACTCCCCCAATGTTGATTTTATTGACTTGATGGTAATCATAATTCCCCAAATCTTTGGAGCAAGAGACTAACAAAATCAAAGACAACAAATTATATATAAATAGATTAGTAATTTTCATTTTCATTAATTTATGGTAAAAGAATTCGTTCTTTGCTCGTATCGCCATCAGGATAAATAACATTCTCTTGAAAGTAATTTTTCATCACCTCTATATACATAAAGGTGATGGGATACCAACTCGGGTTCGCGGAACTAGGCATATTATTCCAATAGTAAACGGGGCCGGGTTCATTTGTTGTGAGGTGCGGAGACATATCAGCTCCCAAATAATAAATCTGCATCCATTTTTGCATAACCTCTTTATAAAATGGGCCCAGCACCCTCGACCAAGCATTCCACCAAGTAGGTTGAATCATGATATCGCTAAAAACGATCTTCAATTCGCTATTATATTGATGACCAACTTTAAAGTTCTCGTTATCCTTCAGATTGAGAATCAAAACCATTTCTTTCTCTCCTAATTCCTTCGCTCTTTTAATTTTAACGTATAATGTATCGACATAACGTTCGGCAGCAATAGTTGGTTCCGAAATCTCGATCAACGCCCTATCATAATCTGAATTTTGATTAATCTCGTAGGAATAGTTACGCGCTTCATGTTTTGCTACACCTCCAATGGCGATCGGAATTGCAATCGTCTTTTCCTGCAGACCTATAGCGGTATCCGTAGCGAAACTATAATAGACACTATCTAAAAAGCGCTCTTTAGGTCTATTCGACAAATCCGGCAGAGCAAAACTAATAAAGGAGTCATCTGCGGAGAACTCAACTAAATCATTTTCTTTACAGCCGCAAAAAAACATGCAGGCTATGGTAATAATTAATAACTTTTTCATATCCTTAATTTTGCGGGTTATATAAATTCTCGTCAGCTGGAATCGGAAGCTTAAATATCTCGAGCGTCGGTGCTACAGGCGTTGCTCTAGGAATTGCTCTAAATAATCTTTTATATTCTGCGAACATTGTCCCTTCGCTGATATTCTCTTTCCTCACCTCTTCAAAAATTAAGTTCTTAATATTTTCCTCGGTTCTAGAAGCGTCAAATGACAGGTTAATCGTCATGCCACGCGCAGCGCGCACTTTATTTAAATAAAGCATCGCTTTCGCAGGATTTGATTTAGCATATTCTTCCGCAGCGATCATATAAATCTGATGTAATCCGATTAAATTACTTTCGAAGTATTTCCGAAAATTAAGATCAGTGTATAAGTAAGATTGTGGGAAATGGTATTTGACAATTTTTCGCACTGTTGTTGAATTGGTTGAAAGAGCAAACCAGTTGACTAATCGGACGTCGTTCAACGAACCATGTTCTGGCGCATTATACAAGCCGTTTAACAATAAATTATAATTGGGGAATAAAAGAGGGGAAGTCGAAGAAGACGCTGGATTTTCTACCAATGGATTCACCTCGATATTACTATTTATCAATTCTGGATTCATCAATGTGAAAATGGATTCCATAGGCATTCTGCGATCTATTGCCTGTGCCAATTCGCCGGAAGTCGCTAAGTGAATAGAATTACTTCGAGATTCCAATTCCTGAATTAATTCCTCAGCGTAGGTCGCTGCAGCCTTACTGTCACCCGCCCATTGAGCCACCATACTTTGCATCGCCACAATAGCATAATAATTCATTCGAGCACCGCGGTGATCGATTAAACTATTGTACTTCTCATAACCATATTGATTAAGGTTCGCATTTCGTGTTGTTGTACGAATTGGATCGTCCTCCAACAACTTTTTAGCCTCAGCAAGCTCAGCATTCAATTTGTCAATAACCTGACCTGCTGTGGAAAATTTGACTCCTTTAAACTCAGTTTTGTCAACATAGGGTATTGCTGTTGCATTAAGGCCTTCCTGACTAATTACTGGCCCAAAGAGCTTTAATAATTGAAAATGTAAGAACGCTCGTGTTCCAATTGTCTCTCCTCTAACGATATCATGAAATTCATCTGCTTTTATTGCATCGATGTTTTTCATGATTGTATTCAACTGATTAATTATTTGATAGGACACTGCCCATATATTTTCAATGTTCGTAACAGGATTTGGATAACCATATTCATGTCTTGAACCACGGTAGTAATAGTGGGTTGAACCTAAATTATTATATGTTGCTCCAAGCGTTTCCAAGAAGCCGTACTTCATTTCCTTTCCGAACATCTCTTCAGACGTCATGCCTAAGTAAGCCCCAGCGAGAACAGATTCGAAACCTGAACGATCAGTTAATAAATCATCTTCGTATGCTTTGTTAATCGGGTTTACATCTAAGAACTTTTCACAACTAGCAAAAAGTAATATCGTGATAACACTTAGTATTATTTTCTTCATTTTCTAGAATTGAATCATTACACCTAAATTATACTCTCTAGCGTAGGGATATGTAATCCCACGTTCCATTCTGACCGTACTTAGTCTCAGCGCGTCATTCATGGAGAAATTAAGTTTTAAACGCTGCAGCTTTAACCGCTCTAAAACAGCAGGTCTAAAATCATAGTTTACATTTATGGCAGATAATCGAAGGAAACTTTCATTCTGTACAAAACGACTAGATATCTGTGTGGTAGACTGGTCTGAAATCGATTTATATTTAGCAATATCGCCAGGCTCTCTCCAGCGCTCCTCTAAAATTCTTTTATCCCCATTCACATAGGGCTTATTATTTTCAATCTTATTCATCAACGTTTCGTTGAAGATATCTCCACCGATTGAATAATTGCCAATTACTTGAACGGATAATCCCCGATAGTTGAACGAAGTTCCAATATTTCCATATAGGTCTGCTTCTTTATTACCTACTACAACCTGATTCTTCGCATCCCAGGTATAAGTTACATCGCCATTTAGCGCTCTGTACATTTCTCGACCGTTAGCCGGATCAATTCCTAAAGAAGGAATAGCGCGCAGAATTGTCAAAGACTGTCCTTCCTCATAATAGGTTGAGGGTTTGATGACATTACCCGATGCATCCGTTGACACAAGGGACTCGTTAAGCTCTCTTAATTCATTTGAAATAGACAGCAGTTTACTTCTATTTTGTACTGCACCTACGTTCAAATACCATAGAATAGCGTTATCTGAACGTTCTAACAACCTGATATTTGCCATCGCTTCAAAGCCTTTATTGCTTGCTTTTCCCAAATTCGCAAAATAAGTACCTCCTGGAAAACCAAAAGAAGGAGCGACAGTAATCTTAGAAATCATTCTATTTGTAATTCGATCATAGTAGGAAAGGTTCATCGTTACGAGATTGTTGAACAATGAGATATCCGTTCCAAAGCTCCACTGCATTTGCTCAGGCCAGCGCACTTTAGGATTTCCCTGACTGACGGCTAAAGCTGCATATTGGTTATTGTAAAACTTTCCACTCAAAAAGCTGAATGCGGAACTAACCATTCCTGCATTAAAATTACTTACTGTACTATTCGTTCCGACATTTGCGAATACGCGAAGGCGATTCACATAATCGTTTTTAAACCAGGGTTCATTATGAATGTTATACGAAAGTCCTGTGCTCCAAAACGAAGCAAACCGATTCTCTTTTCCATAAATCGATGCTCCATCAGTTCGTCCAGTCAAACTAAAATTATACTTGTTATCATAGGTATAATAAAAATTGGCTATGAATCCCAACTCTCTAACTGGCGTTGAGTTTGACTTTGGAAGACTATTTGGCGCATAAGTCAACGCCATTTGTGGCGTCATGAAACGATCATCAATATATCCTGTTAACACATGCGAGTTTCCTGTTATATCGGATGATCTAATTTCTGAAATTGCTGCAGCATTTATCTGATGCTTGTCAAATGCCTTACTGTATTGAAGCTCCAAACGGCCCTCGTATGCAACCTTTGACGAGTCCCCTAAAGCATAACTTCCCTTAAGTTTGGGGTCTGTTGTATTATAGAAGCTTGTGTTGAACGGAGATGTGTATTGATCGAAATTGTGCATTTCTCGTGAAATAGCAGCTTTTCCGCGCAATATAAAGTTTGGATTAATAAACCATTCTAAGGAAAGATTATTACTGATATAATGAATTTTATTTTCATCAATATGACCTAATTGGGCATTATAAGGCGGATTGAAAAGTATCTCCTCCCCAAAATCATAAAACTCTCCGAGTTCCCCAAAACGAACAATGTAATTCCCATTATCATCCTTCATACGTTCGTATGGGTTTAACAACGTGTATTGCTCGAAACTTCCATAGGGACTATTGTATGCTTTAGTATATTGATAAGAGGCCACATTACGAAATGTAATAACATTAGGAATTCTATAAATTAAATTAAAAGAAGCTCCACCTCTAGTTCGACCAGATTCCTTCATGACGCCTTTATAATCATTATAACTACCCTCTAAGCTATAGCGAACGTCATTACCGCCACCTTCCATACGTATACTGTGACCTAAAGAAAATGTATTTCTTACAGGTTGTTTAAGCCAATATGTATCGATTCCTGATTGTACATTTCGCAACCGGTCGTTATAAAGGTTGTTATACATTTCCTGCTCCATATTATTCCAAACTGGATCTTCTGAATCAGCGACGTAAATACCTGCTAACCGTTCGTATTCAAGCTTTTCCGCAACGTTCATTAAATTGTAATCTGACAGATCTACAATCGAGGTTGTTGGTTTAACATCATATGTAATAGTAAACTTGCCGTCTTTAGGCATTCTCGTTTCAATTACAATCACCCCATTTCCTCCTCGCGATCCATATAAACTCGTTGAGCTCGCATCTTTCAAAATAGAAATCGATTCAACCCGGTTTACATCTAAATCGTATAGCGTCGACAATGCCACTTCAAACCCATCTAAAATCACTAAAGGCGCATTCACTGCGTACTCCCCTACACTAGAAATCCCTCGAATATTGATCTCCGGAAGCGCATTCGGGTTTGACCCGGCATTTACACGTTCATCAACCTTAAAGGAAGGATCTAAAGCTTGCAGCATGCTAAAGATATTTCCTGTATTAAACTTTTCGATCTCCTTGCGCGTAACTGTGGTTGCCGCTCCTGTAAAATTCTCTCGTCGCGCTTTAGTATATCCTGTTACGATAGTCTCCTCAATTTCAGTGTTCGTTGCTTTCATCGTAACAAGAATTTCCCTTCTGTTCCCCACATTAATTACCTGTGAACCGAAGCCTACGATGGAAATCCTTAGCTCTTGATTCCCTTCGACTTCTATACTAAACTGACCTTGTGCTTGAGTTCGTCCCAAGGAACGTCCCGTCTTCATATCCTGAATATTAACTCCAGATATGGGCTGACCTTGTTCATCATTAACCTGCCCTCTCAAAATGTATGTTTCTTGATTACGGGTTGAACTAGATTGATTATTCGGATTACTTGAAGTCGCCTTTGGCCGCACAACAATGGTATTATTCCGGTAAATAAGATTGATAGGCTGGTTTTTCGAAAGCTCTTGAAGAACTAATTGAATATCCTTGCCTTCTACGTCGATATTTACTGGGTTGGTGCGCTGCAGCAATGCAATATCACCAACTAAATCACTTTGAGTTTGCCTACTCAATTTGTCCAACACAGTCGCCATCTTAGCGTTCGTTTCTTTTAATGATACCGACTGTGCAAATAACACTCCTACCGTCAATGAAAGAAACAGGCTACAGAACCCCTTGACAGCCGAACCAAGAGTCAGTCCGCCGCTTCGTTCTAGGAAGCCTTCCTTTAAATTCAGGTGCTTTTTGAATTTCATAAAAATAATTTATTAGTTATTAATGGTTGTTTTTCAGGTCGCAAACCATAAATGTAAATTTGCCGTCAGCGACCATCGAAACGAACACTTACCACAAGAGTTCAATCAGATATATCGGAGAGCAGATTACTTTTAATTGGTATGCTATCGACTGTAAAACGAGACAAATGAAGTTTTGTCCCTAACTTTTTCAAAAAAGATATTTACAGCATTATCCGGAGCTATGAAAACGAGGTTTAAGGTTGCGTTGCTTTTTTTAGGTAAAGCACATTTTTATCAAATTCGTAGGTTAGAGGAATAGCATCTGAAATAAGACTTAAAACTTCTTTAAGACTCTTTTTTCTATTAATACGTCCATACAACAGACTATTCTTAATTGAGTCATCTACAATCACTTTTATTCCATACCAAGCCGATATCTTTTGAACGACCGAACCGAGTGTTCTGTTGCTCAAACTGAAATAGCCTTCTTTCCAATCAAGATATTGCAAAATATTATCACTGTAACTGACTCGCCCCTCGGAATAAACTTGATTTGGCAAGAGCGTAACATTAAAATCCAAATCACGAACCTGATCATTTAGATCCCCTTTAGCAATGGAAACCTTGCCATCAACTAACGCGGTGACATTTGATTTCGTAAAATCGACATTAAACTTTGTTCCTAAAACTGCAATTGTGTGTGTACTGCCTCTTACGTAAAAAGGAATTCTACGCAATTCATGCTCCTGATGCTCAACCTCAAAGTAGCCTTCGCCTTTGAGTTGCACCTCCCGCGTATCGGATGAAAAGTTGATGGGGTATTTAATCTCAGAATTCACGTTGAGCCAAACCCTACTTCCATCAGACAACATTAGACTTGCTGTACTTCCTGCTTTCGTACGTACTGTATTATATACAATCTCTGTCGTCGTCGGGTCCAGAATATATTTAATCTCACCATCTTCCAACTTCGTGATAAAATATTTACCGACACTCAGCGTGTCCCCTGCATGTAAGCTGTCGATGTTGTATTCCTGATTATTTTCAAGAACTATGATGGGACTTGAGGATTTAGGTGCCTCATATAGCGCTAATTGGTCTTCTATATTATTATTAGACTTCGATTTCATCCAGTAATAAGAAATAGTCAGAACCAAAATCAAACTCGCAGCAACAGCAACAATCCGGTTCCAAGGAATAGATTTCCTTTCCGAAACCGGGAAAATCTTCTTATCTAATGAGTTCAACATATCTAACACTTCCTGATCGCTGAGCGGTCGTTCGCCATGATATTGATCAAACCAAGATTCAACTGTGGATCTCTCCTCTTCAGAAGCGTTTCCCTGGTTATATCTATTCAGAATGTTTTTATCCAAACTCATAAGGTTTCCCCTCCTTTAAGCCAATGTATGTAGTGTTTAAAAAAAACGGATATAATAAACAATTGTCCCTAAAAAAATGTAAAAAGTATCCAAGTCGACAACTTCGATCTCAAGACTTTCATCAAATTTGAAGACTGATTTCGCACCGTTTTTTCAGATAAACCCAAATGGTCAGCTATCTCTTGATTGTTATACCCTTCGAGTCTCATTTTTAAAATCATTTGATATTGAGGACCGCAACGATGCAGCAAATCTTCGATACGTTTTAGAAAGGTTTCTTCTCGAACTTTTGCATCGGTACCGGTGTGTGATTTTGCAAAGACATCAATGGAATCTAGGTACTTTTGCGCATTAATGCTTTTGGACATATGATCGATGATTTTCGTCCTTAAAGCTTTGAAAAGATAACCTGCTATGCGCTCTTTAATCTCTAACCTTGTCCTGTTTTTCCATAAACTCAAAAAAACATCTTGCACCAAATCTTCCGCAATGTCACGACTCACGCGTTGGGCAGCAAAAATCAGCATACCCGCTTTATATCTTTCATAGAGTTCATGAAAAGCAGTCGTTTGATTTTGGTGAATCAACTCCAATAATCTTTCATCGGTGTTCTGAGTAGGAACTGTCATTAAGGCAAATCGTTCCCAAATATAGATTATTAATAAAAATTTAACAAGTCAAGCGAGATGCCAAGCGACTCGCAGTCACCGATATCAACTAATATGAAAGACAGCAAGATTCGAGAGCTAGAAATAGAACAGTAATTATCAATAATATTGTTGAAGTGAATACCGGTAGCTAAAGAAATAATGTAATAAGACGTTAATATTGTTACCTCACCCCCTAATCTCAATTCTCTCACTCGTCACGATCCTTTGGATCTCCTCCGTCTCCTCCACAATAACAAGACGCTCCACATGCACCTCCGCAGTACTGATTTCAAACATTGCCGTATGCTCATATCGATTAGCAATAGACAACCTGATATCCCCACAATGCGGTTCGAACGTCTCCTGAACGAGCTCTATCCTGTTATTTTCTCCAGACAGGTGGCCGAGAATTAAATGCTTCAAGCGTGAACTTCTGTTTTCGAGAAAAGCTTGCAAAGAGGCGGCATTCGAAATATGCCCCCAACCACTTCTGATCCTATTTTTGAGGTAATAGGAATAACGCCCTTTATCCAACATCTCTTCATCATAATTAGACTCCAAGAACAGGACATCGGCATGTTTTATCGCCGTTTTCACATTATCACAAACGCGACCCAAATCCGTCAGGACAGCAATATTCAACTTGCCGTCCGAAATCATAAAGCTACAAGGTTCTTTAGCGTCATGGTATTTGGGAATACCATAAATAGTCAAAGGACCAATCTGCACCACTTCTTGCGGCAGAATGATTCGAACCAGATGATCAGGAAGGTTTAAGCGAGAACCCGCCAATGTGCCGGCGGTAATATAGACCGGAATTTGATAGCGCTTAGCAAAAACCGACAAGCCTTGAATATGATCCGAATGCTCGTGGGTGATGAATAGCGCTTTGATATGGCTCGGCATAATACCTAAACTACTCATTCGTAAATGTATATGCTTATTATTGATGCCTGCATCGACTAAGATAGCCGTATCGTCTTTGGCAACATAATAACAATTTCCATTACTCCCTGAAGCAAGCGCGCAATACCGAATCATGGTTACAAAGATATAAAATCCTTGAGCCCTAAGCCTAAAAAAATCAAATGATTGCTAACACTCTGGCAAACTCAACGGCACCTTGATTGCTAAACCGCCATCGGCCGTTTCCTTATACTTCACGTTCATGTCTTGGGCCGTTTCCCACATAGTGCTCACCACCGCATCCAAACTCACCTTCGCTTTATCCGGGTTCGATTGCAATGCCAGCTGTGCCGCAGTAATTGCCTTGATAGCACCCATGGTATTTCTCTCGATACATGGAATCTGCACCAATCCTCCAATCGGATCGCAAGTAAGTCCTAAGTGATGCTCCATAGCAATCTCCGCCGCCATTAAGGCCTGTCGCTGAGAACCACCCAAGCATTCCGTCAAGGCACCGGCTGCCATTGCCGATGACACACCGATTTCAGCCTGGCAACCACCCATCGCTGCCGATATCGTAGCACCCTTTTTAAATATAGAGCCAATCTCTGAAGCCGTAGCAATAAATTGGATGATCTTATCTTCGTTATAACAATCGTGGAACACGATATAGTATTGCAAAACTGCCGGAATTACACCCGCCGCACCATTCGTTGGTGCCGTAACAACGCGTCCAAATGAAGCATTCTCCTCATTCACCGCAAGAGCAAAACAGCTTACACAGTCTAAAATATAACCGAAATCACGACCGCCTTCGCGGATCGCCTGAACCCAAGTATCAAAGTCCGAATAACTACGACCCTTTAACATACGCTTGTTGAGTTTCGAAGCTCGTCGCTCTACATGCAAACCGCCCGGCAGCACTCCATCTGTGTGACATCCCTTATAGATACAATCGCGAATAGTTTCGAATATCTTCCAAACTCCGGCTCTAGTTTCCTGCTCCGGACGCCATGAAAGCTCATTCTCCAATACCAACTCCGATATTTTCAAACCGGTACGCATACAAGCGACCATCAGCTCCTGCGCGGTATCCACAGGGAAAGGCAAATCCACTTCAGATAAGACCCCTTCGGAATCGTTCTCCTGAACCACAAAACCACCCCCAATCGAGTAATACGTTTCACTGATAGCTTTTCCGTCTTTCAAAAACGCTTGAAAAGTAACGGCATTCGGGTGGAAAGGTAAGCTCTGATCAAATAGAAACAATAGATTGTCTTCATAAGAAAAATCAATCTCTTGTTGGGCGCCGACATTCAATTTCTTACTGGCTTTAATACGGTCGACTTTTGGCACAACATCGTGCACATCAAAAGTCACCGGATCATCCCCAGAAAGTCCCAGTAACACCGCGATGTCCGTACCGTGCCCAACACCTGTTTTTGCCAATGAGCCGTACAACAAAATGTTAAGCTGTTCGACGTCTTGCAATACAGACTGATCCTTAAGCACTTGTACAAACCGCTGTGCAGCACGCCAAGGTCCTAAGGTGTGGGAACTGGATGGTCCAATCCCGATTTTAAACATGTCAAAAATTGAAATTTGCTCCTTTGCCATATAATTGATCTATCCAAAGCAAAAATAACCTTTCTTTTTTCAATATAAAGACCCGCGAAAAATATATGAGTTTTTAAAAATTTCTAGTAATTCCAAGGAGCAATGGCAAAAAAAATCAACAATCCTTTGAAGGTTTATGTGAATACTATCCTTTCTCCAAGGATTCCGAATTATCTTCTTCTGGTATTAATCTGATTTAATACGGAAATAATTCTATTAATAACCCAATCATACCCAATTGGCATTGGGTATGATTGGGTTAAACATTGGGTTTGAAAGGGCTATGAAAGGGGATTGAGCGGTACATGTCTTATACTCACTACGAACTTAACCCCTGGAAAAGGCACAAAAAAAAGCACACCGTACGGTGTGCTTTATATACTAAAACACATTAATTTAAATGATTCTATATCCCTTCGCCAAATTTTAAATCCTTATTGATTGTAACAGGTAATTTTCCTGTTGCTTTTAATTGTTTTGTGAACAACTTGATAGCGGCTTTTTGCATAAAACCATCGTTTTGGTAGGTCAATACGACCGAGCTACTGCGCATGACATCAACAGAATTCAGCGCGTATGGGTTGGTGAACAATACCGAAATAGTACGGCGACCTGCTAGTTTATCAATAAACATCTTCACATCTTCGCTCAATTCCAATTCACTACGAGGTCTTGAACGATTATCGTGGATAGCAAGGATCACTTGTTTATGGTCGCGAGCAAGTTTCATTAAACTGTCTAATTGACCTTCATTTTCATTCCCCTTTACATAAATCTGCGTAAAGTCTGTCAATTGGCTAGCCATCCCTTTTTCGAAATCCTGTGCTTTATCAATACCAATAGAGACAATTGCGGTTTTGCGTTTGTTATCGAAACGTCTTAATCCACGGTCGGACTTCACAACGGTTACAGCGGCATCCGCTAAGCGTTGAACCAATGTTTTTGAACTGGCATCGTTCAAATCATTGATCAGGTTATTCGTATTGACCTTTTGATATTTATTTAATCCTAGCCAAAGTTTCGCTGCTAATACTTTTTTAACCCGAGCATCTAAGTCTGCTTGGCTAATTCTTCCGCTCTTAATTGCCTTTTCAATTAAATCAATTGCGCGACCGCTGTTTTCTGAAACTTCCAAAAGATCGTGTCCTGCAGCAATCGCCATCACATCAGCCTCTCCGTTCGGAAAGTGCTTCTTCACCCCTTTCATGTCCATCGCATCTGTAACGGTCAGCCCTTTAAAGCCTAACTCATTACGCAAAAGGTCTGTCACTACTTTTTTAGAAATAGAAGATGGGATATTCGGTGTAGCGTCTAACGCAGGGATATTCATATGGGCAACCATCACAGATGGAGCACCCGCTTGGATCAGTTCTTTGAACGGGAAGATTTCAAGCTCCATTAAGCGCTTTTTGTCAAACTTCAATTGCGGAAGATCATAATGTGAATCCACATCGGTATCACCATGACCAGGGAAATGCTTTAGCGATGCTAAGATGCCACCAGCAACCATACCATCCATATAAGCTTTCGCTTTCTGTGTCACATTGTTTTTGTCATCCCCAAAAGAACGGAAATTGATTACCGGGTTTTTAGGATTGTTGTTGATATCAACGACAGGCGCAAAATTGAAGTGCATTCCAATGCGAAGGAAGTCTTTCGCAATCTGACGACCCATATCATAAATCAAACTATTGTTTTGGATCGCGCCCAATGTCATTTGATATGGATAAGAAATAGTCGAATCCGGCATACGCATCCCTAATCCCCACTCGCCATCAAAGGTAATCAACAAAGGCACTTTGCTCGCCTTCTGGTATTTGTTGAACATATTAGCATGTCGAACCGGCCCGCCTTGAAACACCACCAATCCACCTAATTGCTCTTTTTCGATTACTTTAGCAACCGAGTCAATATATTTCTCGCCCAAATTAGTGTGAGCACGGACTAAAAATAACTGTCCAATCTTTTGTTTCGGCGTCAAGGTGTTGAACACCGAGTCTACCCATGCATGTTTTTGATTGATGAAAGGGATAAAGTCAGGCTTTTTCTGAGCAAAAACTGCTGTCGTAAAAAGACAAGTCAATAATCCACAGCTTAATATACGTTTGATCATCATAAAAATAGTTTGCTACGAAATACGGTATTTTCCGCTAGAATATGAAATATTTATGCACATTCACATCGAAACATGCATAAACACGCATTTATTTCAACTGGTATTTCTCCTCAATAAGGGATGCCAGCTCGTTTGCATTCGCAATCTCACCGCACGCTTCTTTCTTCCAGAGCATGTCGATAATAAGTAAAAGAAGCTGGGTTTCCAACTCCGGATTGGCATATCCGAGTTCGTTGAACGCTTTAAGTACAATAGGTTGCACCGGCTTTATGAACAGCTCGTGTTGCGTTTTGGAGAATGAATGGTGGGAAAGTCTTTCCTGTAGTTTCCAGAATTGTGGGTCGTCAGCAACTAATTCAGACGGCAATTTAACCATGTTTCGTAGGAAATCCTTCGCAGACTTATAAGTCATCATCCCTTTATGATGCATCAACACCTTCCGATATCCTGCTTTCACAATATGAGACAATAGGGCGTCTTTATTTCCGAAATGCTTAAAAATCAATGCTTCTGATACGCCAGCATTTGCTGCAATTTCTTTGGTGGAGGTATCCAAGTACCCCTTGTTTGCAAATAACTGCATAGCTGTCTGCAGAATTCTCTCTTTCCTACTTATTGTTGACTCTTTCATTTAGACTTCATGACAAATATACCCTTTTTCGTGCAGAGTGCGCAAATGTATCTTTTTTGTGATTGCATGTGCATTTCCAACAAAAACAGCTAATATTGACGCGTCAAAACCCACGCATACTTATTTTATGAAAAACGTCCTAGTTGTCCTCACCCTGAGCCTCTTAAGCCTGACGGCTTTTGCGCAGCAAAGGATTACCGGAACTGTTGTTGATAAGACAAACAGCAACCCGCTCAACGATGTTACCCTGCAGTTATTAAATGATAAAGACTCCGTATTGGCCCGTACTCGGACCAATTCCGAAGGACTGTACACTCTGGAAAAAGTTCCGACAGGGCAGTTTCGTCTCAATACGTCGATATTAGGTTATAAAGTGGGTAGCAGATCGGTGAAGATTGCTGATAAAGAATTAACAATTAACTACCAATTGGAGCCGAGCGAAATTGTCTTGGAGGAAATTGCAGTTACAGCTGCACCCAATGTTGCGGTTCGAGGGGATACGTTAGAATTCAATTCGCGCAATTTTGCCACCAGGGAATACGCGGAAGCGAATGAGATGGTTGCGCAAGTGCCGGGAGTTACCATCGATGAGGAAGGTAATGTATCAGCACATGGCGAACAAGTGAAGCGCATCTTGGTTGATGGAAAGGAATTCTTCAGCACAGATCCTAAGATTGCTTTAAAAAACCTTCCGGCGGATATTATTGATAAACTTCAGATCATCGATGAGCGAAGCGAGCAATCTCGATTTGCAGGTTTTGACGATGGAAAGCGAAATAAAATCATCAATATCGTAACGAAGCCTGATAAAAGAAAGGGCTACTTCGGCCGCGCAAATGCGGGAAAGGGTGATAGTGACAAATTCGCTTTTAGCAGCAATATCAATGCTTTTAACGAAGACCAGAAGATCGCCATTAACTTAATGGCCAATAATATTAACGAAACGAACTTTGCCGAGCAGGGATATGGAGGGCAGCGTCGCGGTAATAATAATACCGATCGCGGGATTGCGGACACCTATGCAGGCGCGTTGAATTATAGCAATACCTTTTTGGCGGACAAGATGGATTTCAATGCAGATTACAATTTCCGTCGCTCCGATGCTTACACCAATTCTTTAACCGCATTGGAATACCTCATGCAGGAGCGAGCAAATCAGTTTCAAGATTCGCAGACCGAGTCTAATGTGGGCAACATTAA
This sequence comes from Sphingobacterium hotanense, assembly GCF_008274825.1. NCBI lineage: Bacteria > Pseudomonadati > Bacteroidota > Sphingobacteriia > Sphingobacteriales > Sphingobacteriaceae > Sphingobacterium > Sphingobacterium hotanense. The sequence continues at coordinate 4,102,691 of NZ_CP030848.1, forward strand.
CCATAACTTTAGTACGCGAGTGAAATGGAAGATCGATAGTTTAAACCAGTTGGACTTCTCTCCGAATTTCACCTATACCGAAAACAACAACCATAACATTGGAAATAGTATCCGTAGAATTGGTGAATCTGAGCTTTTGAATACTTCAGATCGTAATAACACCAACAACACTAGCAATTTCACGTTTGGCGGTAATATGACTTATATGCGTAGGCTAAAAAATCCTGGGCAGACCATTTCCTTAAATGTCAATGGAAACAAGAGTACCAATGACGGCTTCGGCCAGACCCTCGCTTTTAATGAATACTATAGGGATGCGCTCTTAAGCCGTATTGACACCAACAATCGGGAAAGCATTACCAATGGCTATGGATCGGGTATCAACAGCCGACTCAGTTATACGCACCGCTTAGCACAATATTCAAGATTGCAGGCGAACTACAACTTCCGAAATACTAGAAATTATTCCGACCGTAAAACAATGGAGTTTCTTGCAGAGACAGGACAGTATGACGAGCTGAATGAACGCCTCTCTAACGAGTTTCAGAACGATTTTAATTTCCATAGCGTAGGTGCCTCTTACGCCTACAACAAACGTGATACCCTACGTATCCAGGTAGGACTTAATTACGAACATGGAATGCGCGTGAATGATCGAACTTTTCCAATCGACCTTCGTACGACAGCTGATTTCGCCAGCCTTTTACCGGAAGTAACAGCCGTTTATTATTTTACGAAGACTAAAAACGTCGAATTCAATTACAACACAAACACCAATACGCCTAGCATTAATGATCTACAGGATTATGTCGATGTATCCAACGAGCTGAATATCCGCAACGGTAATCCGAATTTGAATCAGGAATATATTCATACCGCACAATTGCGTTATCGGGATGTAAACCGAACAAATGGCAGAAGTTTTAATAGCAATATCAACTTCAGTTATACCAAAAACAAGATCGTACGCTCGGTCTTGATCACCGACACGACGATGGTCCTCTTCGACGATGTTATTCTCGGAGCGGGTGGACAGTACTCAGTTCCTGTGAATGTGGATGGAGTCTACTCAATCCGGGCGACAAATAGCTATGGTTTACCAATAAAAAAACTAGGCATTAACCTCAATCTAAACAGTAATCTATTCTACAATAAGAACTTTGCTTACCTGAACGATAAACTAATTCCAAGCAAAGGATATGGTTTCAGTCAACATGTCGGGATCTTCACAAACTTCAGCAAAAACATTATAATCGGTATGAATTATAATGCGAACGTGAATTTCACGAACAACCCGACTGCGCGCATACAGAATTACACGGTACAGACCCACCGAGTGAGCAATACATTGACGCTGGAGTTTTTGAAGCGCATGGCCTTCTCTTATAATTTAGCTTATTTATATAACTCCGGTATTGGTGGTTCTGAGGGGATTTCAACGACTTTATTAAATGCCTCCTTGGGCTATAAAGTCTTCAAGCAGAAGAATGCGGAGTTGTCTCTAAAAGCATTCGACTTATTGAATAATGCTTCGAGCATCCGACGTACGGCGTCTGAAACTGCCATAAGCAGCGTAACATCCAATACCCTAAATCGGTATTTCTTATTAAGTTTCACGTATAACCTGCGGAACTTTGGCGGAAAGATGATCTTCGGTGATGATGAAGGTGGTCGAGGAGATCGACCTCGAGGAAACCGCAGGGGAAGAAATTAAAAGGAAAGGGGCTACAATAATGAGCCCCCTTTTTGTACAAATTCGTTTTTCTTTTCGATAAAGGCTCCCTTATCGATTGCTTTAGTTGCCTTGCTCACAATACTTGTTTTAAAGCCTTCGTCTAGTGCATCCATAGCGGTATAAAATACGCAATAGTCTGCCGCGAGTCCACAAACATGTACCTCCGTCACCTGGCGATCCTTTAAATATCCAGCGAGGCCTGTATTCTTGCGACGGCCATTATCATAAAATCCGCTATAGCTATCGATCTCGGGGTCCATGCCTTTTCGGAAGATTGCTTCCACACGGTCGGTTTCTAATTCTTCCGATAATTCAGCGCCATAAGAACCTTGGATGCAATGGTCAGGCCACAGAACCTGCAGCAGGCCATTGAGCTCGATGACATCGAAGGTGAGCTTATCAACATGTTGGCTCGCGAAACTCTTATGATTATTGGGGTGCCAGTCTTGGGTGGCAACAATCAGGTCGTAATCTTTTTGGATGCTATTTATAACTGGGATAATTTCGTCTCCCTTTGCAACGGCTAGTGCACCCTCTGGTAGGAAATCGTACTGTACATCGACGATAATAAGTGCTTTCATGTGGTTTTATTTTAAGGTAATCAATCCAAAGATAACATATATCCAACGCCTCGGATATTCGTTATCTTGATTCGCTCATCGGCGGATAGGTATTTGCGTATTCTACTGATGAATACGTCCAGGCTTCGGCCTGTAAAGTAGGTGTCATTGCTCCAATAGGTACGAATGATTTCATCGCGTGGAAGCACTTTATCTTTACTTTCGATCAAGCGCTTCAGCAGTTCTGCTTCACGATAGGACAGCTTTTCGTTGCTTTCGCCATTGGATAAAATATTTTTGACCGTATCCAGCGTATAATTGCCGATTACAAACTTAGTATCCGACATTCCCTGACCCGTTTTCTTTAAGGCTGCCTCGATGCGTACGATCAGCTCTTCGATCTTGAAAGGCTTGCGCACATAGTCATTTGCGCCTAATTTGAAGCCCTTCACGACATCTTCAGTCTGCGTCAGAGCTGTTAGGAAAATAATAGGCGTATGAAGGTCTGTCTTACGAATTTCCTTAGCGACGGTGAACCCATCCATGAGGGGCATCATCACATCTAAGACAATGATATCGGGCTTATATTTCCCGTGGAACAATAGCGCTTGCTGACCATTAGGCACATGCCTAACCATAAAGCCATGGGCTTCTAAACTATCAGAAACAATCATCGCCAAACTCTCCTCGTCCTCTACATATAGCACATTGGTCATATCCTTACTTTGGTAAGCTTATTACAAAATTGCTGCCAACCGAGAGTTCGCTATCGAGCTCGATATGACCTCCATGTTGGTTGACAATCTGCTTGACATAGGCTAATCCTAAGCCAAAGCCTTTGACGTCATGTATATCTCCAGAAGGCACGCGGAAGAATAAATCAAATACAGACTTCTGATAAGCTTTCGGAATACCATTGCCGTTGTCGCGGATTTGAAGGATATACTGATCGTCCTGTTCCTTCAAATGTACGTCAATTTTTACCTCATCGGATGAGTATTTCACAGCATTGTCGAAAAGATTGGTCAATACATTTTTCAAATGTGCATGATCGGCTTGTATTAGGCTGTTCTTGCTATCGTTTTGGAAGGTTATGGATATCGGTTTTTTTGCAAATAGTCGTGTATTCTCTACGCATTCCTCGATTAAGGTCGCTAATTCGAAGGATGTTTTATTCAGTGATACGCCGTTCGTCTCGGCAATATCTACCTGCAGCACCCGCTCAATCATACTCGAGAGGTGCTCAAGCTCATGCTTCGAGATGTTGAGATAACGATTCATCCGTTCCTTATCGTCTTTCGCCCCAAAGCGCTGTATGGACTCCACCGCAGCCATCACCGTAGAGACCGGAGTTTTCAGCTCATGGGTCATGTTATTAACAAAAGACTTCCGCAACATCGCCAGTTGGTTCTGCTTCTTGATCGTAGTCAGCAAGTAGAAAAATGTACCCACGAGCGCTAATACTAAGAATATCGAAATCGTTAATTGCCAACCGATGGAAAATAATAAGAAGGATCGAGGATCCGAAAAGTCAATTTCCAGATACTTGTCTTCCGAGGGGTCGATCAAAATCGGACGTGTCTTAAACAGCTTATACCTCGTTTTGTAAATTTCATCTCTGCTCATGCTGTCGACACCTGTCAACGTGACGACTTTTAACTCGAACGGACTGTATTGCTTTCTGGCGCGTAGCGCCTGTTCCAATCGATTGGAAAGCGTATCAACGGTTCTTTGATCCCATTTGATGTTGCGGATCGCCATGGTAGAAATAAGATGTCTGGAAAACTTGCCGCCACCAAACTTCCCACGTTTGGAAACCGCCACCTCATCTAGGATATTATCTTTGTTGAAGCCATTATCTTCCACTAGCTTCTTCACCGTGTCTCTGTTCATGTTGGGATAACGATCGCTGATCGCCTTCACGACGCGTTCAACACGGTCGTACCTTAAGATTTGATTCTGCTCAACCAGCTCCTGTTCGTTCTCCTGATAAAAGTCTTGAATTACATCAAAAAGGATATGATCGGCGGCTCCTAGGAAATACATTTTGCGGTTCTGGTAGTTGCCGTAAAGCCATACGCTTAGCACCAACGTTATACCTCCAGCCGTCAGGATAATCGCCAGTATCAATATTTTATACTTTTTTAACATAATTAAAACAAAATTAAATTAGTAGATTTGCACCGCATAGGTTCAGGGCCACTTTTAACAAAATATAACACTGATTAACAGTTCCCATTAATTACTTTTGCATGACTGGTGATTTTATGATTAAAAATATACAATTAACTTTCCTTATTATCCTAAGTTTGAGTGTGAGCCTATTCTTCGTAAGTTGCGATAAGGATATGTCTATTTCATTGAAAAATGAAAACATCGATAACTTAAACTTAACTTCATCCGATACACTTAGCGCTATTGTTTCTACTGTTCTTATGCCGAACATTCCGACTTCCGGAACTGGTGACACAACAACGCGTTTATTGGTAGGTAAAGTTTCACAAGGTCCAATAGGAAGTGTTACGTCTAATGCTTATTTCCGCTTAATGCCGGAAAATGTAAGCAATGATATTCCAAAGAACGCAGTTTATGACTCTATCACGTTAGTTCTACGTCCAACCTTTGACAAATATACACACGGCGATACAACGAAATTGCAAACCATTGTAGCACATCGCGTAACTCAAACGTTAGAGCAAACAACATTGAATAACACGATGACAGGGCAACCGATTCCAGTATATATCTCAGGTGCTTCCATTTTCGGACAGCAAAAGTTCGCATACGATGCGAATCCTTTGGGTTCGGTGACCTTTATGCCACATATGAACAAACGTGATTCTGTAAGTATCCGTTTAGCAGATACTTGGGGGACGGAGTTATTCGAAAAAATCCGCACAGCAGACTATATCTTCAATTCAACTGCCAACTTCCAGGAGTATTTTAAAGGTATGGTGTTGGTGCCGGCATCAAGCAACACAGCAATTATCGGTTTCCACAATATCCTTTCTGTCAAAATACACTACTCATATAATGGTGCTGATGGCTTTAAAAAGTCAACTGCTAAGACTTTACAAATGGGAGATCGTAGATTCCACTACAACAACTTCGTAGCAGACAGATCAGGAACAGCCTTTGCAACACTTAGTACAACGAAAGAAATACCTAGTACAGCAAGCAATGGCGTAAGCTATATTCAAGGCGGCACAGGTGTAGTAACAAAAATTACTTTCCCAGGCTTGGCTGAATTCATGCAGACCCAGAATATCGCTATCAATAAAGCTGAGTTGATCATAGAAGTAGCTTCCAAAGATCTTGGACATTATACTGCTGCACTGAAACCTATGTTGTGGATTGCAACAGATAATATTGCGACAGGCTATGTCAATACACCATTCGCGAATGCAATTCAACACGGGAACTACGTAGTAGGTAATAATACTGGGCGTAACGGACGTTATGTTTTCAACATGATCCAATACATTCGCTCAGCCAATGATGAGAATGCAAAAGATAAATCCTTATTTTTATCTGTTTCGCCACAAGGGGAACAAATTAATCAAGGACAGCAAGTTCCACCATTGATCATCCCTTCGGAATTGTACTATAGCACAAATACTAGTATTTTAGCAACGGAGAACAACAAACCAAAAATTAAATTAAACATCGTATATACAAAATTTAAATAATCTATGAACAAGAGAAACTGGCTTGTATTACTTTTAGTCGGCGTTTTTGCTATTACATCACTTAACTCATGTAAAAAAGACGAAGAAGGTACGGATACAACAGACAATGGACCGACAGAGTGGACAAGATCATCAGTATTTACTGGCGACCCTCGTAGTAACGCTGCTACTTTCACATTAGATAAAGTTGCTTACTTAGTAGGTGGTTACATCAAAACTGGTAATACGTTGAACGACAACTATGCTTTCAATGGTACAGAATGGACTCAAAAAGCAGATTTTACAGGTTCAGCTAGACATTCAGCAGTAGGTTTTGCTGTGGATGGAAAAGGATATGTTGGTTTAGGATATGATGGCGAAAAAGCATTAAAAGATTTCTATCAATATGATCCAACAGCAAATACCTGGACTAAGAAAGCTGATTTCCCTGGCGAAGCTCGTTTTGGTGCTGTAGCATTCACCATTGGTGACAATGCATACGTAGGATTAGGAGCAACTCCAACTGATAAAACATTCAGCGATTTTTACAGATACAACCCTAAAACAGATACTTGGACTGCAATCACTACTAAATTTACTTACAAAAAAGCATATGCTTTCGCGTTCGTAATCAATAATGTAGCATACGTTGGTGGTGGTACTTCAAATAATGCATACCCTGAAGAATTCTTCTCATTCGACGGAACAGAGTGGAAAAAATTAGGCGACTTAAAAACTGATGATATCGATGTTAGACGTGCTAATGCTTCTGCATTTGCGATTGGTAGCAATGGTTATGTAGTTAGTGGTCGTTCAGCATCAGGTGTTGTAACTAGCGTTTGGAAATACACGCCTTCAGACGATTCATGGACTAGCAAACACCAAGCTTTATCCATTGCTCGTGAAAAAGCAATCGGTTTTGCAATCGATGGTAAAGGTTATGTAGCAACTGGTATTTCAGCTTCTACTTACCTTGATGATAACTGGCAATTCGTTCCTGTTAGATAATTAACAGAAACAAGACATACAGTGGAGTGCTTTTAATAGCCTCCAATAAATAAAATAAAGCTGTCCAAAAGGACAGCTTTATTTGTTTTAGATCAGCCCTAAGACTGAACAATACAGACCATGCCATTGCTCTTTATATGTGTAAAAATGCACACCTTTCTATTAAAGGTCAAAGGCATCGTAGATACCATATCAAAATGTCAAAGAGCAGTTTATGCCTATTCCTCTCGGAACGACAAACAGCATACTTTATGTTCATCTTCGTTCTCACCCTATCAAATTCATCGGCTCAAAACTATAGCTTTTACTGGCAAAAGAATAATCATTTCAACATTAAGTTTTTATGAAGCCAGCGCATTCAGCATGTGTACCATCTCTATAAAACACAAGGCTAACCACTATGTAACACTGCCCCCAAAACATCTAATAATAATCAGTTTTTTAAACAGAAAAGAAGAGTTGCAAGCTTCTCGCACTCCCCAGTCTCGCTAGGCATCGATCAAATAAAACTTTCATGTTTCCTTTGAAACACCAACAGGGATGAAAGTTCTTGATGGCCTCTGAAAACAGACACTTTCAGAAAAAAATGAAGGTGTCTAAAAAGGCACCTTCTTCTGTTTTATAGCTTTTGCGATTTCATTACTGTTTTCATTTTTGAGTTTTAAGCAGTAAGTCGATATTTTATGGTTTTAACGCTCCTGACTCGAATTTTTATTGTATATAGTGTTTTATCGCTATAACCATTCCCAAAGAAGACATCGTTTGCCCACTTTTTCGCCCATTTTCTGAGGTTATGGGCAATGGCCATCAATCCGAACTCCACAGCGACTTTCTCCAGTCCTTTCATTGTGAACCGGGTAAACCTGTTGTTGCTTTTCATCTGACCGAAAACGGATTCCACTTCTATGGGGCGCTTGCTTCGATGGTACATTCCCTCTTCCGATACCAGCCTTTCCCGGGCTTTATCCTTGAGCTGATTGAGTCTATGGTTCACTTCAATGAGCCGATCGCCTTTAGCTTTATGACACCCACTGCGCATCGGGCAGCCTTCGCATCGCTGAGCCTGATAACAGCTGACCTGGGCTGTGTATCCGTTGGCACTAACTCTGGTTGCATGACCGATAAAGCTGAGCTTCTGTCCTGCGGGACATACATAATAGTCATCTTGCTGGTTGTAATACAGATTCTGTACCGAGAAAGGATCCTGTTTATGCTTGCGCTTCTGTTCCACATGAAAGTAATTGTACTTGACAAAGGCAGTTATGCCCTGTTTTTCCATCAATTCATAGTTCTGCTCGCTACCATAACCCGCGTCTGCTACAAGCTGTTCGCTTTGTTTTCCGTAATGGCACTCAAAGCCTTCCAAATGTTCCGGCAGGGTTGTGGTGTCGGCAGTTGTTTGATGGATGCTGTAATGGGTGATGAACTGATCTTCGGTGCTGATTTGGGCATTATAGGCTGGCTTAAGCTGGCCATTCTTCATGTGGTCCTCTTTCATCCGCATAAACACAGCATCGGTATCGGTCTTGCTATAACTATTGCGATCTCCCAGTACTTCCAGTTGCTCTTCATATTTCTCTAGTCGAGGTAAATAGTCCTCTTCAAGTTTCTTAAGTTGCTTATCAGTAGATTTATTGGCTCCTTTGAACTTGGCATTGATCGCTTCGATCTTTTCCTTCAACTGACTGCTATCGATGGCCTTGCTAACTTCTTGATTACCTAATGAAGATTGGTCTTGGGCGATCTGAGCCTCGATTTCCGAAAGAACCGAAGCAATGTTTGCTTCTAACTTTACCTTATTCTTCTCGACCGATTTCTTCCAAACGAACGTATAACGACCAGCGACAGACTCGATCTTGGTACCATCTACATATTGAACTTTCAAGCTAACATACTCCATATCATGTAGCATACGAACGATACTGGCAAACAGCTCTTGTATCTGTCCTTTAAGACGCTTTCCTCTGAAATAATTGATCGTACGATAATCAGGTGTACTGTTCCCTGAAAGCCACATGAAATGGATGTTCTCGTGAAGGGCCTGCTCGATTTTTCGGCAAGAATAGATATTGCTTAAATAGGCGTAGAACAGCACCTTAATGAGCATTCTAGGGTGAAAACTAGTGGTGCCTCCGCCTTTATACTGACGGATAATAGGTTCAAGATCCAACTGATCAACAACCTGACTCACCAAACGAACCGGATGATTCATTGGAATACGATCTAAAATATTCTCAGGAAATAGACTCGGACTATTGGATGGAAGCGCTTTGAATTGTATGTTTGCCATATTGTTTTTTTGGGTGCACCTTAAGATACAAAATCTTAAGGACAAAAAAACAGAAAAACCCCGCCATTTTTTAATGACGGGGTTCTTTCTTTAAGAGACCTTTTTAGACAGCCTCATCCATCTTATATCTTAAATCTAACGTCTAAAATCTAAATCAATCCCTTCTTTTGCAATAACTCTGCTACCTGAACAGCGTTTGTTGCAGCACCCTTACGTAAGTTATCTGCTACGATCCAAAGATTTACCGTATTCGCTTGCGACTCATCGCGACGGATACGCCCAACGAATACCTCGTCTTTACCGTGAGCATCCTTAGGCATTGGATACTCTAGATTAGCAGGATTATCAACAACAATAATTCCTTCTTGCGCTTCTAGAGTAGCTCTTAATTCCGCAAGATCGAAATCATTCTCAAACTCAATATTCACAGACTCCGAGTGGCCACCAACTACCGGAATACGAACTGTAGTAGCCGTCACCTTGATGGAATCATCACCCATAATCTTATTTGTTTCTTTAATCATTTTCATTTCCTCTTTCGTGTAGCCATTATCTTGGAATACATCAATATGAGGAATAACATTTAAGTCGATCTGATACGGATAAGCTTTCTCTCCATCCTTACCTGCACGCTCGTTCATCAGCTGGTCAACAGCTTTAACGCCCGTACCGGTTACCGACTGATATGTCGAAACCACGACACGTTTGATTTTATATTTCTCATGAAGCGGTTTCATCACGACTACCATCTGAATTGTAGAACAATTCGGATTTGCGATGATCTTGTCGCTCGCTTCCAACACATCTCCATTTACTTCAGGAACGATCAACTTCTTGCTAGGGTCCATACGCCATGCCGATGAATTATCGATTACCGTAATTCCAGCCTCCGCGAACAAAGGAGCAAACTCCGTCGATGTACCGCCACCTGCAGAAAATAAAGCAACATCTGGTTTCAGTGCAATAGCTTCAGTAGGCGTCACAACCTTATACTTCTTTCCCTTAAAGTCAATTTCCTTACCCTTGCTACGCTCCGAAGCTACGGGAATCAACTCTGTTACCGGGAAATTACGTTCCGCTAATACTGTCAACATCTCTGACCCGACAAGTCCTGTCGCGCCTACTACTGCAACTTTCATAGTTTAAATTTTTGCTTTAAATTTTAAGTAAAATAGATTATAACTCATTGTATCTAAGTGAGCAAACTTACTAAATAAACATCAATGTTTGCAATTAATTTTAGCTATTAATAAGCAATAAGCCTATTCACGGAACAATATTCAAGACATCAGTTATTTCGCTGAAATAAATTCAGAAAGTCCAGTACTTTGTTGACAATATATCAATCTAAAAGGAGATAGTAGAATTTGGCGATTTAGTACTTTCGTGGAGAAAATGATTTTACCCTTGGAAATGATGAAAAAACGCTCATGTTTCCGTCGAAACCGCAACAAGAATGAACGCTCTTGATGGTTTCTCAAGACAGAGATATTCAGAAAAAACAGGGTTAAAACACTTATTTTCTCACTCATACGTTTGCGTAAAATCGCTCTCGAGGGGGATTACCCAGCATTAATTTACTAATTTCGCCGGGGTAATCGATTTACATCGTTAATAACAGAAACTACCTTACATAAATATCATTGCAGCAATGAAAGAATGCATTTTGATGATTGGAGCCAACGGTCAAATCGGCTCTGAATTAACAGCAGCTTTACGAATTAAATTCGGAAAAGAAAATGTGATCACCTCTGACATCCGACCTCCCAAAGAAATTGCCGAGGGTGAAATATTCGAAACATTAAACGTCCTTGACAAAGAAGGAATCCGCGCCATATTAGAGAAATACAAGCCCACACAGATTTACTTACTTGCCGCTATGCTATCTGCAACCGGCGAGCAATACCCTCAAAAAGCTTGGGACTTAAACATGAACGGTTTATTGAACGTTCTGGACCTTGCCGTAGAATTGGGAATCAAGAAAATCTTCTGGCCAAGCTCTATCGCTGTATTTGGACCACATTCTCCAAAAATCGATACCCCGCAGTATTGCGTTATGGATCCTAACAGTATCTATGGTATCAGTAAGCTTGCCGGTGAGCGTTTGGTAGAATACTACCATAACCGTTATGGATTAGATATCCGCAGTGTTCGCTACCCAGGTATTATCTCTTGGCGTACAGAACCAGGAGGCGGTACAACGGATTATGCGGTGCATATCTTCTTCGAAGCCATTCGCCAAGGAAAATACACGAGCTTCCTATCCGAAAACAGCGAACTCCCTATGCTATATATGGACGATGCCGTACGAGGAACAATCGAGTTAATGGACGCCCCGGAATCAGCATTAACCATCCGTTCGAGCTATAATTTAGCAGGAATTAGCTTCACTCCTAAACAAATAGCCGAAGAAATTAAAAAAATTCTTCCTAATTTTGAAATCTCGTATTCCGAGAATGATCCTCGTCAGGCAATTGCAGACTCATGGCCAAAAAGCATCAACGATGACGAAGCAAGACAAGATTGGGGTTGGAAACCAACTTTTGATCTGAAAGCGATGACAGAGGACATGTTATCGAATCTGAAATCAAAATTATAATAAAATGGGTAGAGCTTTCGAATTTAGAAAAGAAAGAAAATTTAAACGCTGGGCCAAAATGGCTGTCCAGTTCACACGTCTTGGAAAAGAAATTGCTATTGCAGTAAAAGAAGGCGGCCCTCACCCGGAAAACAACTCCAGACTGCGTACTGCTGTTCAAAACGCGAAAGCAGTAAACATGCCGAAGGACCGTGTAGAAGCTGCCATCAAGCGTGCTTCCGAAAAAGACGCAAAAGGCTATGAAGAATATGTATACGAAGGCTATGGTCCGCATGGCGTTCCAGTATTGATCGAAACAGCAACTGATAATACCAACAGAACCGTAGCAAATATCCGCAGCTACTTTACAAAGTCCGGCGGCTCATTAGGCAAAACGGGTTCATTAGACTTTATCTTCCAACGTAAATCCATCTTCCGTTTCCCTGCTACAGAGGAATTGGATGTAGAAGAACTAGAATTAGAACTTATCGATGGAGGTTTAGAGGAACTGTATGTAGAGGCTGATGAAGAAGGAAACGACGTAGTCGTTGTACAGACTTCTTTTGAAGACTTTGGTAATATGCAAAGATTACTGGAAGAGAAAGGTATTGAGGTAAGCTCTGCGAAGCTTGAACGCATTTCCCTATCACATAGTACGCTTAGCGAAGAACAGGCAGCAGACGTGCTTAAATTGATCGATAAGATCGAAGAGGATGATGATGTGCAAGCGGTCTACCACAATATGGACTAATCCAACAACAAAATATTTAGAAGAGGGCTTTGCCCTCTTTTTTTCTGAAAGTTATTGTTGTTTTTTCAATCTAAACCAATAAAAAATCAGACCAGTGATTGTTCAAGGGTCTATTTTTTTGTCTGGAATATTTTGTTTCTGTTTCTTAAGTATTCTTCTTGATCAAAAAAAGGACTTTATTACTAAAAACAAGAGTATAATTTTTTCTTCGAGCTCTAAAGGCATCAACTGTTGGTTCTTAAACGTCTGTTATCAGTTTTTTTCACGGGGAGTCTAACCACCAAAAAAAGGTCGATCTTTTATTTATAAGACGTGTTCTTCAGGGTACTCAATTGTTTCTGTAATCTGTCAATTCTTTTAAGTCTTCTATTTTCCAGTATTTTTATATCCTGGGGATGTAATTGATAGGGTTCCATGTCCCTCAGCACATGGTATGCAGCGGTCAATATCTTATGTGCAATGGCTATTGTCGCCTTCTTATGTCCTCTTCGGGCAGCGATCTGGTGATGCTTGACTGCAAGTAAGGGATTGGCCTTGGATCTAGAAGCTACCCATGCGGCCTCTACGAGCGTCGTCTTGAGATACTTATTTCCATGTGTTGTTCTGGAGGAATACTTTTTTCCTGCACTCTCATTGTTGCCCGGGCAAACACCAGCCCATGAGGAAAGGTTCTGATGTGTTGCAAATTGGGTCATGTCCGTACCGATCTCTGAGACGATTCCTAATGCTACTTTGGAAGACACTCCCGGAATAGTCTCCAGTAGTTCCAGCTCCCGATACATGATCCTTGCGTACTGTTCCATCTGAGCCTCTGATTGTGCTATTTGTAGATTGATATGATCGATGGATTGCAGTATAAGGGTCAACATGAAGCGGTGGTGATCTGTGACCTTGCCAGTAAGTGCTTTAATCAGTTCTGCGTGTTTCTTGACCAGTGAACCCTTGGCCATGCTTGCCAACAGCAAAGGATCGCTCTGACCTTTAGCCATGGATCGGACCATTTCCATGGCGCTTACACCGAATACGTCGCTGACCACGCTCCGCAGTTTGACGTTGGCAGATTCAAGGATGTTCTGCAACCGGTTCTTTTCTGCAGTCCGCATCGCGATCAGCTTGCGTCTATGTCGGTAGAGCTCCCTGAGCTCCCGGATATGTTGTGCTGGAATGAAGCTACCCTTCAGTAGACCGGAAAGAAGCAGTTTGGCGATCCATTCGCTATCCTTCTTATCGGTCTTCTGCCCCGGAACATTCTTGATGTGGCGGGCATTGACCAACAAAATGTGAAAGTAATCTTCCAAAACCGCGTAAACCGGTCGCCAGTAAACACCGGTGCTCTCCATGGCAACCTGTGTAATGGAATGGGATTGAAGCCATTGCACTAAATCATACAGGTCATCCGTAAAAGTTAAGAAGGTTTTTGTCTCTGTATCAAAATCACTACCTTTAATGGTAGCAACTACTGTGTCTTTATGGACATCCAGTCCACAGCCACGATCAAGAATAAAGGGTAATCCGCTGACAGCCATAGGTCTTATATTTATTGGTACTAAGATACCGTTTTGGCTAAATGCCTATTGGGACTATGAGCCCGTGACTTTCATGGCTGTTGGTGATACCCGAGTATCATGAATGTTTTTTTGTGCCTTATCCCTTCCAATCAACATTACCGTGCATAACTAAAAAGTAATCTCGATTATGTACATTTGTATATGCTGACATTCGCAGACTTTTTTGCCAAGAAGAAAATCGACATCAAAGCTTTAAAGAAGGCTGAGCCCTCTTTATATCAAGAATTTGCGGAACATTATGAACTGATGGGCGAGAAGAGTTTCGATCACAGTAAGAAGTTCTGGTTCAATAGACTTCGTAAAAGCTATCTCCTTCCGGAGGAAGCTATCAGTACAGCATCAGCGGCAAAACCAGCTCCTGCATCTAGCCCAACAGCGAACAAGCCGGAGACGGTAGCAGCGAAGCCAGCAGGCTTCCGTCCTAAGTTTAAAGCGGCAGCAAGCGCTGGAACGGCAGAATCGAAAACAACAGAAGCGGAGGAAAAAAAGGACGTGCCAGCAGCGCCAAAACCTGCCGGATTTCAACCTAAGTTCCGCCCTAAAGTAGCTGCAGCGGCAAAGCCTACCGAAGAGAAAACCGAAGAGGCTGCGAACGAAGAAACAAAACCCGCAGCGCCAAGCGGTTTCAAGCCTCGCTTCAAAGCGGACAACCTTCCTAAAAAAGTAGAAGATAGTCCAGCAGAAGAAACCAAGACTGCAAGCGATTCGGCCGCAGCAGAGGCAGAGAATAAACCGGTTATTACGAAGCCCGCAGGCTTTAAGCCTCGCTTTAAAGCAGCCAATCCGCCTAAAGCGGTCGGGCCCAGCGCAGGGACTGCGCCTACTGCAACCGAGCCCCCTGCTTCCGAAAAAGAAGAGGAACCTAGCCCGGTCGCAAAACCCAAAGGCTTTACACCACGCTTTAAAGCAGGATTAACAAAAACAACAGCGAGTCCAGAGACTACATCTACCCAACCTAGCCCAGACATCCCAGATCAGCTGCCGGAGGAAAAACCGCAGACGCCCGATACGGAATCAAGCGAAGAAAGCGTTATTATAGCAGCAAAGCCTAAAGGCTTCACGCCGCGCTTCAAAGCAAAGAAAACAGCTGAGGAAGGAAAAGATTCTCCAACAGATGATGCTTCTTAATTCGAACTATCCAATATTTTTATATTTTTACAGACCTAATCAATACATATGTTATGTTAAAAGAAGAAAGACAGGCATTTATTATCCATCAAATTAATCTCCACAATAAAGTACTTTCATCTGATCTAAGTGTACAACTTAATGTTTCGGAGGATACGATTCGTAGGGATCTAAATGAGTTGGCGGAGAGCGGACAAGTGCTAAAGGTATATGGTGGTGCACTATCGAAGTCTTTCCACTACCCTTTCCAGGAAAACAATGTCTATGCAAAAGAGGCAAAGAAAGAAATTGCCAGCAAAGCAATCTCCCTTATACAAAGCGGCATGACCGTACTAGTTGGCGGTGGTACCAGTATGATCGAACTAGCGCGCTTGATGCCGAAGGATATACAGTGTACTTTTTTCGCCATCAGCCCATTAGTAGCCTTGGAACTTGCCGAGAAAGAAAATCTAGAAGTTATTTTACTAGGCGGGCATCTATCCAGAAACACCAATATTGTTTCGGGTTCTCAGGTGATCAATGCCTTGTCAGAAATTAAGGTCGATCTTTGTTTATTAGGAACCAACAGTTTATCTGTAGAAGAAGGAATTACAGATTCTGACTGGGAGGTTGTTCAGATCAAAAAAGCGATGATTAAATGCTCGAAGAAATTGGGCGTATTGAGCATCGTAGAAAAGCTGAATTCCAATCAGAAGATGCGTGTAGCACCATTGCGCGATATCAACTACCTGATTACCGACTTAGACCCCAATCATCCAAGCTTAAAAGAGTTCAGAAACCAAGTAACGGTTATTTAAATCTTACTTTTGTTCCTGCTTAAATTTATACCGAATGGCTCTTTCAACGAGCCATTTGTTGCTTTCGATAAACATATTGTGCCAAATCATATTGTAATCAATATTCTTATTGAACAACACCCTTTTCGCATGCTTCAGCATGTTCTTCAAGCTATATTTCGCTAATCCGTTGAACGGTTTCGCATAGTATGCTGCATGGTGCTGTTCCCAATCGCGCACGGCAGCCTCGTTCACATATTCTATATACGAGGCAGAATTTAGCTTCTCATTAAGATTCTTCAGCCAAGTTGCAGAAACCGACTCGTCCTCCAATTCCACACGAGTCCCCGTTTTCTTGACCACTTGGAAGTCATACGCAACACGCTCTTTGTTCTGGAAGTCTAAAGTCAACACCGCACCAAGATTCCACTGTGGATGATTGCTGGGGTAATCGAAATAAAAATTCCCCAAGCTATAGCAAATCAGCTTGCCCTTGTATTCTTCAATTCCCTGCATCACATGCGGGTGATGGCAAATGACCGCATCAGCTCCTAAATCTACCAAACGACGATAGCGAGCACGCCATTCCGGAATCGGC
Source organism: Sphingobacterium hotanense (assembly GCF_008274825.1). Classification (NCBI taxonomy): domain Bacteria; kingdom Pseudomonadati; phylum Bacteroidota; class Sphingobacteriia; order Sphingobacteriales; family Sphingobacteriaceae; genus Sphingobacterium; species Sphingobacterium hotanense. The sequence goes on from NZ_CP030848.1 coordinate 4,119,351, forward strand.
ACATCCAATAGCTCTACCCCTGCATGCACCTGAACGATCAACACGTCGACCATTTTCTTATAGCGCTGTATATCCTCCTGAACGCGCGGGCTATTTACCCAAGCATGCCCAGCCTCTCGATCACCATTTAACGCCCCATAACCATTCTCGCCATACGCCAAAAAAGCATACTTCACATCGTCAAAGGTCTGCACTAAAATATCATAGGCATCTTCCTCCGTTCCTACGCCTAAAGTAGCATCGTGTGGAAAAGCTTCCATGGTATGCAATAAGCCTTCAATTCCATAATCATAAATATGATTATTCGCCATGGGAAAGAGGTTGAATCCCGAAGCAATCAGCCAATCTGCCGCTAGCCGATTTTGTGCCACCAAGGGTCCTGTCTTTGCAATAGGACTACCAAAGCCCTGCAAGGGTGCTTCCACATTGCATGAGCGGATATCAGCAGAGAAAAGCAAGGCCTTTAATTCTTCCGACAGTTCAGGCTCCGTTTGCAACACCGCGTCGCCGACGAATAGAAATCTATGCTGATGTGATGCTTGCATTGCGTTTCTTTAATAAGGTTTCGATAGGTTTAATCGTAATATACGCAAAATAAGCTGCTAATAGACCGTTCCTAGCCCCTAATAGCTTCAGCACGCCTTTCACCTTCGGCGTATGCATAAGCGTTTGGAAAACGCGCTCTTTCGCGCCGATATTTAGGATTCGTTGGTTTATCCAGTCCAGATACCCCGGCTTGATCAATTCGCGCAATAAAGATGCATCCAGCGGTTCTAGCTGTTCATGCAGCAAAGCATAATAGTTTAGCGAATTTTGGTAGGTATATTTATGCTTCTCCTCTTCGAAGAGCAAATTTTGTTTTCTAAAATAATCTCGCTGCCATGCACGATCTTGCTTTCGCTCTACAGGCAAATTGAGCATCGCTAAGGCAATATCCTCTTCCACGAAAGGTGAATACCCCGGGAAACCCATACGCGACGGCACAGCGATTAAATATTGTAGCATCATCATCTTGGTCCGCATTGCGGTAACAATTCGGAAGTCCGGACTTTTCAAGTCTTCTTTCTGTTTATCAAACAATGTTTCCCCAAGCCCTGTGTAGTCTACGTTCATCGCCAACTTGGAGTCCGCACTCATCCCATGGGTATAGCCTAAGGTACGATACTGACTTGCCGACGTTATTTCCGGCACTTTGACGGCTCCTGCCCAGGCATCGCCAATGATACCGCTCAACAGTCCCAATTTCGCTTGATTTTCCTTCGCTCTAATCTTCTCGTAAAACTCCATATGGTAAGTTCCCGAAGCCGCCACCGCTGGGCCGAACTGATCGTACCAATCGTCCATATAGACGTTGAACTGCCCCAAAGGAATCCGATCCCATTGCGTCCCTAAGCGCTCGGAAAGCAAACCGGCATACACCGACTCGCGCGAAGCACCCTGATTAAACGAAGTGCCATAGGTATAAGCATGAATACGGGATTTGTCATCGATCAATACATTCATTAATCGCGAATCAAAGCCTCCGCTGGTAGGGATAAGGATGTTCTCGGAAAAACCATTCGCCCAATTGTTTACGCGATGATGTATCAATTGGAAAACATCGTCCTCATGTGTTTCTTTTCCCAATTCTGCAGCAATGGCATCCGCACGCTCGCGTACCACTGGCTTCCCATCCTCGAGATAAAGACGTTGGTTCGGCAACAAGAATTTCACATGTTTGACAGGGGTATGTCCGAACACGGAATAACCAAAGTCCAGATAAGCTGCTAAGCCTTCCTGATCAATCTCCAGGTTGCCGTAGTCAATGACATCATTGATATCCAAACCATAAGCACCTGTTTTCTCATGATAAAAAACAGTCTGATATCCAACCCAATTTCCTTGTGCAACAAAATCCATGAAAACTATTTAGCAAATTTCTTTTTAAGCATGCCGAGCACCTCCATCCAAATGGCATTTCCAATCAGGTGATTGATGCCGACATAAACGACTACGAATATAAGGCTTTGGCAGATGATGAGCAGTAAATCGTGCGAAATAAGCTGAAAATATAAAGGTAGATACGCCAATACCGCAGCGAAGATACTGATGAGAAATGATGGCCCAAGATCTTTCATTTGCGAGAGGAAATGATAACCATAGACCTTGCCGCTCATCACGGTTGTTGCCAAATAGATCAATATTCTTACCACAACCTGCCCGTAAACAATATATATAATACCATGTTGATAAGTCAACAACAGCGCGATTATCGCCAAGGAAAATTTAGCAATTTCCAGGCCTAGGGCGTATTTCGAACGCCCCTTAATATTTAAGAAGTTGACATTCATATCTGCAAAGGAGATAAAGAAGCCAGCAAAACATAACCATTGAAAATATTCGACAGACGGCAGCCACTTATCCGTCAGGAAATAACTGAAACCCGGCCTAGCGACTGCAATCGCCAAAAGGCTAACCGGCAGCAACACAAAAGCCAAAGAAGACATCGATTTCCTACAGGCATTTAGGAATCGCGGATAATCATCTTGGATAGGCGTAAGGGTCGACAGGGTTGTGCCCTGAATGATCGCAGAAATCATCATCCCGGGTGTCTCTCCCCACTTATTCCCGGTATAATAATAGCCGGTTTCCTTAATGGAAAAATGCTTACCGATAAAAGAATAATACAAAGGCGAAAGTGCTTTCCCCATCATATTAGCAACCATAAAAGACAATGAAAAGGAGGAATGATGCTTAAGCGAGGCCATGGACACCAGCGTGCTCAGCTTCCAATCGCCCCAATACCAGAGCATCGCGGTCCGAAACAAGGTATAGAGTACCGTCTGTAGCAGCAAAGCCCAAACGCCAAAGCCTGTCAAAGCCAGAACAACGACGATAATCCCGGAAAAAAAGATCGCCAATACATTGATTCTCGCGGTCACATTGAATTGGAAATTCTTCAGGATCTTCACATACTGTACAATCCCGAAAGCGTGAATCAGCAACTGCAGGAACAGCACTCGCGCATAGAGCGCAAGATTCGGAATACCATAATAATCCTCGATATAAGGCGCAGAGAAAAATAAAATCAGGTAGAAAAAAATACTGACAAATAGATTAAAAACGAACATGGTCGAATAATCCAATTCATCCACTTTTTTGGAGCGTACTAAAGAAGTGGCTAGTCCGCTATCGACAAATGCTGTGGCGATCGTCGAGAAGATCATCAAAACACCAATCACTCCAAAATCCTCTTCATTTAAAATTCGGGAAGTGATGATCGTGACGAGGGTAACAATGATCTGATTACCAAAACGATCAAGGGCATTCCAGAAAAGGCCGTTGAGGGTGATGTTTTTTGTATTATCGCTCATGAATTTTAAAACTCATCAAATTTAGGAAAGATATTTGTACAGCATATAAAAAATACCAATATACATAAGCATTGCGAGATTAACTCCATATATTTGAACAATATAGATAGTAAAACCCCTTCATGTTAGCACCGATTGCACTATTTGTTTATAACAGACCCGTTCACACTAGAAAAACACTACAGGCTTTAGAAGCCAATAGACTGGCTGATCAGTCTGAAATCTACATCTTCTCAGATGCTGCAAAGACGGCCGATGATATCGACGATGTCAACAGCGTGCGCGCCATTATCCGAGAACCTTGGAAGTTTAAGCACATCTATATTATTGAACGTGGACAGAATAAAGGTCTTGCGAATTCGGTTATTGACGGAGTAACGCAGGTAGTTCAGAAACATGGGCGCATTATTGTGTTAGAAGATGACCTCGAGACTTCCCGCTTTGCGCTGACCTATTTCAACTCCGCATTGAATCAATATGCCGAGAACGAGAAAGTGATGCAAATTGCAGGCTATATGTATCCCGTTGAGAACCCTAAGTCGCTTCCTGAGTCGTTCTTCTTTCGTGTAGCCAGCAGCTGGGGATGGGCAACATGGGACCGGGCGTGGAAGCATTTCAATCCGGATATCGAGGAACTGACGAAGGATTTTAAGCGACGCGACATCAAGGCTTTCAGTGTAGACCATAGTGAGAACTTCTGGAAACAGGTGAAGCAATTTAAAGCCGGAAAGATCAACTCCTGGGCAATCCGCTGGTACCTATCGGTATTTAATCAGCAAGGCTTGGTCCTCTATCCGCGCAATTCCTATATACAAAATACCGGAACTGACGGCTCCGGAACCCATTCTGATGTCGATCAGGTCTACAAAGTCCAATTGGCGAAAACAACAATCCGTAAATACCCGGCCCTTGTTGAGGAAGACCCGATTGCATTCTCAGCGATTAAGCATTTCTACAAGAATAGAAAAGGAACATTTTTCGAACGCTTAGCTCGCTTCATCGAAAAGAAAATAAACCAAAGGAAGGCTAAGAAAGCATTGCGCTAAAGTGTATCGGCACGTTTGAACACCAAGGTGCGTTTCGTTTTGCCGGCTAGTTCGTACCCTTTCTCATTCAGAAAGCGGTAAACTGCCGACTGGCTCAAATCCTTAATGCTCAGCTCTTCTTCCACCAACACAAAAATAGGTCTATAGCGCTCCCAGTCGTTCGACTGCAATACGATATAGTCAAATCCTTCGGCATCGATCGACAGAAAGTCAATCTCCTGTCCTTTGGGCAAATGCTTGTCCAAAACCTCCGAAAGTGGCAGCGTAGGAACAGGAATGCTCTTGACCAAATGATACTTCGCATTCAGCCCATCACGCTTCTCTGAAATCTCCTGAGAAAAGCCGTTTAAAGCAGGCTCATTGAAACAGTAGTAGGTCAGTTCCTGCGGACTCTCGCTGATTCCGATATTCAGATTCACATCGCGACGTCGAAAAAACTGAAACCATTTCATCGCTTCCGGTGATGGCTCAATATTGATTCCGCGCCAACCTTGCTTATAAAAAAACATCGTATTCGAAAAACGATAGGGATGATGTGCACCAACGTCTACATAGTACCCTTTGTAGCGCTTGCGTGTCTCGTAAAAACTGCGGATGAGCATATCCTCGCCCTCTTGTGAATAAGATCTGGAAAAGAAAAACTTATCGATCGGAAAGTACTTTAAAATGGTCTTTTTTAATGAGGGCATTCAGTTTACTGGTTTAACTTATTAAATAACAGCAATAAGTTACAAATAGTATCTGGAAAGATAAAGAATGGAAGAACTTTTAGTATAAATAGCGTATCACTTATTTCTCTTCAACATCTGCTCATAATACCGCGACTCCAAGGCTTCCCCTTTTAAATCCTCAAAATTCTTCAGGTACCGCTTATTCTCTTTATCCATGTTCGACTGAAAGAACACAAAAAAGCTACTGACCGCTTCATTTCCGAACGAGGCTGTAAGCTTATCAAACTCGTTCAAAAATGCTTCATCAGCATTTGTATCCTGCTTATACGCTTCAATCTGTTGGTACTTTTCCTTGCTAGATGCATCCTTCTCATCCAAAGCTTTATAATATACCTGGCTCAGCTCCTTGATTTTCGAGTCCTTGCGAGCAATAAAGTCATGATAAGCTTTCCAATAGGTTTCTGCAATAGCGCAGCTGCTGCACTCTCCTAAATCTAAATTCACCTTTTCCACTTCGTTCATTTCGATATCTTCAGCGCGAAGACCCTTATCGAACGAAAACTTATAGTCTACTTGCTCCTTCGGATTGACGTAGAAAGTCTTATTGACTAAGTACTGCGTGCCTACGCCCTGCTGAAATTCGCGGCTCCGCAGATAATGATGCGGAATATAAGTTCTCGGCCAACGTAGCATGACGATGTACATATCCTCTGGCAGACCCGAAATCGTAACGAAATCACCTACAGGCACTACGGTATCTAATATTTCTTGCCCGGTCATATAATGAGAGAACTGGATTCCTACAGAGTCCAAGTCTAAATTTTCGACCGCAAGACGTACATCAGAACCAGAAGATTGACAGGAAGTGAAAGAAATCCAAAAGAGAAAGACAAAGGGAAAAAAGCGCATCAAATAAAAATCAATAAATGGTTAAATCGCGAAAAACCTTTTTTAAACAGCTCAGCAATTTCATAGATAATTTCGCAACACAAACTTAAAAATATTTCGCAAAAATAGAAATGTGGTTCGCTAATAATTTGTAGAGAACTCGTTGAAGATTCACTCCTAGCATCATCCGCTTAGAACCCTTTCATTCCCGTTTCAAACCCAATGTATAACCCAATCAAAAGCGCTTCCAAACGGCTTTGATTTGGGTTTGATTAAGGTATGATATAGGACTATCCCGAAGCAGTCTATTACTTTGCCAAAATACGGTCGAAGATAATCCCGCGATATTCCGTACTTTTGTGTTTTGAAATTCGGGACATCAGCATGCTTGAGAAGAAGCCAAAAATTTCCATAATCACCATTGTGTACAATAATGTTCGGGATATCCGCTATACCCTAGCCTCCGTTGCTAAGCAGGACTATCCGAATATTGAATATATTATTGTCGATGGTCTATCGACGGATGGAACCTTGGATGTTATCCAGGAATTTAAGCAGCATATAAGCACTTTGATTTCTGAAAAGGATAAGGGCATCTACGATGCGATGAACAAGGGATTGCGTGCTGCCACTGGCGATTATGTATTATTCTTGAATTCCGGTGACGAGTTGTTTGCGAGCGATACGTTGAGCAAAGTCTTCAGTTCTGCTCCTGATGCAGACATTTATTATGGGGAAACAAAGCTCGTGAATGAGGATCGGAAGATTCTCGGCGACCGTCGTCATGCCTGTCCGGAGCAGTTTGACTGGAAGTCGTTTAAATATGGCATGAATGTCTGCCACCAGGCGATTTACGTTAAGCGCAGCATTGCTGAGCCCTACGACTTGCAATATAAACTTAGCTCGGATATTGACTGGGTCATTCGTGCAGCAAAAAAAGCGGACAAGATTGTCAACGTCAAGGATTATGTAGCGAAGTATTTAGTGGGTGGGATGTCGCAGCAGCGACACAAACAGAGCCTTAAAGAACGCTACGAGATCTTCAAAAAATACTACGGTTTCATTCCTAATTTATTTAACCACGGCATTATCGCCTTGCGCTTAATGTTACATCGATTTAAAAATGGCAAAACAAGAGACTGATTTGTTCCGCCCGGAGATGCTCATTGAGCTGGCAAACACAAAGATGCCCTTTGGCAAATATCAGGGCTATCTGCTTTGCAACTTACCGGAACCCTATTTAGTGTGGTTCAAAAAGAAAGGATTCCCACCCGGAAAATTAGGGATTCAACTTGCTAGTCTGTATGAAATCAAGGTGAACGGACTGGAATATTTATTACGCCCTTTGATCAAAAAGTGATGCGTATCAATTTTTATTTTTCCTAATTACGTATCTTTGCGTATAATTTTTAACATTAAACGCCGTTTGCAGCGGTATCAATGAATATATGGCAAAATATCAAACCCTGCTGTACTATTGTTACAGCCCGATCGAGAACGCAGAACAATTCGCTGACGATCATTTAAACTTTTGTAAATCCCTTAATCTTGTAGGTCGTATTATTGTTGCTGACGAAGGCTTGAACGGTACTATTTCCGGTACGCCTGAGTCTGTAAAGACCTACATGGATACGGTACACGCGGATCCTAGATTTGCAAAGACTGAATTTAAGATCGACGATGTGGAAGAACTTTCTTTCATCAAAATGCATTGTCGCTACAAAGAGGAAATTGTACACTCGGGACTTAGAGACCCTAAAGTAATCGATCCGAACAAGCAGACAGGTAAGCACCTAGAGCCTCAGGACTTCATGAAGATGAAAGATGATGAGGATGTCGTTATCTTGGATGTTCGCTCAAATTATGAGCATTCGGTGGGCAGATTTAAGAATGCTGTTACATTAGATATCGAAAACTTCCGTGAGTTTCCTGAAAAAGTAAAAGAACTGGAGCAGTATAAAGGCAAGAAGATATTGACATACTGTACTGGCGGTATCAAATGTGAAAAGGCATCTGCATTATTATTAAAAGAGGGATTTGAGGATGTTTATCAGTTACACGGGGGTATCATCAAATATGGTAAAGAAGCTGGCGGAAAAGATTTCGAAGGCAAATGCTATGTGTTTGATAACCGCGTTACGGTAGATGTAAACTCCGTAAATCCGGAAGTAATTTCTACCTGTAGAAACTGTGGAAAGACCACGTCGAAGATGATCAATTGTGCCAATCCGGTGTGTAATGAACACTTTACGCAGTGCGATGAGTGCGGCTGGGAGATGGACGGCTGTTGTTCAGACGAGTGTAAAACACATCCTCGTAAACGCGAATATGATGGAACCGGATATTACGTAAAAGTTCCGCAACCGGTGAACATCGAAAAAATTAGTAAACGCAAGCATAAAAAACTTATTAAAAATTAAAGTTTTCTATATTTATCAAAAAAATCCATTTATCTTAATACCATAAATGGATTTTTTATTTTCTAACAATAAACCTCAAAACACTAATGGAAAGCCAAAGAGTTGACATGTTTTTAATGTCTCATAACAAGTACTTTGAATCATATCATTTAATGGAAATCAAAGACTTACTAACAAAGGCGGACGACAGCAAATTTACCAACGTACAAATACAACAGTATAAAGATCCAACGACGGTATTGATTGTATCCTTACTAGCGGGCCCTTTAGGTATCGACCGTTTTATGATCGGAGATACAGGACTTGGAATTGGTAAACTTTTAACATGCGGCGGCTTCGGCATCTGGGCAATCATTGATTATTTCTTGATCATGGGTGCTACGAAAAGCAAGAACTTCGAAAAATTAGTACAATCATTGAGTTACTAAAAACGATATCAGCAAAGAATAAACTATACCTTACGACAGGTATAGTTTGTTTTTTCGGACTAATATGGCTTTATATTGATTATCATAGTCCGACCGGAACAACCTTATGCCCGATTAAGCATGTTACAGGTTATCCCTGCCCATCCTGCGGAACAACTCGGTCTGTAAAAAGTCTGCTAGACGGCGACATCATGCAAGCTATCATGATCAATCCCTTAGGATTGCTGGTCAGTATTCTTGCCATCGGAATAATCGTGTTGATGCTGATTGATCTTATTTTTCAAAAGGACTACTTCTTTCGCGCATACCGCTGGATCGAGCATACCTTGCAGAAGCAGCGTTTATTAAGTATCATCTTAATTCTTTTCATCCTTTTAAATTGGATATGGAATATCAAGAAAGGACTATAAACTTCTCGCCAAGAGATATTACAGAGAATGAACGGGAGTACGCTTCCAATAGCTACCTCATGTCATTGTTTGCTCTTTTTGTGGGCTTACCCCTCCCTATTTTTAATCTTTTAGCGACGGTTATCTTCTATTTAGGGAATAGAAAGTCGACAGCCTTTGTCAAATGGCATTGTATGCAAGCCTTAATATCGCAACTGTTCATCTTTTTCTTCAATACCGTTGCGTTTTGGTGGACGATACGGATTATCTTTTGGAGAGACGAGATGATGACTGACGCAGAATTCAATCGTTATTTTTCCTACCTAACAATCGTTATCCTCATCAACATCATTGAGATTATTTCAACGATTTATACTTCAATACGCACCAGAAAAGGCATTCATGTGCGTTGGTTTCTATTTGGTGATATCACAGATAATTTGTTCAAGAAATGAAGATAGTTGGAAAATTCATTTTACTATTAGCAGGCATTGCAGCGTTATACTTCGGTCTTTCTCAGGTAAACTGGAGCAAGCTTTTCGAGTTGGACGAGAAACAAGAAAAACTGGAGAAGCGGTTGGGCAAATTGGTGATTAATGAGTTGGAGAATACGATGACCATAATTCGAGATGATAGTGTCAAGCAAATCGTAGACTCTCTTTTCAATCCCTTAGCTTCCAAAAATGGCATTTCGCGCAAGAGCTATAAAATCATCGTTGTGGAGGATTCGCAGATCAATGCCTTTGCGCTTCCTGATCGACATATCGTACTCACTACTGGTATTATCAATTTTCTTGACAGCGCAAACTACCTTTCCGCGATACTAGCGCATGAAATGGCACATTGCGAAAAGAAACATGTGATGAAGTCGCTGATTACGCAATTCGGACTAGACTTACTGTTATCAGGATCGGGCACCTCCGAAGTAACCAATTTTCTTACTGGCCAGGCCTTCAGCAGAAAGTTAGAACGCGAGGCCGATGAACAGGCATTGGTTTATCTAGAAGAGGCTCGTGTAGATCCGAAAAGCCTCCAGCAGGTGATGGAATTATTTGATGTGTATCTAACAGGCGATCTTGACCTAACTTGGGCATCCACGCATCCCTCGCCGAACGATCGCAAAGCCTATATTGAAGCTAAAATAGAAACATTGGACGCTGATGCAGACTACCACTCACCGATACAGTCGAGTACCTGGAAGAAACTACAATTGCTAATAGAAAATTATTCACCAGAAGTCGATTAATCTTGTCCCCAACGCCATTCACCGGAGATTTTTAGCGGCTCTTTCATCCCTTTGTCTTCGAGGAACTGCTTGATCGCGGTATCCGATAATTTGATTGCCGGAATCTGGTCCGCATTCGCTAAAGCATAGAGCAATGCCGCGCTTACGCGAATGGTTTGCTCTAAGCCGCCCTTATCGACCAATCCAAAAACATCGCGGTTAGAGTGATAGTACATGCCTGCATTATTTGGCAATGCGCCACCCCTTCCTGTAGCCGTAGGAATACCTTGCAGCATAAAGGGCTGGTGATCACTATGTAGACCTGCTGCTATACTGTTTTCATTTTTAAATTTGTCATCAAGCTCCGCATATACAGCTCCCCACTGATCAAAAAGTTGCTTCATTTCTTCTCTCGTGGTAGTAAATCCTATCGGAGCATTCACCATGTCAAGGTTTATCATATACTTGATCTGGTCAATTTTGCCCTCTTTAATTGCCTGATCCACGTAGGCTTTGGCGCCTAACAAGCCCTGCTCTTCCCCCATGAACAGCACAAGATCTATCGAGCGCTTGTTCTGTAAGGCTAATTTTTTGAAAGCTCGTGCGATGTCCACTACCGCAAAAGAGCCAATTCCGTTGTCGATGGCTCCTGTTGCCAGATCCCAGCTATCCAAGTGACCGCCAATAACGATCTTTTCGTTTGCTAGGCTCGTCCCTGGAATATGCACCAGCACATTGCGCGCCGTTGCCTCGCCAGACTTATTCTTCATATCGATTGCCGCCAATATAGGCTGCGAAGCTAAGGTTTCTTTGCATTTCATCCCGTCTTCAAAACCGATGCAAACAGCCGGAATATTAATCAACTTACCGGTAATAGATGCTGTACCCGTTAAAAGCACATTGCCTTTTACGCTGTTGATAAAGATAATACCCGCAGCTCCGTATTTCTCGGCAAGTGCGGTTTTCTCCGATCGATGCAGGTTCTTTAAACCTTGACCTGAATTCGGTAAGATATGCAGAAATACCAAAGCGATTTTATCTTTTACCTTTTCGCCCACACGCTGATAATCGGCTTCTAGGCCATTCCCAAGGTCGACAAGCTCGGCCTCAACCTTTGCACGAACGGGAGAATGCGCTAGGGAAACTGAAGGCACCTCCTGCTTATTGAACCGCAGCTTCAATGACTTTCTGGACCATGCCTCCGCGGAAAAAGGCTGATAGGATACTTGATAGCCATAAGACTTCAAGAGATCATGCACATAGGTCTCTGCCTTCTTTCCGTTTTTTGAACCGGTGAGCCGGTGTCCAATCTTTTCCGTACTATATTTTAGTCTGTCGTATGCTTCTGAATGTTGGTTGATATCTTGGTATATTTTTTCAAAATTATCTTTCAAAGCCTCCTGCGCAAATGCAAATTGGCTTAAAAACAATAGGCTGATTAGGTAGATTCTTTTCATAATAGAATGAAATTACAAATTCTTAGGGAAAATGGCGAGTGGATGGAGTGCTTGGGTTTAAATATCCCTAGCTATCCCAAATAGATGGGCTGTAAATAAGATCTAAAACGTAGAGCCCTTTGACTAAAGGGCTCTCGAAAGAAAATTCGAACAATATTATCCCATTAATAATGAGCGATAATATCATCCATCTGTGCAGAAATAGTTTTTAATCGGGTTCTATCCCCGCCCGGTATTTCTACGGTTATCCATTGTCCTTTGTAATTCACCTCGCGTACTTTCTTCATGACGGTCGCCCAATCGATATCGCCTTTGGTCAGTTCTACGTTAAATCCCTTCCATAGGCCTTCGTTGTTCATCTTCTCGCGGCTGAATTCTTTGATATGCAATTTGAAGATACGCTTGTCGAGTACTTCGATCCAGTGTTCCGGCCAGCCGTAGCGAAGGACATTGCCGATATCAAAATACCAGCCGACTAAGGGGTGGTTTATTTCATCGACAAAGCGTGCAGCTTCAATCGGGCTCAGAATAAAGTTGTTCCAAACGTTCTCTAATCCTATTTTCATACCGGTCTTCTCGGCGGCAGGGATTAATTTACGAACGGAATCCAGCGCATTGTCATAAGCAGTTTTATAGGATACTTTCTCGTTCACAACACCCGGCACAACCAGTACAGTATCACCGCCTAGTTCTTTCACCTCTTGCAATGACTTCGTGCAGGAGTCGATGATAAACTTGCGCACTTCGGGATCAGGATCCGAAAGTGGTTTTGACCAGTGGTCTTTATTGACCAAAGTAGGTATTTCGATGCCGGAGGCCGCTTTTGCTTTCAATAGATCTTTGATTGAATGGGCAACCGGGCTATTGAATTCAATGCCATCAAAGCCTAAATCTTTAACCAGTTTGAATTTATCAACCAAGGGAATTTCCTCCTTGATCATATCAAAGCCTATCCCCTTTTTAAGCTTTCCCTGTACTGCGGCCTTCGGGAAGTCGAAATTGGCTGCTGCTTGTAGCTGGGGTGCAACGATTGACGACCCGGCTAATATGGCTGCAGATTTTAAGAAATTCTTTCTGTTCATAGTCTAGATTTTAATGTTTACACCAGGAATCGCAATCGGTAAATCGTACTTCATGTCCCATGAGAACTCGGCCGGACTATAGGTTTCGTTAGATGCTAATGCGGCGTCTAGCGTCACTGTCTGCCCGGAATACGCTGCCATTCGTCCGGCTAATGCTACTAAATTAGATTTTACCATCCATTCTCCATCATTTTTTGGTTTATTTTTTCTGATGGATTCGAAGAGCTCATCATGTTCTTGTTGATACATGCTTCGCGAGTTGGATTTCTTATAAGCATTCTCGTCCGTAAACTTCGTCTCATCATCATACTTCCATGGCGATTTTCCAGTGATACTATGCACACCGGTACGGCAGTCGACAAGGCATTTACCCTGATCGCCAACCAATTCCACCATATAGGACGGTGCCGTGTCGCTTTGCTGTCTGGATGAGAAATAAGATTTGGAGCCGTTTGGATATTCATAAACTAAAGCGAAGTGGTCATAGATATTGCCAAACTTCGGATCAGTTCTTTTTTGGCGCCCGCCGGAACCTGTTACTTGAATAGGCAGCTGATCGCCCATTGCCCATTGCAGCATGTCGATACTGTGGATTGCCTGTTCAATGATATGATCGCCGGAAAGCCAGTTGTAGTACAGCCAATTTCGTAGCTGGTATTCAAAATCTGTCCATTCTGGTTTCCGCTCTTTATACCATAATTCGCCGGTGTTATAGGTGCTTTCGGAAGCCAGGACATTCCCGATCTGACCATTCAATACTCTGTTGAACGTTTCGCGCTTCGGCAGGTGATATCGCCAACAGAATCCTGCCACTAGCGCCAGGTTCTTTTCTTTGGACTTTTGTGATGCTGCGATAACGCGACGCAGACCAGGTGCATCGACTGCGAAAGGCTTTTCACAGAAGATATGCTTTCCAGCATTGACAGAAGCCTCTAGATGGCTTGGTCGGAAGGCTGGTGGAGCAGCTAATAACACCACGTCAACATCCGTCGCCAAAAGCTTCTGATAGGCATCTAGACCTACAAACTGATTGTTTTTTGAAACCTGCACTTTCTTACCCATCTTCTCCGTAAGTGTCTTATGCGACTCGTCGAGGTGATCCTGAAAAGCATCTGCCATCGCATAAAGAATGACGTTGGGATCTGCATTGAGAGCTTCCATGGCGGCGGCCGTTCCACGACCACCGCAACCTATAAGTCCTACCTTCAATGTCTTATTATTCAGCGACCATACACGTTCTGAAGCAATCCCGGATTGGTTCAGTAAGATGCCCGACATGGTCGTAAGGCCTGCTGCTTTGATAAATTTCCTTCTTGAAAAAGTCATAGTTGTTAGGTTTTAATGTTGATTAAGGATTTTGTTTCAAATTGCTATTTCTATTGATCTCTGCCTGCGGAACATAAAATACAACGCGTGGATCCGTAGGTAAAACCTTTTGCGTGATATTCGTTGTTGGCGTGTTATTCAAGGAGTGCGTTCCTGGATAATTTCTTTCCATCGGCATATTATTTCTGAACAGGTCATATGCACGGTGCCCTTCGAATGCAAGCTCCAGGTATCTTTCTTCCATTACGGCTTCAAGAACAGACATTCCCGCAGTTTGCAGATTGCTTGTCGTGCGCAATGCAGCGCCTGTCAGGCCGGCACGCTGACGCAATAAATTAACATCGGCAAGTGCGGCAGCTGTATTTCCGGACTTCGCTTGTGCCTCCGCGCGGATCAGATAAATTTCTGCCAGACGCAGGAAGATCGGCGAGCTAAGGTTGATCTGCCCTTCTTGTAAAGCGTACTTATTGACATAATACATAGGAGTAACCGGAGTTAACTTCTGATTGTATTGCAGTTTTCCATCCAATAAATAAGGGGTGATAAATGAGTTCCTTAAGTCGTTCGGATAGGTTTGAACCAGATCATAATATTTTTTGGAAGCATAGATCTCCGCCCATCCGCTGACGCCTTGCCCAAGCGGATTTCCTGCAACATCGCCACTGAAATACATGGAATTGATAGAGCTCATGCCTCTATCCTCCACTTTGGTATGGCGGATACAAAAGATCGTTTCCCTGTTATTATCCGGCGAGCTTTTGAAGAATCCTTGATATTCCGAACCCTCTAAGAGCGAATAACGACCGGAGTTGATGACTAAGTTGGCATACTTGATGGCATTGGCATTGTCTTCCATATAGAGATAAACGCGCGATAGCAATGCGTAGGCAACCTCTTTAGACGCAAAGGAACTGCTTTTGTCCTCAGACATTAATTCTGCAGCTTTTAATAAGTCTGCAAGAACGAAGTTGTACACTTCTTTCACTGAGCTGCGCGTTAAGACAGCGGTTTCTTCGTCTGTCAATCCTTCTCTTAAAATCGGAACACCCATATTCTCTCCTTTTCCTTGCGGATAGGGACGTCCGAATACACGCACGAGATAAAAGTGAACCATTGCACGTAGGTATAGATTTTCGCCTTTAAGTTGAAGGAGACCCGCAGAAGCGTCATCTGGGACGAATTCGATTACTTTGTTCGCCGCAGCAACTATCTTATAGGATTGCGACCAGAAGTTGGTTGCATGACCTGAGGTATTGATATGGTTATAGCGATACGCACGTGTTAAGTCGTCGCCGGAAGATTGTCCCTGCGCAACGGCATCCCCCGGGTATTCCATCAGGAAGTGACCGCTACGGATATAGGCTTCGCTTTTTAGTAAGGCATAACTACCGATAGTAGCTGTTGCTACATCGGCCTCATTGGTCAAGGCAGCCTCTTCATCGATGTATTCGGTTGGGTCGTAGTATTTCTCACAGGAGAACAGCAGCGTAAAGCATGCAATGAGTGTTATCGAGCGATATAATGATGCTAATTTCATTTCTCTAAGTTTAAAAGGTTAAGTTTAGACCAAAAAGGAATCGTCTTGTTACCGGATATTTGAAGCTCGACATACCTGAGCTTAAATCTACCTGGCTAAGGGAAACTTCAGGATCTGGTCCCGAAAAATTGGTTAATGTCCATACATTGTCCGCACTTACGAAAACATGTAGTTTGGATAAACGCATCTTGGAGATTACGGATTGCGGTAGGTTATACCCTAGCTTGATATTTCTTAAGCGCAGATAACTACCATCTTCCAAGTAACGTGACGAGGACTGATTCGACTCCTTATTTCCGCCGACAATTGGCTTCGGATGTGTTGCATTATCACCTGGTTTTTCCCAACGTGTCCAGCCATCAGGCAATACCATTGAGTTGAACGCCTCGTACAAACCATCATTATCAAAATACGCACGGGTATCATTGTAAACATAGTTGCCATAGACAAAGTTGAAGAATGCCGAGAAGGTGAAATCCTTATAGGTTAAAGCATTGTTCATACCTCCGGTAAACTTTGGTGCTGCGGAGGTTTCTGTGAACTGACGAGAGTCTGAGGACGCTGCTTCGCTGTATTTGTTGGTTGTTGTTTTGGTTTGATTGCCATTGCCATCAACGGTAATCTTTTCCCAAAGAGGATCTCCGTTCTCTGGATCCACACCCGCCCAAATTGGGAAGTTATAGGCATCCATATCATAGCCTACTGCAATTGGTTGTCTCGCTCCTGGGTTGAATACCTCAGCGCCATCGCTTAACTCCAATACTTTATTTCTGTTGAATGCCATATTGAAGTTGGTTTCCCAAGTGAAGTCCTCTTTCTTGATATTTTGAGAAAGGATACTGAACTCAAGACCTCTATTGCGTACCGAACCTGCATTTACCCATACATAGCTATAGCCTGTTGTTGCTGCAAGGGGCTTTCTATACAAGAGCTCACTTGCCTTCTTCTCATACACGTCCAAGCTTACTGAAATACGGTTCCATAGGGAGAAGTCAGCACCGATATTTGCGGACTCGATCTTTTCCCAGCTGAGGTCTGGATTACCTTTCTGATAAGGTGCTGCTCCCGGAAGACCGGAGTAACTAGCCTCCTGTGTGATGCTGTATAAGCCTCGTGCACCGAAATTAGAAATACCATCGGCATTACCCACTGTTCCGTAAGATCCTCTGATCTTTGCGAAGGTGATTGCCGGGTGATTTTTCAAAAATTCTTCGTTGGTTAATATCCAAGAAGCACCCAATTGATAGAAGTTAGCGGTGGAGTTATTTCTACCGAATTTCGAAGAGAACTCATTGACAAAGGAACCGATCAAGAAATAGCGATCATTGAAGTTGTAATCTGCTTGTGCCAGGTACTTTCTGAAGCCTACTTGATCTCTCGCGCCGCTAGGATTCTGCAGAACTCCTGTAGCAACAGACATCACGTCCTTGCCTGCAGGAAGTCCTTTTCCGGAGGTGTTCCCCCAAGCTGAAGTGGTAGTTTCTACCTCGGCAGCCCCTAATAGAACGAGGTTATGCAATCCGAATTGTTCAGCATAGCGAACGCGGTTGGAAGTCAGGTATCTTCTGAACTCGTCTGTTCCGTTATAGAGCTCGCCAATATTTGCGCCGCCTTGCTTAGTTCTGCGATCGTAGTAAGTTGCAGACGCTCCATTACCTAATTGGATACGGTTATAGCTGGATAGCGTAAGCTTGCTCGTAACATTATAATCTAGATTCAGATCTCCGCTTACTTCCCAGTTTTTCGAACGATTGTAATTGTATTGCAGGGAATGTAGGAAGTTTTCTTTCTCACGACCTGTCCAGCCTTCATAGAAACGGCCATCGATTGGATTTCCATCTGCATCGAATGCCGGGTCAAATGGCAATCCTGTATAGGCGTCATACATGGTATTGCTGTTCTCCAGCTCGTTCTTGTTGACCAATCCATTGACATATACCGCTGCTTTGAAACGATCGGTAATCTGTACGTTCAGATTGTTACGGAAGTTGTAGCCCGTATTGCCGGTACCTTGAAGTGTTCCCAGTTCTTTGTAGAAAACACCGGAAGTATAGTATTGCACTTTTTCCGACCCGCCAGAGATGGAAAGGTTATGGTTATTGACATAACTGGTTCGGAAAGCAAGATCCCACCAGTTGGTGTTATTTTCTAATAACTTAGCATCGCGGTTATAGAAGGTGTTTTGGAAGTCGTATAATTCCTGAGAGTTCATCAAGCGGAAACTTCCTGTCGTCGCTTTTCCCATCCCGAAGGAGTTATTGAACTCTACTTTGGTCTGCCCCGGCTTTCCTGTCTTGGTGTTGATGATGATAACACCATTGGCAGCACGAGATCCATAAAGACCTGTAGCAGCAACATCCTTCAATATAGATACGGATTCGATATCCGCCGGGTTATAGGTACCTCCGATATTTCCATCGACTACCGTCAATGGCGAAGTACTCGCTGATATGGTACCTGCTCCACGAATAAGCACGCGAGGAGGGCTAGAAGGATCTCCAGTTGCCGTAGAAACCACTACCCCCGGCGCTTTACCTTGCAGCATGCTTGGAAGATCATTGGCAGTAACATCTTTCAGTTTTTCTGCTGATATGGTGCTTACCGAGCTCGATAAGTAACGAACTCTTTGGGTGGAATACCCCACGACAACAACTTCGTCGAGGTTGTCCACTTGTCCTACCAATTTAGCATCCACTGTTGCTTGCCCATTGATCGGGAGTTCTTGGCTGTTGTAGCCCATTGCTGAAAATACGAGTACCTGTGCGGCCCCCGGAAGGGAAAGGCTGTAATTACCATCGTTGTCTGTGGAAGTACCAACGTTGGTTCCTTTCACAGTCACCGTTACGCCGCTGAGCGGAGCCCCTTGATCATCAGTAACTTTACCCGTTACTGTACTTTGTTGCTTTGCAGCGGAACTACTGCTGTTCGTGTTGCTCTTCGGGCTTGCATTAGATCCTTTGATGACAACGGTGTTGTTGTTGATCTCAAATGTGAGGTTAGTTTCTGCTAACACCTGTTTTAGCGCGTTCTTATAATAAACGTTCGTTACATCGATGGTCACCTTTTTATTTGCGCGGTTGACCAAGGTATTGTTGTATAGAAGCTCTAAGCCTGTCTGCTGTTGGATTTCATCCAATACTTTTTGCAGATTAGCATTTTTAAATCTTAAGGAAACATTCTGCGCATAGCTTGCTGCAAATGTTTGCACGAACATTAAACATACGATGAAAACAATAAGTTTAACGGTCATAATGCCTCGGATCAGCTTGCGCCGATCAAAGAGCGTCGTTTTAGGGTTGAGTTTTCTCATTGGTTAATAGATAGGGTTATAAGTTAATTGATTGAATGCGTTAAACGGCCCGATAAGCGATAGGCTCAGGGCTACTCAGAATTGAAAATTTACGTTCCTTTGCTAACAATGATCCTCCTGTCTTTAATTTGAAATTTATAATTCGATATCTTTTCTAGGTTTTGAAACAACTCGGATAACTGGCGCGTGCGCTTGACCGTCCCACTAAAGCGGTCGGTGGTTTTGTCGGTTATTTCAATCTCTTCGATGTCATACCAGGTTTGAATCTTTTCCATAACGGTGTATATATCCTCATCGGCAAATTTGAATAAGCCTTCTTTCCATGCCATTTCATTGGCGATATTCACATGTGCCGTATCGATTTTGCCGTCGTTTAGATGGGACGCCGACTGCATCCCGGGCGTCATGTGCATCTCCTGCTGTTTAGTTTTTACCAATACCGATCCTTCCTCCAAGGTGGTCACTACCTGCTGCTTTTTTTCATCGGTAACAACATTGAAGGAGGTGCCTAAGACGTTGATTTGTGTCTCATTGGCATTCACGATAAAAGGACGTTTCTTGTTATGACTCACTTGAAAGTACGCCTCACCTTTTAAGGAAACGCGACGTTCTGCTTGCGTGAATGCATTGCTGTAACTCAATTGGCTCGCCGAATTGAGCAATACATGGGTGCCATCCGATAAGATAATGTGCGAGACAACCCCTTTGGGAGAACGGAAGGTCTGTTTCAGATTAGGGGCATTGCTTACTGCACTGATCTTAAACTGCAGTTCTTTATTGGCAGTTTTGAGTACCTCAATGCCTCTACTTCGAAGAACCGCTGAATCTGCATCCAGCAGTGAAAGAACCTCACCATCTTCGAATAAGATCGTTGCAGCATTTGTTGAGGGAAGCGAGATGTCGTATTTCTTTGCGGAAGGTGTGCTCGTATCAGTAGCCGTGCTATTCCACAAGACAGGGATAATAAAACAAAGACCTAGAAAACAGGCAGCGACCAGAAACCACTTCTTGGGATTGAGGAACTTGATAATATTCGATTTAAGCCCTTCTGCGCGCGTCGGCTTCTCAGGCTCACGCTCATCCCCCTCGCGTAGTGATAGTTCTTCTGCGCGCTTCATATTAAGGTTTAAGAGCACTCTGTCGAGTATCTCTTGATGTTTATTCTGCGGAGGACTAATCTCCTCTGTCGTTAGCTCCTGAAGGATACGTTGCTTTAGCGTTTCGTCCTCTACACGCTGAAGGCTATCCAGAATAATCTGTAAATCTTCTCGCGTACAGTGACCAGCAAGATACCTGTCAAAAGCGATTTGGATATCGGATTTCGGCATTGGTCAGTTTAGGTTTTATAAGCTAATACGCTCAACTCCTAAAAAGTACCTATCCGGATTTGAAAAAAAAATTAAAGTTGGCACCAAAGGAAGACAAAAGTTGCCAGCAATCTGTACTGATACAGCGGGAGATTGCTTTTCAATAGGGAATTTGCTTTTGTCAGATGGTTGTTGACAGTGGATTTACTGATATTTAAGGTTTCGCAGATTTCTGCGTAGCTTTTTCCTTCGATCTTAAACAGGATAAAAACCTTTTGACACTGTGGGGGCAGTGCTTTTATCGCATTCATCACGTTTTCTTGCGTCTGTTTAAAGGTGAGCTCCTCTTCGATATGTTGATAATCCTCTGCATACTGCTTGATGAATTCATTCCTGAACCGCTCGTCTAGCGCCATTCTTCTGAAATGGTCGTAGACTAGATTTTGTGCTATCGTAAATAGGAATGGTTTCAACGGTTTATCAGCGTCTATCTGATCCCTCCGCTCCCAAACCTTGAGAAAAAGCGTTTGGAGAATTTCTTCAGCAGTGTGTTCGGATTTGACAAGGCGAATGATTCGACCAAGCAATCGGAGGCTATACCGTTGGTAAAGCTGCGTAAAAGCTTGATAATCTCCAGATTTTAAACGGAGAAGTAGCGTTTGCTCATCATTATATGGCTCATAAGTCTTCACCATCAGCTAGATTCAAAAAGGTATTGTAATGGGTATCGGTTGAATATCAAATATAAATAAAAAAGTATGATAGCAAAATAGTTACAATTCTTTTAAACCGTTTTTGCAATCGAATTTTGAACCTTTTTTTAGGCAATACCGTATCTAGCCGCTTTTACAAGCGGCAATCATCACAAACAGGAAAATCTATTGCTGTTTACTTTTTAAACTTCCACTGAACGTAGTTGATGTTCTTATCTACGGCAAGGTATTTTTTCTCGTAGTATGTTTTGATAGACAATACCTCGTCCACTAGATCAGAATGATATAGATCGGTGGTTTCTTTCAACTTAGGAAGATTCTGCAGTTCGATCTGTTCTACCGTATAGGCGTAGAAGCCATCGTTGTCAGTCTTTAAGTGCATAATACCTTCCGGAACAAGGATGTGTTTATAACGCTCTAAGAAAGTGGGATTTGTTAAGCGTTTCTTCTCGCGGCTTTCCTGTGGTTGAGGATCTGGGAAAGTGATCCAAATTTCAGAGACCTCACCCTCCGCAAAATACTCCAGAATCGTCTCAATCTGGATTCTCAAGAATCCTACATTAGAGATGCCTTCTTCAATTGCCGTCTTTGCACCTCTCCAGATACGATTCCCTTTGTAATCAATACCTATGAAGTTTTTCTCTGGAAATAACTTTGCCAGATTGACGGTGTATTCACCTTTTCCACAAGCTAATTCAAGGATAAGTGGTTTCTCATTTTTAAAGAATTCTGATGCCCATTTGCCTTTAAACGGTTTACCGGCATCTAATTGTACGACATTTGGAAATGTAGCTACTTCTGCAAATTTTCTTAGTTTATCCTTACCCATTACTTTGAATTAAGTCGCAAAAATAACCTTATATTTGTACTAATCAATACATTCTCGTGGAAAAACAAGCGAAAATATACGTTGCAGGCCATCGTGGCATGGTGGGATCTGCGATCTACCGCAAATTAAAAGAGCTAGGATATACCAATATTGTCACTAGAACATCTAAAGAGCTCGACCTTCGTGATCAGCAAGCAGTTAAAGAATTCTTTGAGTCAGAAAAGCCCGAATATGTGTTCCTAGCGGCCGCTAAGGTCGGTGGAATCATGGCTAACAATACGTATCGGGCGGATTTCATATATGAAAACCTCGCTATTCAGAACAATGTCATACACTTTGCACATGAGAACAATGTAGAGAAACTGATGTTCCTAGGCTCGAGTTGTATTTATCCGAAGATGGCGCCACAGCCTTTGAACGAGGACTCATTGTTGACCGGCACTTTGGAATACACCAATGAACCCTATGCAATAGCAAAGATCGCCGGTATTAAAATGGTAGAGTCGTACCGTCTGCAATATGGCGACAAGTATATTTCCGTTATGCC